>JAQTMF010000065.1:0-2898 GCA_028714515.1 Chthoniobacteraceae bacterium | reverse complement strand
CCAGCCTTCGTTGCGGCCCAGGTAGGAGCCGATGCGCAGGGCGAGGCACTTCTTGCCCAGCAGCACGTTGCCGCCGTAGTTGGAGCCGACGGAGGTGATGGCGTTTTCCTGCGGGAAGTGGACGATGTACCGGCGCTCCGGGTTGATGTCGAGCATCGAGTGGGTGCCGCGGTTGAAGTCGCCGCTCTGCCCGAGGTGGCCGTAGGCGACCGCGCCGATGCGGGCCATGATGCGCATGTTCAGGACGACCATCAGGGAGTCGGTGACTTCCACGCCGACCTTGGTCAGCGGGGAGCCCGCCGGGCCCATGAGGTAGGGGATGACGTAGAGGGTGCGCCCCTTCATGCAGCCTTTCAGGAGGCCGTCGAGCTTGGCGTGCATCTCCGCCGGAGCGGCCCAGTTGTTGGTGGGGCCGACTTCTTTCTTGGTCGGGGTGCAGATGAAGGTGAGTTGTTCGACGCGGGCGACGTCGTTCGGGTTGGAGCGTCCGTAATAACAGCCAGGCCGTTTCTCCTGGTTGAGTTTCAACAGGAGGCCTTCCTTAACCGCGAGATCGTAGAGATATTCCTTTTCCTCTTCGGAGCCATCGACCCAGAAGATCTGGTCGGGCGTCGTGAGTTCCGCCGTCTTCTTGACGAAATCAAGGACGGCCTGGTTGTTGGGCTGTGTGGTGCCGAAT
Organism: Chthoniobacteraceae bacterium; assembly: GCA_028714515.1. Lineage (GTDB taxonomy): Bacteria > Verrucomicrobiota > Verrucomicrobiia > Chthoniobacterales > Chthoniobacteraceae > UBA695. The sequence goes on along the minus strand of JAQTMF010000065.1, from coordinate 2,219 downwards.
TTAGACATGTGTTCTTTTTTCTTTCTCAAGTGGTGATCGGGTAAAAAGGCTCTGGAGGGCTGTGTGCCTTTTGCCATCTTCTCACCACGTGTTGCTCTATGTTGTGGATTTTTTCGTGATTTGACCAGATTTTTAAAAAAGACAGTTTTTTGCCGCGACCCCTGTCTATGCCGAGAAGACGCGGTTTACCGGCCGGTCGTGGTCTTCGGTGGGCAGGTGGGGGACGAGTTGTTCGGCGAAACAGACGCCAAAGGCGGGGGCCCGGAAGTCGGGCTGGGCCAGGAGGCGGTCGTAGTATCCCTTGCCCCGGCCCATGCGGCGGCCGTCGGCGGTGAAGGCGATGCCGGGAATGAAGAAGAGGTCGATGGCCCCGGCGGGGACGACGTGGTCGTCGTGGTGCGGGGGCTCCAGGAGGTTCCAGCGGCCCGATTCCAGCAGGGCCTCGCGGTTGGGGACGCGCAGGAAGACGAGGTTGTCCCCGTTCACGCGCGGGTAGCAGACGATGCGCTTGCCCAGCACGGCCCAGAGGAGATCGATGTTGGGCTCTTCGGGCAGGGGGGCGAAAAAGGCGACGGTGCGGGCCTCGCGCCACTGGGGCGTTTGCGAGGCGGCGCGGCAGATCGCGGCGGATTTCTCCGCCTTGGCCTCGAACGGCAGGGCGGCGAGGCGGACGCGGAGGGCTTTGCGGAGTTCGGGCTTGGTCACTCGGCTTGCAGGCAGCGGTGGCTGCCGTCACAACAGGGAGGCGTGTGGGTCTGTTTACAGTTGCAGAGGGCCATTTTGGTCGGTTTATCCACCACGATCTCCTGTGGGTGGAATCCGGTCCCCTTGTGGGAGCCGTCGCAGAACGGCTGCCCCTGGGAACGGCCGCAGGCGCACCAGTAGTAGGTGCCCGCCGCCAAGTCGACAACCGCCGGTTTTTTGTCCGCGATTTGTGGTGTGCTCATAGGTTGAGGATGGCATGAGAGCCCGGGGGCCAAATGTCAAGGCGCAACTCCCGCCGCAGGAATCGGAAAATCGCATTGCATTGCCCGCCGGGATAGAGGATTTCTTGCGCTCGCAAACGAATGAACACCAAACTTCCGCTCTTTCTGGCGGTCGCCGGAGCCTGCCTCACCACGGGTTGCGTCGTCGATCCGTATTACTACCCTCCGCGTCCCGCTGTCGGCGTCGCCGTTGCCGATCCGTATGATGCTCCTCCCGGCCCCGTCGTGGAATACGCCGTGCCCGAGGTGATTATCGTGGAAGGCGGCGTTCGCCACGACCGCTTCTTCTACCAGCGCCACCCGGAATTCTACTGGCGCGACCGGCAGCGTTACCCGGCGCGTTTCGCCCATCTGCCGCCCCCCCGCCGGGGAGAGCGTGAAGATCCGCGCCACAAGAAGGATCACGATCGCGACCACCACTAGAAACGGCGCGTTTTTTTCCAATCGGCCTCCGCTCCCTTCCCGGGGCGGGGGCCTTTTTTGTTACTCCGCCACGAGCCCGATGCCGAGCGTGACGAAGACCGCGCCCGCCCCGCGCTGGAGCCACGTTCCCGCCGACGGGCTTTCGCGGAAGCGGTGCGTCAGGGCCGAAGCGCCGAGCACGAGCCCCAGGCAATAGAGCGTGCTGGTGGCGATAAACAGGCTCCCGAGGAAGAGCAGGGCGGGGATTTTATGCGCGGCGTCGGGCGCGACGAACTGGGGCAGGAACGCGAGGTAAAAGAGGATCGTCTTCGGGTTGCAGAGATTGCAAAAAAGCCCGCCTCGGAAGATGTCCCAGCGGTTATTCGCGGCGACGGGGTGCAGCGGCGACGCGCCGGGGGAGCGGCTGAAGGCCATCCGCAGCCCCAGGTAGACCAGGTAAGCCGCGCCCGCCCATTTCACGGCGTGGAACGCCCCGGCCGAGGCGGCGATCAACGCCGAAAGGCCGAAAGCGGCCGCGCACGTGTGCGTGAAGCACCCGGAGAGGATGCCCGCGACGGCCAGCAGCCCGGCCCGGCGGCCCTGGGAGATGCTCCGGGCGAGAATATGGAAGGTGTCCTGCCCCGGCGTGAGGTTCAGCACGACGGCGCTTACGAGAAAGACGGCTAAGTTCTGCGTTCCCAACATGGCAAAGAGCCAACGTTGCGCGAAAGGAGGGCGATTTCAAGTTTCCCTCTAGTGTCCTGTCAGGCAAGTTTGCAAAATAAGTCCGAGCCCATTTTTCGTATTTTTCAAGGCGCGACCGAGAGGCAA
>JAQTMF010000064.1 GCA_028714515.1 Chthoniobacteraceae bacterium | reverse complement strand
GTCGCTGCTCCAGATCCCCCTCTTCAGCCTGGCCCTCACCTTTTGGTCCATGATGCTCACCTGGATCAGCAGGCAAAAAAAATAGGCGCACACCCGCTCCTGTGTTACAACCGGCCCATGTTGCTGCACTTTACCAAGATGAACGGCGCGGGGAACGACTTCGTGGTCGTGGACAACCGCCGGAAAGACCTGCCCTTGAGCCGCGAAACCATCGCGCGCCTGTGCGACCGCCACCGGGGCGCCGGAGCCGACGGGCTGCTTGCCGTGGAACCGGCGGAGCAGGGGGCCGACTTCCGCATGCGCTACTACAACGCCGACGGCGGCGAAGCCGAAATGTGCGGCAACGGCGCGCGCTGCTTCACCCGCTACGCCGGGCGTCTCGCGGGGAAAACCGGCCGCATCCGCTTTGAAACGCAAGCCGGGATCATCGCCGCCGAATGCGTGGGCGACCTCATCCGCCTGGACATGAGCGATCCGCAAGGCCTGGCCCTCAACGAATCCGTCGCTCTGGAAAAAGCAACCCTCACCGTCCACTCCGTCAACACCGGCGTGCCGCATGCCGTCGTCGCCGTGGACAACCTGGAAGCCGTCCCGGTGATGGAATACGGCGCGGGGCTGCGTTACCACGCCCACTTCGCCCCGCGCGGGACCAACGCCAACTTCATCCAGCCCGTGGATGCGCACACCATCGCCATCCGCACCTACGAACGGGGCGTCGAAGGCGAAACCCTCGCCTGCGGCACCGGCGTCACCGCCAGCGCGCTGATTTTCCATGAACTGACCGGCGCGGCGAGCCCCGTCTCCGTCCGCGTGCGCGGCGGCGACACCCTGCAAGTCGGCTTCGAAAAAGCGAACGGCGCCTACCGCAACGTCACCCTCACCGGCCCGGCCGACTTCGTCTACGAGGGGGAAATCGAGCTTTAACCTAAAAAGGGCAATGGATCGGGGCGATCTGACGCAATCTGCTGGCCGCGAGTGCCTTTCGTCAGGCTCCACCGTATCCATTCGGATACGCTGAAGCCTTCCTCAAGGCATCTCGGCTTGAGCATCTTACGTCATCTCATCCCCTCCCATCGTCCTTTTTAGGTTTAAAGAAAGCGTGCCATTCCCGCGAAACCATTTTAGAAAGAACATCCCATGTTTGAAGGAGCCCATACGGCGTTGGTCACGCCATTCCGCAATAATCGACTCGACGAAGCCGCCTACACGCGCTTGATCGAAGACCAGATCGCTCACGGGATCACCGGCATCGTGCCCGTCGGCACCACCGGGGAATCCCCCACGCTCGATAACGCCGAACACCACCGCGTCATCGAACTCGCCGTCGAGATCGCCGCCAAGCGCTGCCTCGTCATCGCGGGCACCGGGTCCAACTCCACCACCGAAGCCATCTCGCTCACCCAGGAAGCCGAAAAAGCCGGGGCCGACGCCGCCCTGCTCGTCGCTCCGTACTACAACAAGCCTTCCCAGGAGGGATTGTTCCGCCACTTCCAGGCCATCGCCGCTGCCACCAAGCTCCCGCTCGTCCTCTACAGCATCCCCGGCCGCTCCGGCATCGAAATCGGCGTCGAAACCGTCCGCCGCCTCGCCGCCGCCTGCCCCAACATCGTCGCCATCAAAGAAGCCGGAGGCAGTGCCGACCGCGTCAGCCAGCTTCGCCAAGCCCTCCCGGCGGCGTTCGAAATCCTCTCCGGCGACGACGCCCTCACCCTTCCCTTCATGGCCGCCGGAGCCGTCGGCGTCATCAGCGTCGCCTCCAACCTGATCCCGGGCGAAGTCGCCGCCCTCGCCAAAGCCGCCCTCGCCGGCGACCTCGCGCAAGCCCGCGCCCTGCACGAAAAGTGGTATCCGCTCTTCCGCGACCTCTTCGTCGAGACCAACCCCGTCCCCGTCAAAACCGCGCTGGCCATGCAAGGGCGCATCGCCCGGGAACTCCGCCTGCCGCTGTGCGAAATGAGCGAAGCCAACACCGCCAAGCTCCGGGCCACCCTCGCCGCGTTGAAGCTCATCTAGCGAAAGAGGTATCCGCAGATTACGCAGAGGACCGCAGATTAAGCGAAACAACGCAAATTTGACTCCGAGGGCTTTAACCCGAAGGGTTTACAGAAAATAGCCGGGGGTCGAGCGAAGCGACACCCCCGGAACCCGATTTTAAACGGAGCCCACCCCAACGGGGTGACAGAAAAAACAAAAAAACAACATGCAACCGATTCGCTTTCTCATCAACGGCGCCAAAGGGCGCATGGGGCAGGCCATTTTGAGCGCCCTCCGGGGCGACCCCGAGGCCGCCGTCGCCGCCGCCATCGACCAGGGCGACGACTTCCTCGCCGCGCTGTCCGCGTGCGACGCCGTCATCGACTTCAGCCACCCCAGCCTCACCGAAGGCATCGCCAAAGCGTGCGTCCAGGCGAAAAAGCTCCTCGTCATCGGCACCACCGGCCACAGCGACGCCCAGATCGCCGCCATCCGCGAAGCGGCAAAAACGATCCCCGTCGTCTTCGCCCCCAACTTCAGCGTCGGCGTCAACACCCTCTTCTGGCTTACCCGCAAAGCCGCCGAAATCCTCGGGCCGGACTTTGACCTCGAAGTCGTCGAGATGCACCACCGGCTCAAAAAAGACGCCCCCAGCGGCACCGCCAAGCGCCTGGCCGAAATCCTCGCCGACGTGCGCGGCCTCCAATACAACGAAGACGTGCGTCACGGCCGCCAGGGAATCGTCGGCGAACGGACCGGCACCGAAATCGGCATGCACGCCGTGCGGGGAGGGGACGTCGTGGGCGACCACACCGTTATCTACGCCGGGATCGGCGAGCGCGTGGAACTCACCCACAAAGCCTCCAGCCGCGACACCTTCGCGCGCGGCTCCATCCGCGCCGCCAAATGGGCCGCGTCCCAGCCCGCCGGGCTCTACGACATGCAGGACGTTCTCGGCCTGAAATAACCTCGCCACACCCCATGCGCTGCGGCATCGCTCTCGGCTCCAACCTGGGGGACCGCCTTGCGCACCTACGGGCCGCCGTTGCCGCCCTGCGCCTGCTCCACGCCGGGCCCGAGCCGCCCCTCGTCTCGCCTGTTTACGAAACGGAACCCGTCGATTGCGAGCCGGATAGCCCGGCGTACCTGAACGCCGTGATGGAGATCCGCTGCGAGCGGGGCGCGCTGGGTCTCCTTCGCGCCCTCCAGCAAATTGAGCATCGCGAAGGCCGTCCGGCGGCTCACGATTTCCACGCCCCCCGGACCCTCGATCTCGACCTCCTCTACCTGGGGGACACCGTGCTTCAAAGCCCCGCGTTAACCCTCCCTCACCCCCGCATCGCCCTGCGGCGCTTCGTTCTCCAGCCGCTCGCCGACATCCGGCCCGAGTTTATCCTGCCCGGCCACACCCAGCCCGTGGCCGAACTTCTCGCTGGCCTTCCGGCTTCCCCGGGTGTGAGATTGTTCCCACAGAATGTCCAGTGAATCCCAGCAATCCGGTTCCGGGAACGCGGGTACCTATGTCTCTTGGGCCGTGGCGATCTATTTTGTGCCCTTTATTGCGGTTGTGCTGGACGAATTAGTCCTGAAAACCCGTTGGTGCGCCCAACATTTGCCGAGCAAAGGAGGAGAGATTTTTAGCATCGCCTACTATCCCTTTGTCCAACTGGTGAAGCTCTTTCTGCACTGAGCGGCACCCTTTTTTATCCATCCTTATGAACGCGAATTCCCGTCTCGAAATCTTCCATACCGCCAAGCCGCAGGGCAAAAAAATCGCCATGCTCACGGCCTACGACTACCCCACCGCCCGGCTCCTTGACGAAGCGGGCGTGGATACCATCCTCGTCGGCGATTCCCTCGGCATGGTCGTCCTCGGCTACCCGGACACGACGCTCGTCACCATGGACGACATGGTCCACCACACGCGGGCGGCCGCCCGGGGCGTTCAGCGCGCGCCGGTCATCGGCGACCTCCCCATCCACAGCTACGACACCCCCGAGCAAGCCGTCGCCAACGCCCGGCGGCTCGTTGAAGCCGGTGCCCACGCCGTGAAACTCGAAGGCGGCGCCGACCACGCCACGCAAATCGCCGCCATCACCGCCGCGGGCATCGCCGTCGTCGGCCACATCGGCATGCTTCCCCAGAGCGTCCGCGAAGAAGGGGGCTATAAAATCAAAGGCAAAACCCCGGAGGCCGCCGAACAGTTGCTCCACGACGCCCTGGCCGTCGAAGCCGCGGGAGCGATCGCCGTCGTCGTGGAACTCGTCAAACACGAAGCCATGCGCCCCATCACCCAAGCCCTGCGCATCCCCACCATCGGCATCGGCTCCGGCGAAGACTGCGACGGCCAGGTGATCGTCATCCACGACCTCGCGGGCCTCTTCCCGTGGTTCACCCCGAAATTCGTCAAACCGCTGGCCACCGCCGGGGCAACCATCCGCGAAGCCGCCGCCGCCTACACCGCGAAAGTCCACGGCGCGTCATAGGTTGGGATGGCACTCCGTGCCGTCCGGTGGGCGCGCGATTTGAACACAAGCGTTGGCCCTCATGCGGGCGGCCATCTGAGCCGCGTCCTACCGCAACAGCACAAACATAAAGCGCTCTTTCGTGCGGGGAAACTCGATCCGGATGCGCTGGGGCTGCCCCGGGGCCTGGTTCAACTGCGCCGTCCAGGGATACGCGGCCCCGGGCGCGGAATGGAGCGTCGCCGAAGGCGCGTCAATCTTCGTCTCCAGCGCGGCAAAAACCTCCCGCAGCGCCGCCCAGCTCGCCAGGCGGCCATGGGCGTGCGCCGGGTCCCCCTGCCAGCTCCCCCCCGCGAAAATCCCCTCCATCCGCGCCACCTGCCCCGCCTCCCGCAGGCGCATCAGCGGCACCCCGGGGCCCGCCATGTAGTCGAGCTGAAAATCCTGCGTCCCATTGCCGCTCAAAACCGTCTCGCCGATCACCGAGCGCTTCGGCGTCCGGTATTGAAGCTGCCCCTGCGCATTCTTCCAGTGCGAGCCGGGCGCGGGGAACTCCCGGGCCGTCTGGCAGGCCGCGAGCGGGAAGAGCAAAAGCGCCGCCAAAACGGGGCGCAACGAGGGAATCGAAATCATGCCCGGCAGGCTAGCAAAAAGTTGCTTTTCGCGAAAGAAGAGTCTTCCGCTTCCTATGTTATTGGCTATGCTGCAAAGGCATATGCAAACCACCCCCCGCATAGAAGAGGATTCGATGGGAAAAATGGAAGTTCCCGCAGACGCACTTTACGGCGCATCCACCCAGCGCGCCGTACTGAATTTCCCCATCTCCGGCTATCGGTTCAGCCGGGAGTTCACCCGGGCGCTCGGCCTCCTCAAATGGGCCTCCGCCGAAGCCAACCTCGAACTCGGCCTGCTCGACGAAGAGCGCGCCACCCTCATCTCGCGGGCCGCCGAAGAGATGATCAAAGGGAGCCTCGACGCGCACTTCATCCTCGACATTTTCCAGACCGGCTCCGGCACCAGCACCAACATGAACGCCAACGAGGTGCTCTCCAACCGCTGCTGCCAGCTCGCGGGCAGGCCCATCGGGTCCAAAGACCCCGTGCACCCCAACGACCACGTCAACATGGGGCAGTCGAGCAACGACATCATCCCCACCGCCCTGCACGTCGCCGTCGGCGAATCCCTGCGCAACGGCCTCCTTCCCGCCCTGGAGCACCTGCACGAAGCCCTTGAGCGCAAATCGCTCGAATTCTGGGAAGTCATCAAAATCGGACGCACCCACCTGATGGACGCCACCCCCATCCGCCTCGGGCAGGAATTCAGCGGCTACGCCCGTCAGATCGAATTCGGCCTCCTGCGCGCCGGCAACGCCCTCGCCGCGATCGAGGAAGTCCCCCTCGGCGGCACCGCCGTCGGCACCGGCCTCAACTGCCACCCGGAATTTCCCTCCAAAGTGATGCACCACCTTTGGAACCGGACCGGCATCGCCTTCCGCGAAGCCCGCAACCACTTCGAGGCCCAAGCCAGCAAAGACGGCCTCGTCCAAGCCAGCGGCCAGCTCAAAACCATCGCCGTCTCCCTCTTCAAAATCGCCAACGACATCCGCTGGCTCGGCAGCGGCCCGCGCTGCGGCATCGGCGAGCTTACCCTGCCGCCCACCCAGCCCGGCAGCTCCATCATGCCCGGCAAAATCAACCCCGTCATGTGCGAGATGCTCATGCAGGTTTGCGCCCAAGTCATCGGAGCCGACGCCACCATCACCTGGGCCGGGGCCAACGGCAACTTCGAGCTGAACACCATGATGCCCGTCCTCGGCTACAACATCCTGGAAGCTATCCGGCTCCTCACCAACGCCGTCGAAACCTTCCGCAGCCGGTGCGTCGAAGGGCTCACCGCCGACAAAGAGCGCAGCGAAGCCCTCGTCGAAATCTCCATGGCCATGGTCACCGCGCTCACCCCGATCATCGGCTACGACCGGGCGGCGGAAATCGCCCAGGAAAGCGCCGACACCGGCCGGACCGTCCGGGAAATCTGCCTCGACTGGAAAGTCCTCCCGGAGGACGAACTCGATCGCGCCCTCGACCCCGCCGCGATGACGGGCGCGTCATAGGGAATAATATTCCGGCTTACGGCCGGACGACGGCCACGATGCGCGGGGCTTCGCCAAAGAGCGCTTGCGCGGCGGCGCGCACATCTTCCTGCGTGACGGCTTCGATGCGCTCCCGCAGGCGGGTATATTCGTCATACCCAAGGCCATAGAGTTCGTCGAGGGCGCACGAGTAGGCCAGGGCGTCGTTGCTTTGCTTGCGCAGGGCTTCCTGCCCCAGCAGCTTGGCCTTGGCTCGGGCGAGTTCCTCGGGAGCGAGACCCTCCGTGGCGAGGACGCGGATTTCGTCCAGCAGCTCGGCCTGGACGGCTTCGACTTTGGCGGGGGCCGTGCCGAGGTAAAAGACGAAGGGCCCGGGGACGAGCCCCTGGACTTGGCTGGCGCCGACAAAGTAGGCGAGCCCCATTTTCTCGCGGATGCGCAGGAAGAAGCGGGAGCCGAGGTCGCTGCTCGCTTCTTCGATGAGTTCCAGGGCGTAGCGCCGAGGATCGCGCATGTCGATGCCCCGGTAGCCGGCCATGAGGATGGCTTGTTCGCCCGCTTTGTGTTCCGTCACCGTTTGGGAGTCGGAAAGCGGGGCGGGAGCGGGCGGCGCGGCGTGGGCGGGTTCCCCGGCGGGGAGCGCGCCGAAGGCCTGCTCGGCGAGGGCGCGGACTTCCTCCGCGTTCACGGCTCCAAAGATGGCCACGACGCCGTTGCGGCCGACGGCGAAGCGTTGGTGGAAGGCGGCCAGTTTCTCGCGGTCGAGCCCGGCGACGGTTCCGGGCGTGCCGCCGGGGCGCAGGCCGTAGGGGTGGCCGGGGTAGAGGGTGCGGCGCAGGAGGATGCGGGCGAGCGAGGTCGGTTCCTCCTCTTCGGCCTTGAGGGCGGCGAGTTGCGCCTCTTTTTCCCGCGCGATTTCGGCTTCGGGGAAGCCGGGGTGGACAAGGATGTCCCCGAGGATTTCGAGCCCGGCGGCGAGGTGCGGCGCGAGCGTCCTTAGGGAGATGGCGAAGGAGTGGTTGCCGGATTCGGCGCCGATGCTGCCGCCGAGGGCTTCGATGGCTTCGGCGATTTCGGGGGCGGTGCGGGTGACGGTGCCTTTGGGCAGGACGTGGGCGTGGAGCCGGCCGATGCCGCTGGTTTCAGGGGATTCGGCGAGGAGCCCGCCTTTGAAGCAGGCGACGGCGGAGACGAGCGGCAGCCGGGGGTCTTCGCGCACGAGGAGGGTGAGGCCGTTGGAGAGGGTGAATTTCCGCACGGCACCGGCGGCTGCGGCTGCGGCGGCCCGGGCGGGCGGCGGCAGGGTGCCGGGCGGGTTGAGCGAGGTGACGGTGAGGTTGGCTTCCGTGCAGTAGGCGGCGGCGACGCGGGCGACGTCGGCGGGGGTGACGCGCTGGAGGGCGGCGAAGTAGTCGCGGGTGTAGCCGGGGTTGCGGGTGAGGAGCCAGTTGGAGCCGATGTCGGAGGCGCGCCCGCGCGTGGTGACGAGGCTGGAAAGCTGGCTGGAGAGGGCTTGCGCGCGGGCTTTTTCCAGTTCGGCCGGGGTGACACCTTCGCTTTGGAGGCGGCCCATGACGGCGAAGATTTCGGCCAGGGCGGCTTCGCGGCGCGACGGGTCGGCAAGGGCTTCGATGCCGAAGAGGCCGGGGTGCCCGGGGGTGTAGCACCAGGCGCTGATGCCGTGGACGAGGGCCAGCTCTTCGCGGATGCGCCGGTTGAGGCGGCTGGAACGGCCGTCGCCCAGGATGAGGGCCAGGAGGTCGAGCGCGGGGATGTCGGGGTGGGTCAGCGCGGGGATGTGCCAGGCGAGTTCGAGCCGGGTCAGCTCGGTGGAGGGGAATTCCACGTGTTCTTCGCGGCGGCCGGTTTGCGGCGGTTCCTCCGGGATGAAGACGGGGGCGAGGGGACGGCGCGGGGCGTTGGCAAAGGCGGCGGCGAGCTGGTCGTGGACGGCCTGGGGGGCCACATCGCCGGTGACGACGAAGAAGAGGTTGTTGGGGACGTAGCGGGCCCGGTAGTAGGCCAGGACATCGTCGCGGGTGAGCCGGTTGTAGATGTCGAGGTGCCCGATGACGGGGTGCCGGTAGGGGTGGCGGCGGAAGGCGTTGGCGAAGAGGAGCAGGGAACTCATCCGGTCGGGGTCATCCTGGCACATGGCGAATTCGCGCCGGATGACTTCCTGTTCTTTCGCATATTCCTCTTCGGGCAGGGCGGCGTGCTGGAGGGCGTCGCCGAGGAGGTCGAGGGCGATGGGGACGCCCGCGCTGGGGAGGTCGATCCAGTAGACGGTGCGGTCGAAGGAGGTATAGGCGTTGAGCATCCCCCCGGCGGCGTGGACGCTCTGGGCGAAGACGTTGGGCCCGCGCGTGGCGGTGCCCTTGAAGAGCATGTGCTCCAGAATGTGCGAGAGCCCCGCGCCGAGCCAGCGGTCTTCGTGGATGGAGCCGGTTTCGCACCACGCCTGGACGCTGGCGACGGGGGCGGAGTGGTCCTCCTCGACCAGGATGCCGAGGCCGTTGGGGAGGGTCCACTGGCGGACGGCGGAGGGGGGGAGGTCGATCATGGTGCGGGGAAAAGGTGCGCGCGGGGGGCCTCGCCGCTTGGGCGGCGGGTCTACGACTGCCGGAGCGGTTGTCCGGGCTGCCCGGGCTGCCTCGGCGAATCGCCCCCGGCGTTGCCGCCGCCCGCTTTTCCGCCGGTTCCGTCCGCTGATGCGCCGGGCGCGGTGGCCTGGCCTTCGGGCTGGAAGGGTTTAATGAAGGCTTCGTGGAAATTGTAGCCGCCGTGGAAGTCGTCGATGGTGTCGGTGTCGGTTTTGCCGAAGATGCCCGCGTGGATGAGGTTGAAGACCATCTCGCCAAAGTCTTCGCAGCGGGAGATGCCCCAGGTTTCAAAAACCATCGTGACCATGGGGCCGTATTCGCGCAGGGCGAAGGCGCGCACGCCTTCGAGCAATTCCTGGCCGGTGACGTGCCGGGAGAGGTCGGTCTTCTGCTTTTTGCGGGACTTCATGGTGAAGTCGAGCGCGTCTTGCAGGAAGAGATAGGCCTCCCGGTCGTAGCGGGGATCGGCCGTGACGAGTTGGTCAAGCGCTTCGGTGAATCCTGTTTTCTGCATGGGTAAAATTCGTTGCTCTTGCTGCTACTGCCCGGCGTTGCGCGCCGTGCCTTGCGGCCCGCCAGGCGCTCCGGCCGGGTGCCGCCGGTAATGCTGCACTGTGGCCCCGAGCGCGAGGAAAAGCAATAGCGCGGCTGCCAGGCGCTTTTCTTGGGGCGTGAAATGGAGCATGGAAGACCGAGGCGAAGTCTAGACGCGCCGGGGCGGGCCGTCAACGCCTTGCGGGCGGCTTCCTCACGGCGCGGCCAGTTCCAGGTAACGCCAGCGCAAGACGGCGACGGGGGTTTCGAGCCAGGCGCTGCGGTCCCGGCCGGTGCGCAGGCGCTGGACTTTCAGGGCGGAGGGGTCGGCTTCCAGCCAGAGGTGATCGCCCAGGTAGAGGAGGGCGTGGACGCCGCTGGCGGTGATGGCGAAGTCGCCGGGATGCAGGTTTTTGTCGTTCCAGAGCCGCAACGAGGAGGGGGCGGCGGCTTTGCGGGCGGTTCCGGCCGCGCCGCGCCCCATTTCGGAGGCGGACATATCGCTCCACCAGAGCGCGAAGGCGCGGCGGATGAGCCAGGGGTTGAGCGTGCGGACGCCGTGGGTAAAGGTGCCTTCGATGGCGGCGCGCCGGACGAGGCCGGAGCAGTCGATGCCGAGGCGGTTTTCGCCGCCCCAGACGTAGCGCACGCCTTCATACCGCGCGCCCGCCCGCGCGATCTCGCGCCGGAGGGCGGGCCGGTCGTAGCTGGTGCGCCCGGGGAGCGCCCCCAGCAAGGCGGCGGCGGTGAAGAGGGCCAGGAGGCTCCAGCGCGCCACGGGACGCCGCCACCAGAGGCCAAGCAGCCCAAGCGCCAGCGCGCCGGCCAGGGCGGCCCCGGCGGCGCGGGTGAGCCCGGTGCTGACGGGATACAGGCAGACGGCGAGGAACCAGCAAAAGCCGGTTCCCCACAAAAGCCAGGCGTTGCGCCGGGAAAAGAGGCGCTTGGCCATGGGAGCGCCTCCGCTAGCCTTCGAACGCCTTGGCGACGAGCGTGGCGTTGTGCCCGCCGAAGCCGAAGGAGTTGTTGACGGCGACGCGCACTTTGCGCTCGCGGGCGACTTTCGGGACGTAGTCCAGGTCGCACTCCGGGTCCGGCTCGTCGAGGTTGATGGTCGGCGGGATGATCCCTTCGCGCAGGGCGAGGATGCACGCGGCCATTTCGACGGATCCGGCGGCTCCGAGGAGGTGGCCGGTCATGGATTTGGTGGAGGAGACCACGAGCCCGTTCTTGGCGTGGTCGCCAAAGACCGCTTTGATGGCCTTGGTTTCGCAGATGTCGCCGAGGCCGGTGGAGGTGCCGTGGGCGTTGACGTAGTCCACATCTTCCGGGGCGATGCCGCTCTTTTCGAGGGCCATCTTCATGCACCGGGCGGCTCCCTCGCCTTCCGGCAGGGGCGAGGTCATGTGGTAGGCGTCGGCGCTGAGGCCGTAGCCGGAGAGTTCGCAGTAGATCCGCGCGCCGCGGCGTTTGGCGTGTTCGAGTTCCTCGATGACGAGGACGCCGGAGCCTTCGCCCATGACGAAGCCGTCGCGGTCTTTGTCGAAGGGACGGGAGGCGCGCTGGGGCTCGTCGTTGCGGGTGCTCAAGGCTTTCATGGCGGAGAACCCGGCGACGCCGATGGGGACGACGGTGGCTTCAGCGCCGCCGCACAGGAAGATGTCGGCTTCGCCGTGCTGGACCATGCGCCAGGCTTCGCCGACGGCGTGGCACGCGGTGGCGCAGGCAGAGGTGGTGGAGAAGTTGGGGCCGCAGAGGCCGAATTCCATGGAGACGAGCCCGCTGGCCATGTTGCTGATCATCATCGGGATCATGAAGGGGGAGATGCGATTGGGCCCCTTGTTCATGAGGATGGTGTGCTGCTCACACAGGGTGCGCAGGCCGCCGATGCCGCTGCCGATGATGGTGCCGAAGCGGGTGCGGTCCACTTTGTCGAGGTCCACGCCGGAGTCGGCCATGGCCATCTTGGCGGCGGCCATGGCGAATTGGGTGAAACGGTCGGTGCGGCGGGCGTCCTTCGGGTTCTTGAAGAACGGCACGGGGTTGAACTCCTTGACCTCGCCCGCGATCTTGCAGTCGTAGTCGGTAGTATCGAAGGAGCAGATGCGGTCGATGCCGCTGCGTCCGTTTTTCAGCGAGTCCCAAAAGGATGCGAGATCTTTGCCAATCGGGGTGACGACCCCGATTCCGGTGATGACGACTTTGCGATCTGTGGACATAAAGGTCCGCTATCCTCCACGGGAGCCAGGGAAGATGCAACCGGAAAATTTTGCACGGCCCGGGCGGCCGGTTGCCTCAAAAGCTCCGGCGCCTAAGGAATGAAGGGGGAAGAGGCGGCAAAAGCGCCGCGTCATTCCCGGATCACGAACAACTTCTCGATCCCCCACCAAAGCCCGCTGAACACATAGCCCAGAGGTCCCTTGAGGGTCTTTCGCTCCAGGGAAAGATCGATCGTCGCGAAGTCCGCTTTCCCCTTCAGGGATTTGATCTGCCCCTGCATCGAATCGATATCGGCCTGCACCCGGTTCAACTCCGTCTCGATGGCGAGGATATCCTTCACCTCCGACGCCTTCTCCAGCAACCCCTTCAACTTGTCGCGCAAGGCGATCTTGTTCTTCAACCGCGCATCCACGTCGATATACTGCTCCGTGACGTCCTCTCCTTCGAGATTGCGGAAAGTCACCTTGCCCAGCGACTCGAAGCTCGCGACAGCCGCCTTGAGCTTCCGGGAGGGAACCCGCAGCGTCACGCTCGCCGACTGCTCCCCGCGGTCCGATTTGCTCTCCACAAACCCTCCCTCGCGTTCCGCCATCGCGCCGGCTTGCTGAACGGCATCGGCGACACAGCCCACCTCGATCGTCAGCCGCGCCTTCCAAATCAACATCCGGTCCGGCCGCACCTCGGCCGAGCCGTCGCCCGCCTTCGCGGGGGCCGCGGCATACGATTTGTGCTGAACGGACGTCGCGCAGCCCGAGAGCATCGCCGCGCACACCAGCAGCACCATCCAGCAAATCCTGTTTTTCATGGGGAGATCTCCTTTTCCCGAAAACATCTTGTTCCGGTCCAAATAGGAACTTTATTCCTACTGATCGCGCGTAAAGAGGTCAATCTCCGCCTTCCCCTAAACCGGAAAGAGGAGCCGGCTTCCCGTGTTCCGTTCCAAAACCTGTTCCTTTTTTGCCAAAACTGGCATAAAGAAAAGCTCGCCTCATGACGTTTCCCTTTCCTTTTCTTCGCCGCGCCCTCCTGGGCCTCTGGCTGGCATCCGTGCTGCCCGCCGCCCCGGCGTTCTCGGCGGATCGCGGCCCGCTCGACGAAGCCCTCCGCGCCCTGGACGAAGGCGTCGCCGAAGTCGCTGTCGTCAAACTCCGCGAACAGCTCGCCCTCTCCCCCGATCCCGCGCTTTGCCGCGAAGCCAAAACCAAACTCGCCGAGGCCCTCCTCGCCGCCGGGCGCACCGACGAAGCCCTCAAACAAGCGGCCGACCCCGAAGTCCAGGCCCCGCTCCTCGAAGCCCGCATCCAGGCCGCCGCCGGGCGCTGGGAAGAAGCGCTCGCCCTCTACGCCCCCGTCGCCTCCGATCCCAAATCCCCGCAATACCTCCCCGCCGTCTTGGGCAAAGCCGAGAGCCTCCGCGCCCTCGGGCGGCTGGCCGAAGCCGCCGCCACCTTGGAGTCCGTGGCCGCGAACGCCCCCGCGTGCGTCACGCTGCGGCTGGCCGAATACCGGCTGGAGCAAGAGCAGCCCGCCGCCTGCGCGCGCCTCCTCTCCGGCATCCGCGAGCCCCTGGCGGAGCCCGAGCGCAAGTGGAAGCGCTATCTCGACGCCCAGCTTCTCCTGGCCCAGAACAAAATGGCCCAGGCATTCGACCAATTCGAAGCCCTCCAGCGCGACCCCCGCTACCTCACCCACTCCATGCTCGTCGGCATCGCCATCGGCATGACCAAATCGCGGTCCGAACTCACCAGCCTCACCGCCGCCGACGACATCCTGGAGCAATTCCTCTGGCACAACCCCAACAGCCCCTCCCTGGGCATCCTTTTCCAAAAGCTGGACGAAATCTACGGCGGCGAAGAAAACCCCTCCCTCGCCGAATTGCAGGGATTGGTCCGCCGGACCGACAAACCGCTCCGGGCAGGCTACGCCGCCTATTACCTGGCCAAAGCCTACGGGCGCGACGCCAAGCCGGAGCACGCCCTCGAAGCCCTGGAGAACTTCCCCACGCGCTTCCCCGGCCACCCGCTGCTGGCCCCCGCCCTTCTGATGGAAGGCCGCCTCCTCGCCGCCTCCGGCAAAACCGGCGCCGCGCAAAAAGCCCTCGAAGACGCCCTGCGCGCCGCCACCTCGCCCGGCCTGCGCGGCGAAATCGCCCTCGCCTCCGCCGCCGTCCACTTCCAAACCGGCGACTACGTCCTCGCCGCCACCGTCTACCGCGGGGCAGGGGAGCAAACGCCCGCCTTCGCCGAAATCGCCCAATTCAACATCGCCCTCTGCTGGCTGCACCAAGGCAACTACGCCCGGTTTGCCCAGGAATACGCCGACTTCAGCCGCCGCTTCCCCCAGAGCCCCTTGCGCCCCGACCTCGCTCTGGAAGAAGGTCTCCTGCGCGCCCG
>JAQTMF010000063.1 GCA_028714515.1 Chthoniobacteraceae bacterium | reverse complement strand
GAGTTCGTCTTTGTTGATGTAGAAAAACTCCGTCCGGTAGAGCCCGATGCCTTCGGCGCCGCTCTGTTTGACGAGTTCCACGTCACTGGGCAGCTCGATGTTGGCGGAAAGGGTGATGTGCCGCCCGTCGACGGTGGTGGAGGCGGTCTCGCGCAGGGTCCCGAGCTTGTCTTCGACGGCGGTTTTCTTGACTTCCAGTTCGCCGTATTCCCAGAGGGTCTGGTCGCTCGGGTTGAGGATGACCATGCCGCTGTAACCGTCCAGGAGGACCTGGTCGCCGGAAAGCAACGCCTCGCTGACGTTGTGGAGGGCGACGACGGCGGGGATGTTGAGGGACCGCGCCATGATGGCCGTGTGCGAGGTCCGGCTGCCGACGTCGGTGGCAAAGCCGAGGACAAGGTGCCGGTTGAGCTGCGCGGTGTCCGACGGGGTCAAATTGTGGGCGACGAGGATGTGGGGGACGTCGATCTGGGTCGCCGTCCGCGCGTCTTTGCCCATCAGGTTGCGCACGACGCGGCGGCAGACGTCGTTGATGTCGAGCGCCCGCTCGCGCAGGTAGGGGTCGTCGATTTCGCTCAGCGTCTTGGCGTAGCGGTTGGCCACCTGCTGGAAGACGTATTCGATGTTGGAATGCTCCCGGGCGATGGTGCGCAGGACTTCGTCGATCAAGGTGCGGTCTTCGACGACCAGGAGGTGGGCGTCAAAAATGCTGGCGTCTTTGGCGCCGATGGCCCCGGCGATCCGCGTTTGCATTTCGAGGATCTGCTCGCGGGTTTGGACAAGCGCGGCCTCCAGCCGGGCGACTTCCCCGGGCACTTCCCACTCTTCAATGCGGCGCGAAGGGGGCTCCTCGTCTTCGGGCCGAAGCACAAAGACGGTCCCGCGAGCGATGCCGGGGGATACGCCCACCCCGTGGAAACGCCGTTCGATTCGTTGCTGGGTGTCGCTCATGGGCGGTTGCGCAAAACCGGGTTGGTTCTCACTTTAAAGAAAGATTTTTGCGCCAAAAGCGGCCGCCTGCAAGGGTTTAGAGCGGTTGCCTGAAGAAATTTTACCTCGTGCCCATACTGGAGCCCGGGAACGAGAGGAGAAAAAGAAGCCCTCACTCCAGGCGCAGAATGCCGTCCACTTTCCCCGCTTCCCGGATAACCCGGCCCCAGCGGATGTGCCATTCGCTTGCGCGTCCTATTGCCGCGTAACCCTGCTTGGGAGGCGTCTTGAGAACATTTTCGGCAAGTTTCCACGCTTCTCCTGGATGAAGGGAAAAAGGGAGATCGTCCAAAATGGCGAGAATGTTTTCCATTGCCGGTGTTTTCGCCAGGCAGTCGATAAGCGAGATCGTCGCGTACCAATCTGCGGTCCGGTAATTTTCCACCCAAATGGCTTGCTGGATATCCAGCCAGACGGTGCCCGCCGTGAAGTCGCTCTGCTGGTGATAAACAAAAAGCAACACATCGTAACCCAGCCCCTGGAAGCGCTGCATCCCGCTGATCATCGGGCAGTAGGAGTCTTCCAAGCGGTCATTGATGAACTTCACATCGACCTTGATGCCGGGGAACGTGATCCCTTCGTCCGAGTCGGCTTCCGGCAGTTCGTAACGTTTTGCCAGCTCTGTTTTGAACCGATGCAGGTAATAGGGCTCAACGACGGGGTAATCCAACCCCAACAGCGCCGGTTCATTGTGGTGAGCGTGGGCCTTGGCGAAAGCGGAGGCTTCGATCTGAAGTTGGGCGCGGGTAAGCAGCGGAAGGGACGGGTCCATCGTGAAAGGAAAACATCCTCATAGGGGAAATCCCTTCCGTAAACAAATCTATTCTTCTAGTGGGCTGTTAGCTACGTTCATGGCAGAAAGCGTGAAAGGAAACGCGGTCTCCAAACGGGTCATCCCGAGCTTGCGAGGGATCCCTCCAAGGCTTCAGGATGCTGAAGAATGGAAAGCGTCGAGACGTTTGCGAGGTCCCTCCCTGCGGTCGGGATGACAAGCACGTTGGCCGGATTTTGTTGTCTTTTTCGCTACCAGCCCACTAGGAGCTGTTCACGAATTCATTGAAAAAATGAGGAATCCAGGAAGAAAAGAAGATGCCGGGGAATCAAAACTCTGTTTCCTGGTTTCCTCATTCATCCCTGTCTTTTCCTCATCGTCTTGAATTCGTGAACATGGCCGAGTGTTCACGCCTTCAAGCTGGCGCAAAAGACAGGATGCACGGGAGGGAAAAGGGTTGGGAGGGAGGCGATGCGCCGGAATTTTAACAGGATTAACAAGATTAGGAGGATTGACAGGATTTTTTCCGAAGACTGCCCCGCTCGGATTTGATGCCGGAATTCCTTCCGCGCGCGGCGGGCTGCAAGTGAAATGCTTTCACCTGTTAATCCCGTTATCAAAGACGGCGGCCCGGATTCAAACCGGCAGGATTCATCCGACCCGCGCCCTACTCTTCGTCAAAGCGCCGCGAAATGAGCGCTTCGATCTCGGCGAGGGCTTGTTCGGCGTCGGGGCCTTCGCAAGTCACGAGCAATTTGGAGCCCTGCCCGGCGGCCAGCATCATGAGGCCCATGATGCTCTTGCCGTTGACTTGTTCCCCGTCTTTCTCGACCCACACTTCGGCTTTAAACCGGTTGGCGGTTTTGACGAACATGGCCGACGGGCGGGCATGCAGCCCGAGGCGGTTCAAAATCGTAAATTCCTTCACGATCGCGGGGTCCTGGTTGGTGGTGGTTTTCCGGCTTAAGAGGCCCATCAGCGTTTGATTTGCATTGCACTCAAGAGACGGTCGTTGAACTCCTTCGCACTATCCTGCCCCATGCTTTTGAGCTTTTGGTCGAGCGCCGCGACCTCTACGAGGCGCGACAAATCCCGGCCAATGCGCACGGGGATGATTATATGCGGGACTTGAACGCCCAGGATCTCATGAAATTGTTGATTCAGGCCGATTCTATCGGGCTCTTCCAATTCTTGCCAGTCTTTTAACGTGACAATCAGGTCGAGCACTTTTTCCACCCGCACGGCCCGGATGCCGAACATGGAGGAGACGTTGATGATGCCGACGCCGCGGACTTCCATGTGGTGGCGGGTCAGCTCGGGCGCGGTGCCGACGAGGTGCTGGCCGGAGATCAGCCGCAGGCGGGTCACATCGTCACTGATGAGGGGGTAGCCCCGCTCCAGCAGGCCCAGGACGCACTCGCTTTTGCCGATCCCGGCGGACCCCCGCACGAGGGTGCCGACGCCCAGGATATCGACCATGCTGCCGTGTTCGGTGACGGAGGGGGCGAACGCGCTTTCCAAGGCCAGGGTGGCGGCGTTGATGAAGTTCATCGTCACCATCGGCGTGCGGAAAACGGAGATGCCGGCGGCCTCGGCTTCGGCCAGGAGATATTTGGGAGGACGGCTGCCGCGGGCTAGGATGAGGCAGGGGATGCGCCGCTGGATGACTTCCCGCAGGCGCAGGCGGACTTCTTCCGCGGGGAGCTTGCGCAGGTAGGCCAGCTCGGCGCTCCCCAGGACCTGGATGCGCTTGGCGGCGAAGTAGTCAAAAAAACCGGAAAGGGCGAGGCCGGGCCGGTTGATGGTCGGCTCTTTGATGGGGCGGTCGAACCCGGCGGCGGAGCCGAGAAGCGTGAGAAAAAGTCCTTCGGAGAAGCGGGTGTAGAATTCGCCGACGCTGAGGGTGGGATATTTGCCCTTGGATTTCATGAAGCGGGGGAGAACAAAAGGCAGAAGGGAATCCGCAGATTGCGCAGATTTTCACAGATTTTTTAAAAGGAATCTGCGTCCGTCTGCGAAATCTGCGGATCACAGCTCTCTAGGCGTTCGGCTCGATGAGGCCGTAGCCTTTGTCTTTGCGCCGGTAGAGGACGTTGACTTTTTCGGTGTTGGCGTTGGTGAAGACGATGAACTCGCGGTTGGAGACTTCCAACTGGAGGACGGCTTCATCCACGTACATGGGCCGGACGGTGTATGTCTCGGTTTCGACGACTTTCGGCTCGGCCTCGGCGTGCTCCTCGAAGCCCTCGATGTTGAGGATCTTCTCGTGGTAGTTCTTTACCGTGGCATGGCGCGGCCGGTTTTGGCGCAGGATGCGGGTTTTGAATTTCCGCATTTGCTGGGCGATTTTGCCCATGACTTCGTCGATGGCGGCGTAAAGATCGGTGGATTCGGAAACCGCCTCAAGGGTGATGTGGTTGGCGCAATGGAGGACAACTTCGGCAATGTGCCGGTATTTTTGGACATCCAGAATCACCTGCACCTCCATGATGCGCGGGAAATCGAGATGCAACCCTTCCACCTTCTTGACGGCGTAATCCTTGATCGGCGCGGTCACTTCGACATGACGGCCGGTAACATTGATAGGCAGGTTTACATTGGCTACTTGCATTGGGTTTTTTCCTCCTTTTTTGGGATTATTTGGGAACAAAAATCACATGGAAAAGCGCTCGCCCAGGTAGAGTTGGCGGCTGATCGGGTCGTTGACGAGAAATTCCTTGGTTCCCTCGCTCTCGACGCGGCCTTCGAAGATCAGGTAGGCGCGGTCCACGATGGAGAGGGTTTCCCGGACGTTGTGGTCGGTGATCAGGATGGCCAGGCCGGTTTTGCGCAGGTTGACGATGATCTGCTGAACGTCGTAGACGGCGATGGGATCGACGCCGCTGAAGGGCTCGTCGAGCATGAGCAGGCTGGGGTTGCTGACGAGGGAGCGGGCGATGGTGAGACGGCGTTTTTCGCCGCCGCTCAAGGTAAGGGCCAGTTGCTTGGCGACGTGTTCGATGCCGAACTGGTTGAGGAGTTCCTCGCAGCGCTGGCGGCGTTCCTTCTTGGTCTTGTTGGTGGTCTCGAGGATGGCCATGATGTTCTCCTCGACGGTCAGCTTGCGGAAGATGGATTCCTCCTGGGGGAGGTAGCCCATGCCCATCCGCGCCCGGCGGTGCATGGGGTAGTTGGTCACATCCGTGTCTTTGAAGATGACGCGGCCGCCGTTGGGCCGCACGAGGCCGACGACCATGTAAAAGGTGGTGGTCTTGCCCGCGCCGTTGGGCCCCAGGACCCCGACGATCTCGCCGGGGTGAATCTGGATTTCCACCCCGTTGACGACGGCCCGGCCGCCGTAAACTTTCACGAGTTTATCGGTCCGCAGAATCGGGTGCGTATCGACGGCGGGGGCCGGGGTGGCGGGGGTGGCGGTGGCTTCGGGCGTGCTCACGGTGTTTTGGCGGGCTTGGTATCGGGTTTGGAGTCGGATTTGATGACCGTCATGCTGGGCCCCTTGGTGCGCATGTGGCCGTCGCGGTCCAGGATCATGACGGTCCCCTCCTCGGTGGCGACCTGGTTGTTGAGGCCCTGCTGGATCTGGGGCCAGCCGGTGAGGGTCATTTCGCTGGTCACGGCGTTGTAGTCGGCCTTGGCGGCTTTGCCGACGTAGTGGGT
Source organism: Chthoniobacteraceae bacterium (assembly GCA_028714515.1). Taxonomy (GTDB): domain Bacteria; phylum Verrucomicrobiota; class Verrucomicrobiia; order Chthoniobacterales; family Chthoniobacteraceae; genus UBA695. The sequence goes on along the minus strand of JAQTMF010000063.1, from coordinate 9,049 downwards.
CACTTCGCCGGTTTTTTCGTCCACTTTGTCCTGGGTGATGATGACATGCCCCTCGGCGACGGCGCGTTCGAGGCCGCTGGCGGCGTCTTTCGTATCCTTGGCGTCCGGTTTCGCGCCGGCCTTGCCGTCCGGCTTGGCGGGAGTGGCCGTCGGGGAGGCCGTGGCGGACGGGGAGGGCGCCGCTTTGCCGGGCTCTTTGCCGATGGCGGGTTCTTTGCCGGTCTTTTTCAGGTAAACCGTTAATTTGTCGGCCGTGACGGCGAACTGGGGATCGGTGACTTTGACGTCCTGGGTAAAGACGGCCATGCCGGCTTTGGCGTCAAAGGTGGTTTCCCCGGTGCAGGTGATTTCGGTCGCTTTCCGCTCCTCGGCGACGGGCGGGGCCTTGGCTTTTTTGGCGTCGGCGTTCCCCTCGGCCAGAAGCGGGGCGGAAGGTTTCAATTCGAGGCCGGTCTCGTTGGAAACGTGGAAACCGTTCTGGGCCCGCGCGCCCGGGACGGGGAGAAGGAGCGCCGCCAGGGCGGCCGCGGCTAGAAGATGGGTGGGACGATTCAATTTATTCACCAGTTGCACTCTCCTGCGGTTTTTCCGCTTCATTGTTTAGATTGTAGATCAACATCCGCACCGGACCGGTAAATTTGCCCTGCCGGGTTTGGGTGTCAAAGACCATGTTGCCTCCGACCAGCTCCATGTCCGTCCGCCGGACGGTGACGGGATCGGTGCTGGTCAGGATGCGGGTTTTGAGATTAAGGACGGACTGGGGCATGTCGATGGACATTTCCGGTTTCTCCTCGTCGTCATAAGTGGCGATCTTGAGCGCCGTGAGTTGGAGCTGCTGGGCGTCCATGCGGAAGGCGACTTGGCTCTCGAAGAGCATTTGCAGTTTGCCGTCCGGGGCGTAGAGGGGGATGCGCACGCCCTTGGCCGTGCGGCCGATCGGGATGGGAATGTCGAGGCTCTTGTCGGCGGGAGTGGCGGACGGAGAGGCCTCGGGCGTGGACGAGGGGTTTTTCTTCGTCTTCGTGCGCGTCTTCGCATCCACCGAGCCGGTTCCCAGCCCAAGCAGGCAGAGGACCAGCGTGAGCCGGACCATCCCCGGCCAAAGGGAGCCGGGGCGGAGGGAAAAGATCGGGTTATCGCGCCAATTCATGAATTGCCCCCAACTTCTTCAACAGCGCGGGCAGTTTTGCCAGCGGGATTTGGTTTGGCCCGTCGGAAAGGGCCTTGGCGGGGTTTTCGTGGGTTTCGATAAAGATTCCATCGCATCCCGCGGCGGCTGCGGCGCGTGCCAGAACCGGAGCAAGGATCCCATCGCCGGAGGTCTTGTCTCCCGCGCCGCCCGGGCGCTGCACGGAGTGTGTCGCGTCAAACATGACCAGGTATCCGCCTTCCCGCAACCAATACAATGAGCGCATGTCGGCCACAAGGTTATTATACCCGAAAGTGACGCCCCGTTCGGTAAAAAAGTAACTTTTGCAGCCAAAGCGCTCCAATTTCTTGGCGACGTTTTTCATGTCCCAGGGAGCCAGGAATTGCCCCTTCTTGACGTTGACGACGCGGCCCGACTCGGCGGCGGCGCGAATCAGGTCCGTTTGACGGCAAAGAAAGGCGGGAATCTGGAGGATATCGATGAATTCCCCGGCGATGGCGGCCTGTTCGGGGGTGTGCACGTCGGTGGTGACGGGGACGCCCAGTTCCTCGCGGATGGCGGCGAGCAGTTGGCACCCTTCGCGCACGGGGACGCCCCGGAAGGAATCGACGGAGGTCCGGTTGGCCTTGTCAAAGGAGGCCTTGAAGACGAATTGCGCGCCGAGGTCGCCGCAAATGCGCTTCAACTTGCGGGCCATGCGCCAGGTGAACTTCTCGGACTCCATGACGCAGGGGCCGAGGATGAAGAGGGGTTTCCGGCCGCCCAGGGTGAGGGGGCCGATTTTAAGAGGTTTGGCAGGCATGGTGGGAAAGATCAGCGGCCCGGGGCCGGAGGTTCGGGCGTAGCGGTGGCACGCCGGACTTCGTCGTAGGCGTTCTGGAGATTGGTGAGGGCGTTTTGGAGCACGGTTTCCTCGTCCGGCGTCAGGTTGCCCTGGGTTTTGACGGCGATGGCGGCGAGCTGGTCGATCAACATGCGGGCCATGTCGAGGTTCGGCTTTGCGTTGCCGATGCGCCCGAGGCAAAAGGAGGCGTTTTGCGCGTGCATCTGCACGAACTGGATGAAGCGCAGGGTCATCTCGCCCGAAACGGTGCTGGTTTGAACTTGAGCCATTGCCCTATTCTGTACTGGAGGGAACTTCTCCCATCAAGCGGCAAGTTTGGGCGAACTGGGGCAGGGCGCAAAGGGCGGCAAAGTCCGCTTCGCCAATGGGTCCCCGGGCATACGCCCCGCCGCGCTGGGGGGCGGCGTTTGTGGAGGCGCGGACACGCCGCAGCCATGCGCCGTCCAGGGGGCGTTTCAGCAATTCCGGGACGCTGGCGGCAACGGTGGTCTGCTCCTTTTCGCCGGTGGCCGCGCCGTAGCCGACCCACCACCCGGAGAGCGCCAAAGTGACGCGTACGGCGGTGGAACGGGTGTAGTTGGTGAGCAAGCAGCGCCCCTCCCCCACCCGCTCGCGGGCGGCGCGGAAGACGTCCGTATTCCACATCGCCGGGTTGCGGGCGGGCGAATAGGGGTCGTGAAAAATGGCGGCGGGCGGCGGCGCGGAGGGGATTTGCCCCAGGTAGTCGCCCCGGTGGAGCCGCCACAAAACGTGCGGCAGGGGACGCGCCTCCCCCCGGGCAAGCAGCGCGCGCACGGGCTCCTCCCATCCGGCGAGATAACCGAGGGCCTGGGCGTGCCGCAGGGCGAACTCCAACACGCGGGTATCGATCTCAAAGCTGTGGATCTCCACGGGGGCTTCGACGGTGCGGAGCGTCTCCAGGGTGGCGATGGCGTTCCCGGCGGGCCCCAGCCCCACGTCCCACACGACAAACGGCGTGCCGGAACCGGCGGCCTCCCGGGCGCGTTCGGCAATCCGCTGGGGGCGGACGTGCAATTCCGCCGCCTCCGTGCACGGGTCGGTGCCGATGTGCATGGTTTCGTTGTGCGTGCGGCAACGGATGCTGCAACGGCCGCTTTTGAGGCGGACCAGCTCGAACAGGGCGTCTAGATCCATTTCTTGGAGCGGAAAAGCGTCAGCATCCCGATGGCCAGCGTGCCCATGGCGGCGACGCAAATCCAGAAACCGACGGGGGATTTCGCCCCGGGGATCGCCTCGAAGTTCATCCCGTAGACCCCGGCGAGGAAGGTCAGGGGAATAAAAATGGTGCTCACGACCGTCAGCACGCGCATGACCTCGTTGGTGCGCATCCCGACGCTGGAGAGGTAAATATCCATCATGCTGGCCGTCAGGTCCCGGTAAGTCTCCACCACGTCCATGAGGCGCACGGCGTGGTCGTAGCAGTCGCGCAGGAAGAGTTTCGTATCGGCGCTTACGAGCGTGGACTCGTCGCGGGTGAGCGTGGCGAAAAGATCCCGCAGGGGCCAGATGTTGCGGCGCAGGCGCATGAGGCTGCGCTTGAGCGTGTGGAGCCGCACAAGGCCCTCGCGGCTTGGCCGTTCCAGCAGGTCGTCTTCGAGGGTTTCAATCGACTCCCCCAACCGCTCCAGGAGCGGGAAATACTGGTCCACGATGGAATCGAGGATGGCGTAGGCGAGGTAATCGTGCCCGCGCGTCCGGGCGAACCCGCGGCCGCTGCGCAAGCGGGTGCGGACGGGGCCGAAAATGTCGGTGGCCGGGTTTTCCTGGATGGTGATGAGAAAATCGGCCCCGAAAAAGAGGCTGGCCTGTTCAAAAACGACCTCGGCGGCATCCCCGTTCCAGACGGGGATCTGCGTGACGATGAAAAAATGGCCCGGGTATTCCTCGATCTTGGGGCGCTGGGGAGCGTGCAGCACGTCTTCCAGGGCCAGCGGATGGAGCCCGAAGTGCGCGCCAAGCCGGTTGAGCGCCTCGACATCCCCGAGGCCGTCGAGGTCGATCCAGTTCACCTTGCCGCTCGCCCGGCATCCAAACAGGTCCTCGACCTTTTCCACCCGGCGTTCCTCATACGCGTTGCCGTCGTATTGGATCAACGTCAGCACCGGGGCTTTCGCGCCGGGGACCAGTGTGGCCGGGGGCGTGCCGGGAGGGTGATAAGCGTTGGCGAACATGGGCTCCCAAAAACGGGTTATCCGGCGATCGTGGCGCTGGCGGCGGCGTACGCGTCGGTGTGGGTGAGGCTCACGAAGATCTGGCGCACGCCGCGTTGGACGGCCAGTTCCGCCCCGCCCGCGTGGAGGACGGCCGAGGGGGCCCCGGACTCGGCCCGGACGATTTCGATCTCCCGCCAGCCCAGCGCCTTGCCGATACCGGTGCCGAAGGCTTTGGAAACGGCTTCCTTGGCGGCGAAGCGCGCGGCGTAATGCGGCACGGGATTGGGCATCGAGGCGCAATAGGCGATCTCGCCTTCCGTGAAAATCCGGTGCAGAAAGCGGTCGCCGAATTTCTCAATCGATGCGGCGATCCGCGCGTTTTCCACGAGGTCGATGCCGGTGCCGAGGATTTGAGGGTGAGATTCCACAGATTTTTGTCGGAGGGAGAGGAGTTATCCGCAGATTTCGCAGATTTTCGCAGATTTTAAAAGGCGGGAATCGGCAAAGTTGGGCAACCGGCCACGGTAGGGACGGCACTCCGTGCCGTCCGGGCAGAGCGTGATTTTCACTCGGGCGCACAGAAAGATGGCACGCGTGCGGTCGGCACGGAGTGCCGCCCCTACCCGCAAGCGGCAGACCGCCGCTCCTGCCTCTCGTGCCCAAGCCGTAAAAAGGCGGGAATCGAGGAATAAATTTGTTCGCGGGAAGGAGTTCCCGTAGGATGATTTATTCCCACGATGGACTCGACACTTCCCCGGCTCACCCGCGCCCAACTTCAAATTGAAGCCGCGGCCTTCGCCAAGGCCCATGCCCACCACAATGAACCGGCGCTGCTAGGGTTGGATTACCCCGTGATTGAGCCCTATTACCTGCACCGGTTCAAAACGGAGTTGGCAAAGCGCTACGAATTGCCGGAGCCGGACCAGGAAGAGGAAATCACCTTTTCCGGCATCAAGGTCGATGTGAAATTCGTCAACGACCGGCTGAACGATTCCTACTGTCTAATGTACAGCGGAACCCAAATGGTTCATGGGCTGGGATATGACGTCCTGCTTTTTGTTTATCATCAAGAGAGCGATTTAGCGGCGGGTACCGTATGGCTAAATATTCGGGACGCCATCTGGGTTGAGAGCTATCGAACCGCCGATTGGTATTCCACCCTGAGCATCATCGAATGCCTTGAGAAAACGCCCGTCGTCGAAGACCTCCTTTCGCGTTTCGAGACCATTTCGCTGCCGGTGCATCCCTGGGAGGCGATGAAGCTGGCCCAGGAAGTCCAAAAGAACCCGCCCCGACAAGGCTATACGGCCATGGGCAGGGCAATGAAATGGCACATCCGCTGGAGCCGGGTCATTGAAGAAGCGGGCAAAGTGGAAGGCATTCTGCGGCTAAAGTAGCGATCGAATCGGCAAAGTCGGGCAATCGGTGGAGGTAGGGACGGCACTCCGTGCCGTCCGGGCAGAGCGTGATTTTCACTCGGGCGCACAGAAAGATGGCACGCGTGCGGTCGGCACGGAGTGCCAACCCTACCCGCAAGCGGCAGACCGCCGCTCCTGCCTCTCGTGCCCAAGCCGTAAAAAGGCGGGAATCGAGGAATAAATTTGTTCGCGGGAAGGAGTTCCCGTAGGATGATTCATTCCCACGATGGACTCGACACTTCCCCGGCTCACCCGCGCCCAACTTCAAATTGAAGCCGCGGCCTTCGCCAAGGCCCATGCCCACCACAATGAACCGGCGCTGCTAGGGTTGGATTACCCCGTGATTGAGCCCTATTACCTGCACCGGTTCAAAACGGAGTTGGCAAAGCGCTACGAATTGCCGGAGCCGGACCAGCAGGAAGGGATCACGTTTCCCGATATCAAGGTGGATGTGAAGTTCGTGAACGACCGGTTGAACGACTCTTTCCGCCCCTGCACCAGCGGGACCCAAATGGTTCACGGGCTGGGTTATGACGTGCTCCTTTTCGTCTATCACCAGCAGAGCGACTTCGAAGCGGGAACGGTTGGGCTGGATATTCGGGATTCCATTTGGGTCAAAGATTACCGGACGGCCAATTGGTATACGACTCTCGCCATTTTGGACTGTTTGGCAAAGCGGCCCAAAATGGAGGATCTTCTTGCTCTATTTGATGTCATCCCCATGCCAATTGCCCCCGGCGAGGCGTGGAAGCTGGCCGAGGATGTTTTGAAAGCCCCGCCCAAACAGGGCTATGCGGCCATGGGCAAAGCCATGCAGTGGCACATGCGCTGGAGCCGGGTCATTGAAGAAGCGGGCAAGGTGGAAGGCATTCTGCGGCTGAAGTAGCGATCAGATCGCCAAAGCCGGGCCACCGGCGACGGTAGGGACGGCACTCCGTGCCGTCCGGCCGGAGCGCGATTTTCACTCGAGCACGCGGAGGAATGGCACGCGTGCGGTCGGCACGGAGTGCCAACCCTACCGTCGCTTTGCCTCTCGTGCCCCTAGTTCGACTTGGGCACGCGGCGGAGAAGATTGGAGCGATTCCGCTTCCGGGTTCTCATCACGTTCCAAACCAGAATAAAACCCGGCTTACGGCTTGGAGCGGCTTTGGGCCGGTCATGCCCTACCCCCGCATGGCGGCGATCAGCTCTTTCACGGCCGCTTCCAACCCCGCGAAAATCGCCCGGGAGATGATGGTGTGGCCGATGTTGAGTTCGGTCAGGTAAGGCACTTCGCGGATTTCGGCGATGTTGACGTAGTTGATGCCGTGCCCGGCGTTGACTTGCAGCCCGCGCTCGTGGGCGTAGGCGGCGGCCTCGCGGATGCGCGCCAGTTCGGCCGCGTGGGCTTCGCCTTGCGTGTTGGCAAACGCGCCGGTGTGGAGTTCCACGGAGTGGGCGTGGAGCTTCACGGCGGCGTCGATTTGCGGGAAGGCCGGCTCGATAAAGAGGCTGACGTGAATGCCCGCGTCGTTCAACCGCCGGACCGTGGGGGTGAGCGCGTCGAGCTGCCCGGCGGCGTCCAGCCCCCCTTCGGTGGTGATTTCGCGCCGGTTCTCGGGCACGAGGCAGACGTCTTCCGGCTTCACGCGCAGGGCGATCTCGACGATCTCCGGCGTGTTCCCCATTTCGAGGTTCATCTTCGTTTTGAGGCTTTTGCGGAGCCGGTAAACGTCCTCGTCCTGGATGTGGCGGCGGTCGGCGCGCAGGTGGGTGGTGATGCCCGACGCTCCCGCCTTTTCGCAGATGGCGGCCGCGGCGAGAAGGTCCGGTTCGCAGTTGGGCGAATCGAGCATCCCGGGGTAGCGCGCCTGCCGGAGCGTCGCAATGTGGTCGATGTTAACCCCCAAAAGGAGCGTGTTCATGACTTTGAAAATCTATAGGAAACTCAGGAAAAGACAGGGACTAATTAGGAAGCCAGGAAACCAGGAACCAGATCTTGGAATTCCTAATGATCTGTCTTTTTCCTGGTTTCCTCATTCTTTTTGAGTGAATGCGTCAACAGGCCTAGTGCCGGAAGTGGCGCACGCCCGTGTAGACCATGGCGAGCTTGCGTTCGTCGGCGGCGGCGAGGACTTCGGGGTCGCGCATGGACCCGCCCGGCTGGATGGCGGCGGTGGCCCCGGCTTCGGCGGCGGCGATGAGGCCGTCCGGGAACGGGAAGAAGGCGTCGCTGGCGACGACGCTGCCCGCGAGCGAGAGCCCGGCGTCACGCGCTTTCCAAATGGCGATGCGGGAGGCGTCCACGCGGGACATCTGGCCCGCGCCGATGCCGAGCGTGCGGTCTTTGGCGACGTAGACGATGGCGTTGGATTTGACGTGTTTGACGATTTTCCACCCGAACATCATGGCCTTCATTTCGTCGGCGGTGGGGGGCCGTTTGGAGACGACTTTGCTTTCGATGTCCTTCAATTCCTCCCGGTCTTTGTCCTGCACGAGCAGGCCGCCGACGACGGAGCGGATGTCCATCTCGTTGCCGTTGGAGACGGAGGCGAGCTTTTTCATGAGGCGCAGGTTCTTCTTCTTTTGCAGAAGCGCGCGGGCGTCGGGCTCGAATTCGGGCGCGATGATGACTTCGGAGAAGATTTCGCTGATGGCGCGGGCGAGCGGCTCGGTGAGCGGCCGGTTGCAGATGATGATGCCGCCGAAGGGGGCTTGCTTGTCGGTGGCGAACGCTTTGTCCCAGGCGGCGCGCAGGTCGGCATCGACGCCGACGCCGCACGGGTTGGTGTGCTTCAAAATGGCGACGGTGGGTTCCGCGAATTCGTCGATCAACTGCGAGGCGGCGGTAATATCCAGGATGTTGTTGTAGGAGAGTTCCTTGCCGTGGAGTTTCTGGAAATAGTCGTCGAAGTTCCCGTACAGCGCGGCCTGCTGGTGGGGGTTCTCGCCGTAGCGCAGGCGGGCAGCGCAGGGCAGGGAAATCGAAAAAGAGCAGGTGGTTTCCTGCTCTTTGTTGAGGTAGTTCGCGATGGCTCCGTCGTATTTCGACGTGGTGACGAAGACTTTGATGGCGAGGCGTTCGCGCAATTTGAGCGTCGTTTCGCCATCATTGTCGCGCATGCTATTGAGCACGTCCTCGTAGTCTGCCGGGTCAACCAGCACCGTCACGGAACGGTAATTTTTGGAAGCACTCCGCAACATCGACGGCCCGCCGATGTCGATTTGCTCAATGGCTTCCTCCAGCGTGACCCCTTCTTTGGCAACGGTCGCCTCGAATGGGTACAAATTGACGACAACCATGTCGATCGGTTCGATGCCGTGGGCTTTCACCTGGGCGACATGCGATTCGTTGTCGCGCAGGTAAAGCAGCCCGCCATGCACTTTGGGATGGAGGGTTTTCACCCGGCCGTCGAGCATTTGGGGGAACCCGGTGAATTCGGAGATTTCGATGCACCCGATGCCCTCCCTTTGCAAGAGCTTG
>JAQTMF010000062.1 GCA_028714515.1 Chthoniobacteraceae bacterium | reverse complement strand
CAAGGGGCTGGAATACAACGCCGTCCTTTGCCCGTTCCTCTGGACCCCGGCGGACACGGCGCGGCGAAGCCGGGTGCAATTTCACGACGCGGCGGGCCGCCTCACGATGGACCTGCGAGGCAAGCGCGGCGCGGCCCCGGAGGCGGTGGCGGCCCACGCCCGCGAGGCGCTCGCGGAGGAAATGCGGCTGCTATACGTGGCCGTCACGCGGGCGAGGAAACAGTGCGTGATTTACACGGGGGACATCCAGCAACAGGGCGTTTCGGCGCTCGGCCACTTGCTGGGCGAATCCATGCGCGAGGGCGGCAAAGCGCTCGCCGAGGCCCTGCCGGAGCGGATCGCCTGGAGCGCCGTGGAGCCGGAAAGCGCCGCTCCGGTTCCGCCGTCCGAACCCGCCCCCGAGCGCCCGCTGGCGGCGAGATCCTTCCCGGGCGCGATCCGCGTTCCGGCGTTTTTGACGAGCTTCACCGGCCTCACCGCCGGCACCAGCCGGGAGGAGCCGGAACGGGACGAACCCGCGCCCGAACGCCCCGCGCCGCCGGACGCGGAGGTGGCCGATATCTTCCGCTTTGAAAAGGGCGCGCGCGCGGGCGAGTTTTTCCACGAGGTGCTCGAAACGCTCGATTTCCAGCAACCGGAGCAGCTCGCCGGGCTCATTCCAACGAAGCTGGCCGTCCACGGGCTTTCCGGCGCGCCCTACGCGGGATCCGTGGCCGCCAAGCTCGCGGAGGTGCTGGAGGTGGAGCTTGCCCCCGGCTTGCGCCTGCGCGACGTGCCGCTGGAGGCGCGGCTTTCGGAGGCGGAATTCTCCGTGCGGCTCCCGGCGTTGAGCCCCGGCGATTTGCGCGCGCTCTTCACGGACGCCGCCGATCCCGCGCTGGACCCCGAGGCGCTGGGCAGGCTCCGGTTCCAGCCGGTCTCCGGGTTCCTGCGCGGCTTCATCGACCTCTTTTTCGAGCACGCGGGGCGGTATTACCTGGTAGACTGGAAATCGAACTGGCTGGGCAACCGGCCGGAAGATTACGACCTCCCCGGCGTCGAGGCGGCGATGCGCGCGCACCATTACGCGCTCCAGGCGCATCTCTACGTCCTTGCCGCCGACCGCTTCCTGGCCGCGCGCGTGCCGGGTTACGATTACGAAACGCACTTCGGCGGCGTCTTCTACCTCTTCCTGCGCGGGGTGGAGCGCGGCAACCCGCAACGCGGCATTTACCGGGCCTGCCCGCCGCTCGCGCTGGTCGAGAAACTCCGCGCCCTGGCCGCCGCGCACACCCCATGAAGACGCCTTACGCAAAGACCCAAAGACGCGAGGCGGGCCTGGACTCCCCCGCGTTCGCCGAGCTGGACCGGCATTTCGCCCGCTTCATCGCGCGCTTTGGCGGCGGGGAGCCCGTGGCGCTGGCGGCGGCGCACTTGAGCCGGGCCGTGCGGCAGGGGCATATCTGCCTGGACCTCGCGCGCGCCCCGCTTTCGGACGCCGGGGAGCCGCTCCCGTGGCTCCCGCTGGAGGAATGGCGCGCGGCCTTGCGCGCATCCCGCGCGGTGGGCGCTCCCACGGACACCGCCACGCCGCTCGTCCTCGACGCCGCCGGGCGGCTCTACCTGCGCCGCTATTTCGCCTACGAAACGGCGCTGGCGGATGCGCTGCTTCTTCGCGCCGCTCGCGCCCCGGGAGAAGGCATTGCCGAGGAACAGGAAGCGGCGGTGGAGCGGGCGGTTGCCTCCCCTTTGACGCTTCTCTCCGGCGGGCCCGGCACGGGCAAGACGACCACCGCCGCGCGCATCTTGCTGCGCCTGATGCCGCCCGGAGCGCCGCTCCCGCGCCTCGCGCTGGCCGCGCCCACGGGCAAGGCGGCCGCGCGGCTGGAGGAAGCCCTGCGCGCCAGCCTCGTGCGCCACGAACGCCCCGATCTGCTCGCCGCGCTCCCCCGCGCGGGAACGCTCCACCGGCTGCTGGGCATCCGCCCCGGCGTGGCCCGGCCCCGGCACGACGCCGCCCATCCGCTGGCGCTCGACATGCTGGTGGTGGACGAGGCCTCCATGGTCCCGCTGCCGCTGATGGCGAAACTCTTCGACGCCCTGCCGTCCACGGCGCGCGTGCTTCTGCTGGGCGACCGCGACCAGCTCGCCTCGGTGGACCCCGGCAACGTCCTCGCGGATATGGTGGACGCCGCGACGGCCCCCGGCTCTCCGCTGCGGGGAACGCTCGCGGTGTTGCGCAAGAATTACCGTTTCGGCAACGCGAGCGCGATCTACCGGCTTTGCGAGACGGTTCGCGCGGGGAAGGCGGCCGAGGCGCTGGCGCTGCTGCGGGAATTCGCCTCCGGCGCGGAGAGCGACTTCGGCGGCGAACTCGGCGGCGGCCCGCTCCCGGCGCTCCCAAAGCTCGACGCGGCGCTGCACGGCCCCGCGCTGGCGGGCTACGGTCCGCTTGTGCGCGAGCGCGATCCGGCCCGCGCGCTGGAGCTTCTGGGCCGCTTCCGCATTCTCTGCGCGGTGCGCAAGGGACCCTACGGCGTGGAGGAGATCAACCGGCGCGCGGCCGCGCTGCTGCGGCGGGAAGCGGCGATTGCGGAAAACGTTCCCCTGGCCGGGACGCCGCTGCTCGTCACCGAAAACGCGCCGCAGCTCAACCTGTTCAACGGCGACACGGGCGTGCTCCTTCCGGACCCCGCCGAGCCGGGCGGCCCGCTCTGGGCCTGGTTCCCCGGCGAGGGGACCGCTCCCCGGCGCATCGCCCCCGCGCAACTCCCGGCGCACGAACCGGCCTTTGCGATGACGGTGCACAAGAGCCAGGGCTCGGAATTTGACCGCGTCTTGCTGGTGCTGCCGGAACGCGACAGCCCGGTGCTCACGCGCGAGCTGATTTACACGGGGCTGACCCGCGCGCGTCATCGCGTGGATCTCTGGGCCGAACCGGGCGTGCTGGAGCGGGCGGTGGAACGGCGCACGGAGCGGACTTCGGGGCTGCGCGAGCGCCTCGCGGGGGATTGCTGATTGCGGCGGCGGAGTCAGACCGCGTGACGAAGCGGTGGTAGGGTCGGCACTCCGTGCCGACCGCGCGCGTGCCATTTCTCTGCGCGCGTGAGTGGAAATCACGCTCTGACCGGACGGCACGGAGTGCCATCCCTACCGTCGCCGCCCCGGTTTTCCGATTGGTATCAGGCCGCGCGTTCGCGCCCATCATAAAAAGTCCCGGCCCGGTTGCCCAAACCACTAAGCAACCGGACCGGGCAGGTCAAACCACGGGCGCCGCAAAAAGCAGCCGCCATGCCACGTGCAAACCATTGCCGCCGCTTCAGGGAATGCCGGAGGACTTTCCCTTGCCCGCCCCCGGGACTGGCAAAATCGGTCCACCAGCGTGGCGCTTTTTGATCACACTGGCTATGATCCGCACCAACTTCTCTCCCGCCGCCAGTACGCGGCGAAGCGGCGGGAGGAAATGCATCCCCCCGCCGCTCGCTCATAGGCGCTCCTCGCGCTAAACGGCCTTGTCGCCGGTCTCTTCCGTACGGATACGGACGGCTTCCTCAATCGCCGAGATGAAGATCTTGCCATCGCCGATCTTGCCGGTCTTGGCGGCCTTGACGACGGCGGCGGCGGCGCTGTCCACCAGCTCGTCGGTCAGGACGATCTCGATCTTGATTTTCGGGAGGAAATCCACCGTGTATTCGCTGCCGCGGTAGATTTCCGTGTGGCCCTTCTGACGGCCGAAGCCTTTGACTTCGGTGACCGTCATGCCTTCGATCCCCAGCTCCGAGAGGGCTTCTTTGACTTCCTCGAGCTTGAAGGGTTTGATGATGGCTTCGATTTTTTTCATGTTTGGAGAAGGTTAGGAGTTGGGTTTAGAGGATGTAGCCTTCTTCGCCGTGTTCGGAGATGTCCAAACCAGCGGTCTCAACTTCCGGCGTCGGGCGCAGCGGCATGAAGAGCTTGATGGCGTAGGCGATCACGGCGGTTCCAACCACCGCCAGCACGATCGTCAGGCCCATGGCCTTGAGTTGTTCAATCCAGAGGGTGTGCCCGACGATATCCTTGAGGTTGGTGGCCAGGTTGGCATTCACGTCGCAGGTGGCGAGGATGCCCGTCAGGAAAGCGCCCATGGTTCCGCCCACGGCGTGCACGCCGAAGGTGTCGAGCGCGTCGTCGTAGCCGATCCAGCCTTTGACCTTCGTCACGAAGAAGAAGGGAACAATGCCCGCGAGCACGCCGATGATGACCGATCCCGTCGCATTGACGAAGCCGGTGGCCGGGGTGATCACCACGAGGCCGGCAACCACGCCCGAGCAAACGCCCAACACGCTGGTCTTGCCGCGAACGAGGAATTCCATGAAGCCCCAGGTGGCGGCCGCGATCGCGGTGGCGAGCGTGGTGGTCATGAAGGCGTTGGCGGCGATGCCGTCGGCGGCCACCGCGCTGCCCGCGTTGAACCCGTACCAGCCGACCCACAGGATGGCCGTGCCGACCATGCAGAGGACGAGGTTGTGCGGGGCGAAGTTTTCTTTGCCGAACCCGAGGCGTTTGCCGAGGATCAAGCAGAGGATCAGCGCGCTCCAGCCCGAGGACATGTGCACCACGGTGCCGCCCGCGAAGTCGATGGCCTTGATGCCGGCCTTGGCGTTCCAAACGCCGTTCATGTAGCCGTCAGCGCCCCAGACCATGTGGGCCAGCGGGAAGTAGACGATGAACATCCACGCGCCGATGAAGGTCAGGATGGCCGCGAAGCGCATCCGCTCGGCGATGGCGCCGATGATGAGCGCCGGGGTGATGACGGCGAACATCATTTGATACATGGAGAAAACGTTGTGCGATACCCAGTAGGAGTAGTTCGTATTGGGAGCGGAGGTGACGCCTTTCAGGAAAGCGAAGTTAAACCCGCCCAGGAACGGGCTTCCGGTGTCGAAGGCCAGCGAGTAGCCGACCGCCCACCAAAGGATTGTCACGAGCCCCGTGATGCCCAAACATTGGGCGAGAACGGAGAGGACGTTCTTCCGGCGCACCAGGCCGCCGTAGAAGAGAGCCAGGCCGGGCAGTGTCATGAACAGCACCAGCAGGGCGCTGGTCATCATGAACCCGTTATGGCCGGGGCCGGCGGTGCCGACCGACGGGGACGTCAGCCCATCCGGGACAACCGCGACGCCGTCTTTATCCTTGGCGGTTTTGAGCGGTGTGGTCGGGTCGCTGTTCGTCAGGTAGGCTTCGAGGCCCGCCACACGTTGTTCCAACGTCGGCGCGGGCGTGGGAGCCGGGGCGGTTTCCGCAAACGCGGAGAGAGCAGAACCTGTCACCAGCGCGGCAATAGTACCGACGCAGGCCAGGCGTGCGAGGAGGTGTTTGAGTTTATACATTGGATGGATTGGTTCGGTTTTCGGGCCACTGGCTCCGCTTGCCGCGTAGCCAATGTTGCCTTGCGCCCGCCTTTAGCAGCGTCCGTGCCAACCGCTAAAAAGCCGTTCCAAAAGCCTCATTTTACTCTGGTAAAAAAGCGAACGTCCGCCGCGCATCCTCTCGAAAAACCGTTTCCGCCTCTGAATAAAAAGCACCACCCGGGGGTCGAGTGGTGCTTTTTAGACAGAGAATACGCAGCGCTATAAAATATAGCCTTCCTCCCCATGCTCGGAGAGGTCGAGCCCGGAATCTTCTTCTTCCGGCGTGATCCGCAGCGGCATCATCGCCCGGACGGCGCAGGCCACGACAGCCGTCCCCGCCGTTGCCACGAGGAAGGTGATGCCGATCGCCTTGATCTGTTCCAGCCAGAGGCCGCCGCCGAGCGTGGCCAAGCCGTTCTGGACGGCCGCGCCAGTGACCAAGTGGGCGTTCACCGCGGGATCGGCAAACAGCCCCGTGAGCAGGAGCCCCATCGTCCCGGCCACGCCGTGCACGCCGAAGACGTCGAGCGAGTCGTCATACTTCAGCCACGCCTTGAGCTTGTAGACGGCCAAAAACGGAACGAGCCCGCCGAGCACCCCGATGGCCATGGCCCCGGAGGCATTCACAAAACCGCAGGCGGGGGTGATCGCCACCAGGCCCGAAACGATCCCGGAACAGAAACCGAGCACGCTCGCCTTGCCCCGGACAAAATATTCCGCCAGCCCCCACGTGCCGCTGGCAACCGCCCCGGCGAGGGTCGTGGTCAGGAAGGCGTTGGAAGCGACGCCATCGGCGGCGGCCGCGCTCCCGGCGTTAAAGCCATACCAGCCCACCCACAACATCCCCGCGCCCACCATACAGAAGACCATGCTGTGCGGGGCGAACAACTCTTTCCCGTAGTTCATCCGGCGGCCGACGATCAGACAGAGGACGAGCGAACTCCACCCCGAGGCCATTTCCACGGCCATGCCGCCCGCGAAGTCGATGGCGCGAATCGCCGCGTGCGGGTTGCCCACGCCGTTCATCAGACCGTCCCCGCCCCACGCCATGTGGACGATAGGCAGATAGACGGCGAACATCCACAAGCCCACGAACGTCAAAATGGCCTGGAAGCGCATCCGCTCCGCCACCGCGCCGACGATCAGCGCCGGGGTGATGATGGCGAACATCATCTGGAACATGGAGAACACGTTCTGCGAAACCCACGGCGAATACGTGGCGTTCGGCGCGGAACCGACCCCGCGCAGGAAGGCGTAGTCGAACCCGCCGAAAATCGCGCCAAAGCCCGATCCGCCCGGGGCGAACGCCAGCGAGTAGCCGAGCGCCCACCAGATCACCGTGACCAGCGAAGTGACGCCGAGGCACTGGGCCAGAATAGAGAGGACGTTTTTGCGCCGGACCAGCCCGCCGTAGAAAATGGCCAGGCCGGGGAGCGTCATAAAGAGAACCAGCGCGGCGGAGAGCATTACCCAGCCGTTGTGCCCCGGGCCGGGCAGACCGACGACCGGCGTCGTCAACCCGGCGGGAACGTGCCCCTGGGCATCCGCCAGGGCGGCCGACGGGTCGTTATTTTGGAAATAGGCCTCCATGGCCGCGAGCCGCTGCTCGACGGTGGGAGTGGGGTGATCCGGGGCGGCACAAAGGGCCGTACCGGCCGACAAAACGGCAAAAGCGCCTGCACAGGCCAGGCGCATGAGGGATGAACGCATGCGCTATCGAAGGGTGGTTTGGACCGCCGCGCGTCCAAAGCGGCGGAGGGTGGTTTGACCCGGCTTGGGGAAAGCAAGCATGGGCGGACGCGCCCCCATTTAGCACCCCTCGTGCCAACCCCCGGGATTCCCCGATCCCGCGCCGTTTTACTCTGGGAAAAACTGTGCGGGAATGCGCAGCGTGGTCAAATTGAGCCGCTCCCGACTGTCCAAATATCGCCAATCTTCCGAAAAATGGCGCTTTTTAAGCACGCCTTTGGGCCGAATTGGCGATTTTTGATATCCGGCTATTGGGGGGCCTAATGCGCATCTATCGGACCAGAGTATCCGCAGATTTCGCAGAGGGGCGCAGATTAGGAGAGAGAAAATCTGCGTTATTGGTCTCGTTCCCAAGCTCCAGCTTGGGAACGCGCTTGCTCCCCGAGGCTCCAGCCTCGTGAGCCGAGCCCCATGCACGGAGCGCTCGCTCAAAACCGCGCGGGGAAGCTGGAGCTTCCAAGACACCGGCGTTACCAGCCTGGAGGCTGGTAACGAGAGAAAATCCATGAGGATTCAGGGTATTAGTGCTGTAGGCGTTTCCGTTTGGCGGCGAGCACCGCCTCGATTTTCCCCAACGGGAGGCAGTTCACCACGTCGGCCCGGGTCAGCCACCCCTTGCGGGCCTCGGCGACGCCAAACCAGAGGTAGCGGAAGCTGGCGGTGCTGTGCGCGTCGGGGTTGATGACGCAGCGGACGCCTTTCTTTTTGGCGAGCGGCCACCAGCGCCAGTCCATGTCAAGCCGCTGCGGGCTGCCGTTGAGTTCGATGAGGGTCCCGGTTTTCGCCGCCGCGTCAATGACGGCGGGAATGTCGAGGGCGTAGGAGGAACGGCTCAGGAGGAGGCGGCCGGTGAGGTGCCCCAGCATGGTGACATTGGGATTGGAGATCGCCCGGACGATGCGCTTGGTCATCTCGGCCTCGGAGAGGTTGAAGACGGAGTGGACGCTCGCCACAACGTAGTCGAGCCGGGAAAGAACGCTGTCCGGGAAGTCGAGCGAGCCGTCCTTGAGGATGTCGCATTCCACCCCGGCGAAGAGCCGGAAGCCGTCGTCGAAGGTGGCGTTGAGCCGCCGGATCTCCTCCACCTGGGCAAGCAGACGCGCTTCGTCGAGGCCATGGGCCTGGAAGGAGCTTTTGGAGTGATCGGCGATGCCGAGGTATTGCAGGCCCAGTTCGCGGGCGGCGTCGGCCATCTCCTCCAGGGAGGCGTGGCCGTCGCTGGCGGTGGTGTGGCAGTGGAAGGTGCCGCGCAGGTTCTCCAGTTCGACGAGCTTGGGCAGTTCGTGCGCTTCGGCGGCGGCGAACTCGCCCAAGTCCTCGCGCAATTCGGGCTCCACGAAGTCGAGGCCCAGGGCGCGGTAGAGATCGCTTTCCTGGACGATTTCCGGGATCGGCTCCGGCTTTACCCTGCCGTTTTCGACGGGGGAGAGCCGGTATTCGTTGAGCGACCAGCCGTGCTGGAGCGCCCGGCTGCGCAGGCCGATGTTGTGCTCCTTGCTGCCGGTGAAGTAGTTCAGGGCGAAGGGATACTGGGCGTTGGTGACGACGCGCAGATCGGCTTGCAGCCCGTTTTTGAGCCGCACGCTCGATTTCGTCGCGCCGCTCATGATGACGCTCTCCACCAGCGGGTGGGTGGTGAAGAAGGAGGCGATGGCCGCGGGGTGTTTGGAGGCGACAACGAAGTCGAGATCGTGGACCACCTCTTTCCGCCGCCGGGTGCTGCCGCCGATGGCCACCTGGGAGACATCGGGGTGGCCGCGCAAGTCCTCGTAAATCGTCTCCGCCGCCGCCAGCGCCACGCTCAAAAGGAAGCTCCCTGCGACGCTCCGGCGCTGTTCGATGGAATGCAAAATGTTCTCCGCCGTCTTCTCGCCAAAACCGGCCAGCCCGGCCACGCGCCCGTCCTTGCAGGCGGCTTCCAGGGCTTCGAGCGAGGTGATGCCGAGGCGGTCGTAGAGGGCGCGGATTTTTTTGGGCCCCAGGCCCATCAGCTCGAACATCTCAAAAATCCCGGCGGGGAATTCCGCTTTCAACTCCTCGTAATAGGCGAGACGGCCGGTGGCGTAGAGTTCGCCGATTTTCTCCGCGATGGCCTGGCCGATGCCGGGGATCTCCCGCAGCCGCCCCTCGCGGGCCGCGCTCTCCAGGTTGCCGGAATAGCTTTCGATGGCGCGGGCGGCGTTCTGGTAGGCGCGGATTTTGAAGGGGTTCTCCCCTTTCAGCTCCAGCAATTGGGTGATCCCCTCCAGCACAGCGCCCACCTCGTCCTTCGTCATGCTCATAAGGCGGCAGGCTATCCTCCCGGGGCGCGCCATGCAAGCCGCGCGGCCAACCCAAAAGCGTCTTTGGGCGGCAAAAAAAGGTTGGGCATTGCTGGGGGGGAATCTTTCTGCTATGAGTGGTGGTTCTTAGACTATGCCCACTTACGATTATCATTGTGAAAAGTGCGGGAAGACTTTTGAGCTTTTCCAATCCATGAAAGACGAACCCGTTAACGTTTGCCCCAAAGAATGCTGCCAGGAAAAGACCTGGGGCAAGGGCAAGGTGAAACGCCTCCTGGGGACCGGCGCGGGGATCATCTTCAAAGGCTCCGGCTTTTACGAAACCGATTACCGCTCCAAGAGCTACAAATCGGGGGCCCAGAGCGACACCGCTTCCAAATAAATAGCTATGCCCCCCCTGCCCAACCTCGTCTGCAAGGCCTGCGGGTATGTGAACGAAGGCGAACGGGTGTACTGCCATGGCTGCGGAGCCAAGCTGGACCGTGAGCTGATCATCTCCCAGCAACAACCGGCGGTTTCCACGGAACAGAAACAGCGCGAGATCAGGAAGATCATGGCGCCGAAGAACCCGCTGTTGCCCCATTTCTGGAAAAACCTGGCAACAGCCGTGCTCCTCGCCGCCGTGGCAGCCGCCCTCGTGGACGCCGCGCTGCCGCCGGAAGGCGTTCCCGCCGTGGCAAAAGAACTCTCCAATACGCCCCAACTCGACGTGGTTTTGGAAAACCTGGCCAACACCCCCGACGGCCAGCTAAAAGCCGTCAGCGAAGCCGACCTGAACGCCTATCTGCGAAAAGAGCGCTTCCGAAAAGTCCCGACATGGCTCACGGATACCCTGCCGCTGCGCCGGGCGTTTGTGAACCTCGGGGAAGGCGGAGGCCGCCTCGGCGTGGAGGCCGCCCTCTTCCAGTATCCGCTTTACGCAACGCTCTCCGGGCAGGTGCAATCCACCGGCCCCGGTAAACTGACCGCCGTCTGCACCGGCGGCGCCATCGGCCGGTTGCGCATCCACCCGGCGGTGGCCTGCTATGCGGGAGCCGCTCTGCCGACCCTTCTGGATTCCCTCAAGCGCGAGCGCCAGCACCTGGACAAGCTCGGCTCGGTGGAAATCACCCAGGGACGGGTCATCCTCGGCGCGGCCAAGGCCGCCCCGCCCGTCCCCCCGCAGCCCGCCGTCCAACGGTAATGAAGCCCCGTTCCCATCCCGCGGCGCGCGTCTACCGGCTCTTTCTGCTGGTGGCGGCGGCGCTCGCCCTGCTGCTTCCCGGGACGGGACGGACCCAGGAACCGGTCCAGCGGAGCATCAGCAAATCGGGGCAATTCGTCGTCTATTGCCCTGATATCCGGCTCCGGCTGGCCGTCATGGGTTACGCTGAAACCGCCAAACACGACGTGCTCGAAACGCTCGGCCTCGGCGACCACTGGAAGTTCCCCATCGTGATCGACCTGCGCAAACCGGCCTCCACCGACACCGGCCGCCCGCTCAGCCAGGTGAGTTTGATCCAGACCGACGGCGGCTGGAAAACAGAAATCGACGTGGAACTGCGCGAGGGGGAATTCAAAAAGATCCGTTTTCCCCAACTGGTCATCCGGGCGATCCTTCTGGAACTGGCCTACCGCGACCACCCGCCGGAAATAGGCGTAGTCTATCCCCAGCCCCCCTCGTGGCTCATCGAGGGCCTGGCCCAGACCATGCAAACGCGGGCCACCGGCATCCAGCCCGACGCCGCCCTCTTCCGGCAGTTGATCGAGACCGGGCGGCTGCCCAAGATCGCCGACTTCCTCAAAAGCAACGTGGACGCGATGGACCCGACCTCGCTGGCCGTCCATGACGCCTGCGCGGCCAGTTTGCTGGACCTGCTCGCGGGCACGCCCGGCGGAAAAAGCGGCCTGGCCCGCCTGATCAAGGGATTGCCCGACTCCAACGGCAACGACATGGAGCTGCTCCTGAAATACTTCCCCGCCCTGGGCGGCAACGAGACCGCGCTGGAAAAATGGTGGACGCTGGGGCTGGCCCACACCTCGGCGGCCGATAGCCACCTCGCGCTTTCCGTGCCGGAAACCGACGCCCGGCTCACCCCCCTCCTCAAGCTCACCCTCGTAACCGACCCGAAAACCAAGGCCACGACGGATTACGCGATCACCGATTACAAAGCCTACCTGAAAAACCCGGACGCGAAACCGGCGCTGATGGAGAGCTTCAAAGGGCTGGCGGTCCTCCTCTCCCAGGCGCACCCGCTGATGCGCCCGGTGGTGTGGGAATACCAGCGCATCGCCGGGGAACTGGCCCGGGGCAAAACGCGCGGCATGGACAAGGCGCTGGAAGCCATCGCCGGCTACCGGCAGCTCATCGTCGCGCGGATGGACAAGATCGACGATTACCTGAACTGGTACGAAGCCACGCAAATGCCGGAGCAGAGCGGCGCATTCAACGACTTCCTGGAAGGCGCGAAAGCGGCGGAAACCCGGACGCCGCCCAAGCGCAACGACTCCATCTCCAAATACATCGACCAGTTGGAGCGGGAGTTCGAATAACCGGCAAAACCGCGCCATCGCTCGCGCCTGTAACGCTCTCGCGCGTGACATCTTCGCGCACATAACGCTCTCGCGCCCGTAATGGTAGGGATGGCACTCCGTGCCGTCCGGGATGGAACGCGATTTACTCGCGCGCGCGGAAGTTTGGCACGCGCGCGGTCGGCACGGAGTGCCGACCCTACCGCCCCAGCGCCGCCCGGGCCTGGCGCTGGGCCTCCTCATCCTCGCGGCTTTCGGCCGGGAGATCGCGCACGATCCGCCATTGGCGCAACGCTTCGTTCCGCTGCCCCGCCGCCTGGCTGGCGATGGCGAGATACTGGTGGAACGCGATCGTCCGCGGCGATAGCTCGGCGGCTTTCGCGAGATTGCGCACGGCCTCCTGCATCGAGGCGGGCGGCAACTGCCCGACCGTAAACCGCGCCCCCAAGCGCGCGAACGGCCCCACTTCCGCCATCCCCAGGTGCCAGCGGCCCAGCACGTGGTAGGCGAGCGCCAATTGCGGGTCCAGCGCGATGGCCCGTTCGGACTCGGCGCGAATCCGCCGGGCCAGCGCCACCTTCGTGCGGGAGTCCACAAAATCGGTCTCCTTCCCGCAGGCGATGGCCAAGGCAAGCCGGGCCTGCGCGGACCGGGGATCGGCGCGAACCGCCGCCTCCGCGAGGTCCAGCGCCTGCTGGGCCGCCTGCCGGGCGGAAGCGTCGGAGGGATCGGGATGCTCCGCCACTGTGTCTGACCAGGCGCGGGAGAGCCGGGCGAGGCCGCGCGCATCGTCCTGCCGGATCTTCCCTCCCGCCTGCGCAAGCGCCGTACGCGCCTGGCGGGGAGGCTGCCGCGCCGCCTGGGAAATCACATCCTCCGGCGGCGAAGAAGCGGGCGAGGCTTGCAAGGCCACGGCGGCAAAAAGCGGAAAAAACAACATGGCACGGGAAGATTCGGCGGCCGCCGCCCTCCAGCGCGTCTCCTTCTTTTGCCTCACCGGGCCGGCGGCGTCTCCATCGCGGCAGAAGCGGGGGAAGGAAGCGGAAGCCAGCCGCCATGGCGCGCCGCCTCGGCAATGAGGGCGTCCACCGCCAGCGAAACCAACGCATCGGCCGGGCAACCGTTTACCGCGGCAATCCGTTCCAGCCGGACGGCCTGTTCCCTGGAAAGGCGTAATTCCTTCGGCTTCATATGGCACGTTGTGGCACACTGAGCCATGATATGCAACCAAATTCCGCGTGCATTGCGTAGGATAAGCACCTACAGTGTGCTATTGTTGCTTTATCTGTGATTAATCCTACTCTGAACGTCCGCTTTACGGAAGCGCAGCTCTCTGCCCTGCGCGAGATCGGCCAAAAAAATAGCGTCAACGTCTCCCACCTTGTCCGCTGGGCGGTGGACGGCTTGATCCGGCACGTCGAACGCAACGATGGCCGCCTCGTTCTCCCCATCGACTACGTCGCCCCGCCCAAAAAAGGGGCTCCGAAAGAGTAGGGCCGCCCGCCTCTCATCCCCTCGCCGCCCGTCTACTTGGCCAGGTGCGTCTTGAACCACCCGGCGGCTTCGTGGGCAACGGATTCGAGCGTCCCGGGTTCCTCGAAGAGATGCGTCGCGCCGGGAATGAGCCGGATCTCCGCCGGGCAGGTCATGCGGCGCAGCGCCTCGCGGTTGAGGCCGATCACCACGGTGTCGAGTTCGCCCACCAGCAGCAATGTCGGGCTCGTTACCTTCGGCAGCCAGGCCGAAGCGAGATCGGGGCGCCCTCCGCGCGAAACGACCGCGCCGACTTGATCCCCGAGCTTCGCCGCCGCCATCAGAGCCGCGCCGCCGCCGGTGCTGGAGCCGAAGTAGCCGACGCGCAAATCCCGCGCGGCATCCACGGTGCCGATCCAGCGCGTGGCATCCACCAGGCGCTCGGCCAGGAGCACGATGTCGAAGCGAAGGTGGCGGGTGAAGGAATCGATGGCTTCCTCCTCCCGCGTTAAAAGGTCAAAGAGGAGCGTGCCGAGCCCCGCCTCGCGGAGCACGCGCGCGACATATTGGTTACGCGGGCTCAGGCGGCTGCTGCCGCTGCCATGCGCAAAAAGAACGATCCCACCGGCGTTGGGCGGGATCTGCAATTCGCCCTCCAGGGTGACGCCACCCACGGGCATCAAAACTTCGTTTTCAAACTGGACAGCCATGGTGGTTTCCTCGCTTTCCTTGACAAAACCATCGCTCAAATCCGGGAAAAGTCCACCCCCCCTCCATCGAAGCAGGAAGAGAAGAGAGTCCGCGGATTAGGGCCCGTTCACAAATTCACTTCAAAGAATGAGGAATCCAGGAAACCAGGAAGAAGAGAAGTCGCCCTCCGTTTCCTGGTTTCCTGGATTCCTCATTCATCCCTGTCTTTTCCTCACCTCTGCGAAATCTACGGACACTCTGTCTCGAGCGGGCTGCTACGCGAAGAGGAGGCGGCAGATGACAATCGAGGCGACGACCCCCGCGAAATCCGCCATCAATCCGGCGGGCAGCGCGTGCCGGGTCCGCCGGATGCCGACGGAGCCGAAGTAGACGGCCAGGACGTAGAAAGTGGTCTCCGTGCTG
>JAQTMF010000061.1 GCA_028714515.1 Chthoniobacteraceae bacterium | reverse complement strand
GGGGGAAGGTTGCCTCGCTGGCGTTGGAGGCTTTGGAGACGTCGGTTTCGAGTTTGAAGAAGCGCTCGCTGGCGAGGCGGTAGACGGAGGTGACTTCGAGGTTGGGCTGGCCGCGCAGGAGTTGGACGAGGAATTTGCTGTCCCAATAGGGCACGCCTTCGGCCAGGAAGAGGCGGATTTTGCCGCCCAGAACGTTTACGTCGAGCCGCGCTTCGTTGTTGGCTTCGATTTGTTCGCCGGGCCAGGGCGCGACGCGGACGCGGTATTCGGTGAATCCGGCGCTTTCCGGGACGACTTCGAAGGTGACGGTGGTTTTGTCTCCGGTGGCGAGGGCGACGGGCTGTTCGGCGAGTTTTTTCCCGGCGGCGTCGAGGAGTTCGACGACGGGGGTGATGTTCCCGAGGCCTTCGTTTTGGACGGCCGCTTTGAGTTTCAAGGGCTGCCCGGCGAAGCCGACGGGGAGGCCGCTTCCGACGGATACGGAGAGGTCTTTGCGCCCGATGGCTCCGCCGACGGGCAGGGCGTAGATGGGCGAACCGGCGGCGAGCGCCCGGATGGCTACGGCGGCGGCCGGGGTTTCGCCGTTCTGGCCGCCGTCGGAGAGGAAGAGGAGGCCGTTGAGCCGCTGGCGCGCGGTTTGCCCAAAAAGGGCGCGCCCGGCTCCGGCGATGTCGGTGGTTTTGCCGTCGGGGCGGAAGTCGCCGAGTCGCGCGGGGGTGACGCCCGATTCGAGGTCGCCGCTGAAGAGGTGGATGCGCACGGGGGCGGTGGAGAGCCCGGCGGCTTTCCGCGCGAGGCGCACGGCTTCGTCCCAGCGCGAGCGGCTGTTCACGTCGGCGGTGGCCATGCTGGCGCTGCGATCGACGAGGAGGGCCCATTCGGCGTCTTGCACCTGCGTGGCGGGTTCCCACCGGCCGGGGTTGACGGCGACGAGGAGGAGGCAGGCGATCCCCAGCAGCCGCAGGGCCGTGAGGAAGGCGCGCAGCCGGTTGCCGCAGAGGGCGGAGCTGCGCCACGACGCGAAGGCGCTGAAGATGAGCAAGGCCGCGCCCAGAAGAGCGAGGTGCTCGACGGGCAGGAGCGGGTCGGTGGTCCAGGCGTCCATGGTTAGTCCTTGCATAGGAGGACCCCTCCTTCGGCCACGAGAAGAAGACACCCCAGGGCTAGCAGCCACGGCCAAAGCGGGGTGGCGGTGTTCGCGTCTTGCAAAAGATGACCGCCGAGGGTGGCCAGGGCGTTGCCCCGGGTGACTTCGGCGGCGGGCAGGGCGCGCAGGTCGGATTCGATGGCGGGGAAGTTCACGGCGCTGTAGGCGATGGGGGTCTGGCGGAAATTCCAGGCGTAGAGCCCCGGCTTCAAGGGGTCACGGGAGGCGAAGCCCCGGCCGTCCGCGCCTTTGGCGACGACGGGGCAGGCCGCGCCGGTGTCGTCGGCGAGGGTGATCTCGGAGAGGAGCGCCTCGTGCTCGATGCGCGCCGTGGCCGGTTCGCCCGCTTCGATGCCGCTCTCGCCCGCGCCGGTTCGCGCGCGGCAGGTGGCGAGCAGTTCGCCGAAGAGCGGGATGAACTCGGCCTGCCCGGCCCAGTCGCTCCAACGGGCGTCGACGGGCAGGTTCCACCAGGTGAACGCCGCGTTTTTCCCCAGGCGGGCCAGGGCGGGCACGCCGTCGTCGTATTCCAGGAGGGGCGCTGCGTTCTCCCGCCAGCGCCCGCCGGTGAGCCGGGCGCGGAGGTGGCCCCGGCTGGGGTCGCCGTAGTTGCCTTGGGTGAAGATTCGGAAGAGGTCGGCTTTGTTGTCGGCGAGCCGCAGGGTGTGTTCCGCCGCTTCCTCCCAGCGGAGCGCCGGGCCGGGCTCGGGGGCGGCTCCCGTGACTTTGGCGACGGCGGCCAGCGCGGCGGCGGTGGGCGCGGGGAAACAGATGACGGCGGTCCCGGCTTGCATCCGGCTTTGGACGGCTTCGGTCCCCTCCCCGGTCCATCCGGCGAGCATCAGGATGTCGAGCGGGTCGCCGCTGTCGAGGGCGCTCACTTTTTCCACGCGGGCCCAGCCGAGCGCCGCCAGGGCTTTGCGCCATGTCGCCGCGAGCGCGGGGTCGGGGCATTCGGGCGTTTCGTAGATGCCGACGCGCAGCGATTCCCGCACGGGGACGACGGCCCAGCGCTTATCGTCGCCGGGGAAGTTGTCTTCGTCCAGCGCGGCGGAGACGGCCATGGGGCCCGGGCGGCCCGCTTTTACGCGGCAGACGGCGGTGGCCGCGCCCCATTCGCCGAGGAGGACTTCCTGCGATTGCCGGGTTTCGCCGCCGCTGAAGTAGACGGAGCAATGGCGCGCTTGGGGCGAGTAGTTGCGGATGTCGCAGAAGAGGACGACTTCCTCGCCGGTCACGGGCGACTCGGGTTCGCAGCGCAGGCGGATGATGCCGGTGTTGCGGGCTTCTTCGTGCGAGACTTGGATTTTCTGAAGCTCCACGCCTTTGGGCACGGCCGTCTCGACGCCCGCCCAGGCGCTTTGCTGGAAGTCCGAGATGACGCGGATTTCGCGGCGGCCCTCGGCGTTTTCCAGGAGATCGAGGGCGCGTTTGAGGGCGGGGGCGATGGCGCCGGTTTCCGACGATACGGTGGCGCGGCGGGCGGCGTCCTGGAGGTAGCGCAGGTTGTTGCTCAAGGCGGGGAAGACGGCTTCGGGCGCGGCACGCATCCAGAGGATGTCGGCGGTGTCGGAGGCGGAGAGCCCGGAGAGGCCGTGCGCGACTTCCGCGCAGGCCGCGCTGAAGCGCGTTTGCGCTCCCTCGACGGCGGCCATGGAGGCGGTGGCGTCCACGATGAAGACGACGTTGCGCTTTTGGAAGACGCCGCCCACCGGTTTTTGCGGGAACCAGAAGGGCCGCAGGAAGGCGAGGATGAGCGCGAGGACGGCCAGGGTGCGCAAAAGGAGGAGGAGCCATTCGCGCGGTTTGCGCACGCGCATGGTTTCGCGGACGACCCGGCGGATGAAGGTGTTGGAGCTGAACCGGTATTCCGGCGGGCGGGCGCGGGCGAAGAGGTGGACGAGGAGGGGGAGGAGGGCCAGCGCGAGGAATCCCGTCAATGCCGCGTTGAGGAAGACGACGTTCATTGGGCGAACTGGTCAAAGAGGTTGAAATACGAGGTGTCCGTGCGGGCGAGGGTGTAGTGGATGCCTTTGCGGGCGGCCAACTGGCGCAGGCCGCGCTGGTGGGCTTCCATCGCTTCGCGGTAGGCTTGCCGGATGCCGCCGGTGTGGGCGATGACGCGGCCGCGCGTTTCCATGTCCACAAATGCCGCCAGGCCGCGCTGTTCGAGGTCGATTTCGCCGGGGGCGAGGATGTGGAAGAGGTGGATGCGGAAGCCGCGGTGGAGGTAGGGGCTGAGGGCGTGGAAGATCGCGGCGGGTTCGTCGAAGAAGTCGGAGATGACGACGAGGGTGCCTTTGCGTTTGAGGAGCGGGTAGGCGCGGCGCAGCGCTTCGGCGACGCTGGTTTGGTTGCCGGGCTGGTTGGTTTCCAGCAGGTGCATCAAGTGCTGCAAGTGGAGGGAGGTGCTCCCCGGCGGCGCGTAGTGGCGGATTTTGTCGTCGAAGATTTGGAGCGAGACCCGGTCGTTGTTGGCGAGGATGAGGTAGGCCAGCGCGGCGGCGAAGAAGGAGGCGTATTCGAGCTTGGTGGGGTTGTTGCCGAAGCCCATTGATGCGCTGCTATCCAGGAAGATGTGGCCTTCGAGGTTTGTCTCCAGGTTGTGGGTGCGCAGGTAGTAGCGGTCGGTGCGGGCGTAGACGCGCCAGTCGATGAACGCTTTGTCGTCGCCGGGGGTGTATTGGCGGTACTCGTGGAACTCGATGGAGGACCCGCGCTGCCGCGAACGGTGCGCTCCGGCAAGATAGCCTTCGACGAGCGCCCGGGGCGCGAACTCGAAGTTTTCGAGTTTGCGGATGTCTTCCGGGCGAAGGTATTTGTAGGCGGGCTTGGACATGGGGGGATGGTTTCGGGCAATGGCCGCGCGCCCCGGCTTCACTCCATGGTTTCCAGCAGGTGGTCGATGATTTGCTCGACGCTGATCCCCTCGCCCGTGGCGTTGTAGTTGGGGATGATCCGGTGGCGCAGGACGGCGCGGGCGACTTCGCGGACTTCTTCGACCGACGCGGCGGGGTTGCCCCGCAGGAGCGCCAGGGCTTTGGCGGCGCGGGTGAGGTTCTGGGAGGCGCGCGGCCCCGCTCCCCAGGCGACGTATTGTTTGACGTAGGCCCCGGCTTCGGCGGCGTCGGGCCGGGAGCCGTGGGTCAGTTTGAGGATGTATTGCAGGACGTTGTCGGGCACGGGGACGTCGAGGGTCGCGTCCTGGAGTTCCAGCACGTCGGCGGCGTTGAGGATCGGCTTGGCCACGGCGCTTTCGCGGCCGGTGGTGCGGCGGATGATTTGCTCTTCTTCCGCGAGGGAGGGGTAGTCGATCCGCAGTTCGAAGAAGAAGCGGTCGAGTTGGGCTTCGGGCAGCGGGTAGGTGCCTTCGTGCTCGATGGGGTTCTGGGTGGCGAAGACGACGAAGGGCTCGTCCAATTTCCACGTTTTCCCGGCGACGGTGACTTGTTTTTCCTGCATCGCCTCCAGGAGCGCGGCCTGGGTTTTGGGCGGGGTGCGGTTGATTTCGTCGGCGAGGACGAGGTTCGCGAAGATGGGGCCTGGGGTGAATTGGAATTCGCGCGCCCCGCCTTCGCGCTCTTGGAGGATCTCGCTGCCGACGATGTCCATGGGCATGAGGTCGGGGGTGAACTGGATGCGGCTGAATTTGAGGCCGAGGATGGTTCCCAGGGAGCTGACGAGCAGGGTTTTCGCCAAGCCGGGGACGCCGACGATGAGGCAGTGGCCTTTGCAGAGCAGGGCGACCATCATCTGCTCGACGATTTTGTCCTGGCCGACGATGACGTTGGCGAGTTCCGTGCGAAGGGCGCAGACTTTTGTCTGGGCGTCGCGCCATCTTTCAGCGGTGAGTGCGTTCATAGGAGGGATCTGAGGATGTTACTGGGGGTGACAGGTTTCAAGGGGAATGTTATTCGTTTTCCGGAGGGGCTTCGGTCTTTGGAGCGGGAACGGCCAGCAGCCGGATTTGCCCCGCGCTGAGGATGCCCGCTTCGCCGGACAGGAATTTTTCCAATATCGTTTCGTAATCGCTTTGATCCGAGAGTTCTTCTCCGTTTTGCGTAAGGGATTGGGATATCTGGCCGCTCGCCCGGGGGCTCTGCAACAGGCTGATGATCCGCCCGGGGGGGATCTGGCCAAAAACGCCGCCGGGGTTGTTGCCCTGGGCGCTTAAAAGGACGGTCACGCCCCCGGCGGCGGGTTCCCTGATGAGGCCGCCGTGGACGTATTTGCCGGATTTCGCGGCTTCGCGCCCGAGCGCGAGGAAGGCGTCGACCTTTTCGCGTGTAAGCGGCTGGCCTTTCCACGCCTGGCATGGGGCGGCGGCTTCGGGGGAAAGCCCCTCCACGCGGACGGTGTTCACGCGCAGGGAAAGGGGCAGGAGGCGGGCGGAGAGTTGGGGATCGGGATTGTTGTCCAGGGCGAGCAGTTCGCTGAGCGAAAGCCCGGCGATGGCCCCGGGGAGTTGGTCGCCGGGGGCGGAGATCAGGGTTCCGGCGAGCGCTTTTTTGCGGTCCGCGCTGACGCCAGCCGCCGAGGGGAGGGCCGGGAGTTCGTTTTCCGGTTTCCCCGCCAGCCGCGCTTCGGCCCGCTCGCGGAAGACGCCGGAGCCTTTTGCGCCAAGGGCCGCCGTTAGGACATAAGGCTCCATGCCGCCGGGAGGCTTGCCGTAGATCACTTCCATTTGGAAGGCGGCCATGCTGCCCTGGGTGGCGTTCAGCCCCTCCCACATGGGCGCGGTCACGGGCGTTTGGGCGTCGAGGAGCCGCCGCCATTCGCCCGCGTGCCGCAGGGGGTCGAACAGGACGGGCTGTTTCCCCGCGGCTGTTTTGCCCAGGATGTGTCTTTCCAATTGGACGATCCCGCCAAGGAATTCGGCCTGGAGGGTCTCGTCTTTTTCCGCCAGGGCCGCCCCGAGGAGCAAGCCGACGGCGTTCTCCGGTTCCTCGCGCTGCAGCGCTTCCCAACACGTTCCTTGGGCTGCCTGCCACCGGCGTTTCCCCGCGACGACTTCGTCGAGGATTTGTTTGGCGGTGATGCCGGAGATGCTTTCCTCGATGTCTTTGACTTGGTTTACGAGGCTTTCGCGGTACGCGGCGTCGAAGCGCTCCGTCTCCGCTTCGATCGCTTTCCGGTAGTTTTCCAAGGCCGGTCGCGCTTGCGCTCCCCTCGCCCGGGCCCATTCCCGCAGGAGGCCGAAGTCCGGGTTCGATGCCGCGTTCTCCAGGAGGTGGCGCTCGACGGCGGCGAGGGCTTCTTCGGTTTTCTCCCGCAGCAGGAGGGAGGCGGCGGCGCGCTGTTGGTTTCGATTGCCCTCCCGCAGGTAAAGCAGCGCGAGTTGCCCCGGGGGCTGCGTTTTGTGCTCCGCGTAGAACCGGCGGGCGGCTTCCGCGAGGCGCGCGGGGGGAAGGGCGTGCCGGGGCTGATTTTCGTCCTGTTTCCGGGGAATCACGCTTTCCAGGAGGAGCGCGGCGATTTCTCCCCGGGTGACGGGGCGCGGCATCCGGTTGAAGAGGCCCCGCTCCCGCTCCTCGCGGGGGGCGTCGGGCGGGAAATATTCCCCATCGACGAAACGGTTGGCCTGGATGCGCACGGGATAGTCGTCGTTGAGCAAGGCGATGAGCAGGGGGAACGCCTGCATTCCGCGCGCCTGGATGCGGCCGATGATGTGCTTGTTTTCGCCGTTCTCTGGGAACAGAAGCCAGAGGGAACGGCCGTCCCCATCGAAATCCCCCGCCGCCGCCAGTTCCGCCGCGAGGGCCTGGTCGCCGGGGGCGAGGCCGGGGAGGGCCGGGGGCGGCGCGTTCCGCCGCTTCACGATGGAGAGGAGCCGGACGACCGGCCCGTGGAGCTGCCAGTCCGCTCCAAAACGGGCTTCCAGTGTTTCCAGGTCTTTTTGAAAGGCTTGCCAGCCGTTGGGCGCGGCGAGGAAACGGTCGTGGGCGTCGAGATACTGGGCGTTGGCGAGGACGTTGACGGCGGCGGATACCACCCGGGATGCGTCCGTTTGCTCAAATAGGCGGCTGGCCAGGGCGTCGGCCTCCGCGGTCATCCCGTGGGTGCGGAGTTGCGCGGCGAAGAGGAGGAGGCAGCCCGCCCGGGCGGAGTCGGAATCCGAATCCCCCCCTTCCTCTTTGGAAAGGGAGAGCATGATCTTTTGGACGTCCGCGGCGAGGTCGGCCGGTTTGCTTTGGATGCCTTTGGCTTCCACGAGGCGTGCGTTGTCTACGACGAAACGGTCCGGTTTGCCTTTTTCTTTGAGCAGCCAAGCGTTGCCGGAAAGCCCGAGTTGGCGGGCGAATTCCCCCCACCCCGCGTTTCCGTCGGCGGAGAACTGATCGTCGTACCCGATCCCGACATAGGCGGCGTTGGCGCTATCCGGCAGCCCCAGGCGCGCGAATAGCGCAAAGCCTTTCTCCATGGCGGGGGGCTCGGCGGCGGACGGCGCGCCTTGGCATGGCGCGCCCAGGGCGAGCAACGCGCCCAGCGCGATCCCGTATTTCCACTGTGCATATCTGCGCTTTCCCGGCCTCTGCGCCATGAGCGCGAGGGGTAACAGGTTGCCGGGAAATTTCCAGGTAAAAAAATCCCGGGGGCTGATTTGACGGTGCAGAGAAAGGTGGCGTGGAAACAGGATAAATTAGGAACCCAGGAAGCCAGGAAACGGCAACTTCTCTTCTTCCTGGTTTCCTGGATTCCTCATTTATCCCTGTCTTTTCCTCATTGTCTTGAATTCGTGAACACCGCCTCATTCCTCATTTTCTGAATTTAGGCGGTGGCTCCGTTGAATTCCCGCACGGCTTCGATCATGGCTACGACGTTTTCCGTGGGGGTGAGGGCTTGGACGTTGTGGATGGCGTTGAAGACGAAGCCGCCGCCGGGGGCGAAGATTTCGCAGCGTTCGAGGACTTCGCGCCGCACTTCTTGCGGGGTGCCAAAGGGGAGCGTTTTTTGGGTGTTGACGCCGCCGCCCCAGAAGGTGACGCGGTCGCCGTGCCGCTCTTTGAGGAGGCGCGGGTCCATGCCTTTGGCGGAGCATTGGACGGGGTTGACGATGTCGAAGCCCGCTTCGACGAGGTCCGGCAGGAGGCTCTCGATGGCTCCGCAGGTGTGTTTGAAGGTTTTCCACGGTGTGTTCGCGTGGATCCAGTCGTTGATCCGCCGGTAGCGCGGTTTCCAGACTTCGTTGAAGGTGGCGCGGGAGCAGAAGGTCGATTCCTGGGTGCCGAAATCGGTTCCGCAGACGACGGCGATGTCGATGACGTCGCCCGCGATGGCGTTGAGCCGGGCGAGGTTGCCGAGGGCAATCTCGACTTGGCGATCGAAGAGGGCGCTCACGAAGGCGGGGTTGGACGCGACGGTCATGTACCACTCGGCGATGCCGCGCACGCCTTTCGGCGCTTTGAGGAAGGGCGCGGGGACGAGCGCGATGTCGCCAAGGGCGGTGCCGCCGAGGTGGGTGACGACGGCTCGGCCGGACCCGCGCAGCCGGGGGGCTTGCTCGCGCCAATACGCTTCTTCCGCGGCGCTCATCGGCCCGAATTCTTCAAGGTTGTCCTCCAGGTTGAGGTTGTCTTCGTCGAGCGCTCCCTGCCGGACGATGGCGTCGAAGAAGTAGCCTGTTTTGGGGAGGTGGGCGCTGGGCGCGGCGCCGCGGTCGCCCTGCGGGTAGATGTAGACGCCGTCTTCCCGCTCATCGACTTCGAAGTGCGCGGAGACGAGGACGTTTTGACCCCAGGGGGTCCGCCACTCTTTCCACCGGTCGTTGGGGAATCCGAAGAGCGTGCCGTGGGGGAAGATCGGCGCGGTATCGACGCCCATTGCCTCGCGCAGATCGTCTTCGATGGCGCCGAGCATTTGATAGGGTTCGCATACTTTCACCGGCCGGGGCTCCAGGCGGTAGTGGCGGCGCAGGTTCTCGACGACGCTGCAATGGATTCCGGTGATGGAGGAGCCGCCGAAATCGACCGGCAGGCGGTCGGGCTGGCGGTGTTCGACGGCGGCGCGGAGGCGTTCTTTGGAGGTCATGGGAGGGAGGGCTGGGATCGGCTGCAACGCTACCCGCCGGGGTGTTCCGGTTTCTTCTCGCCACGCGATAAAGAGTGATCGTATTTTGCGTTTGTGCTGCAGAATTTGAAGCTGGCCCCCATCTACGACGGGTTTATTTTCCTGGCGGAATCCACGCGCAATCCGCCGTTTCTGCGGAGCCACCATCACGCCGAGCTGGAGCTGAATCTGGTGGTTGCAGGGACGATCACTTACGTGGTGGGCGGGGAGTGTTTTTCCTTCGGGCCGCGCTCGCTGTTGTGGCTGTTCCCGGCGCAGGAGCATCAACTCGTGGACCGCTCGAATGACGCGCGGAATTTCGTCGCGGTGTTCAAGCCGGGGCTGATCGCGCGGGCGTGCTCCGGCGAGGCCTACCGGGGGCTGAAGCGGAAGAAGGGGGCGGGCCGGGGGATTCTGCACACGATCCTGGCCCCGGAGGATTTCGATTTTTTGCGCCGGACGATGGAGCGCGTGACGGAGGGCTCGGGCGATCCCGATGTGCTGAACCGCGAGGCGGGCTTTGGCCTCGTTTCGGACTTCCGCTACGAGCACCGGGACCCCGACGGGCTGAACGCGGGGTTGTGCCATTTGCTGCTTTTGTGCTGGCGGTTGCAGCAGGCGGGGGCGGACCGCCACGCGGCCGTTTGCCTGCATCCGTCCATCCTGAAGGCGATCGAGATTCTCTCCGACAATGCCTGGAGCGGGACGTTCGCGCAGTTGGCGCGGCGGTGCGGCTTTAGCGAGGCGCATTTCAGCCGGACGTTTGCCCGCCAGGTGGGCGTGCCGCTCAACCGCTACCGCAATTCGCTGCGGATGGGGCGCTTTTGGGAGTGCCTGCGCAAGCCCGCCCGGCCGACGCTCATCGAGGCCGTTTATGAGGCGGGGTTCGGCAGTTACGCGCAGTTCTACAAGGTTTTCGTGGCGGCCTATGGCCAGGGCCCGCGGGCCTGCCTGCGGGTTTCGAAAAAAGCGGGATCGTTTTTGTGCTTTCCAAGGCCCCCCGGCCGGGGGTAGCAAAAGGGGAGCTTCGGCGTATTCAGTAGGCTCATCCCTTCTCTCCCTATGAGATCTCTCTTTCTCCGCGTGCTTGGGCTGGCGCTCATCGGCACGGCTCTTTCTCTCCCGCTCTTCGCCCAAAATACGCCGGCTCCCCAGGGCACGGCCGTGAAGGTCGGCGCGAATGTTTCCCTGGCTCTCCCCGCGGGCTGGAAGGTGGTGGAAAGCAAGCAAGACGCCGCGCCGGAGCACGTGGCCTCCAGCACGGACGCGAATGCCACGACGATGTTGCTGACGGCCCGCCCCGGGGATCCGGCGCGCCGCGTCTCGCTCTCGGTTTTCCGCATCAATTTCCACACGATGGGGCCGCCGCCGCTGATGGCGGGGGATATGGGCGCGCAGACGGAGGCCGAGAAGGCGCTCTGCATGGCGCTCGGGCTCGGGTATACGCCTTCGGCGGTCAAAACGTCCCGTTCCACTTCCGCGCAGGGCACGCCGATGCTGACGGTGGAGGTGACGGCCAAGAACGCGGCGGGGGATGAACGGATCTTCTCCGACACCGTGACGGGGAACATGCCGGGCTCGCTGGTCCGCCTTTGCGCGTCGTGGGCCAGCTCGGACCAGGCCTCCGCGCAGGATCTCTCGGCGATTGTCCGGTCGCTCGCCATGGACGACCGGCGCGGAATGCCCGGCAGGCCGGGCCGCCCGGGCCCGCCCCAGGGGCAGCCGGTCGCCAGCGCTTCCCCGACCCCGGAGGCGACTCCGGTCCCCTCGCCCACGCCGGATACCAGCGCTCAGACGGCGCAAGTTGTCTCGGAATACACCACGGCGCTTTTGATGGTGGAGGGATCGCACGGGGTGGGAAGCGGGTTCCTCTGCAAGATGGACGGCAAAACCTACGCCATCACGAATGCGCACGTGGTTTGCAATAACGCCGGGTTCAAGCTCACCAACCTCAAGAGCGCGCAGGTGAACATCGGCGCCACGGGCATTTCCGTCGGCCACGATATCGTGCGGCTGGAGGTGCCGGACGCGGCGAAGAGTTTCGAGATCATCGACTCCCTTGAGACGAACGTGAAAATCGGCGATCCGGTGGCCGTTTTGGGCAATGCGCAGGGGGCGATGGTGGTGAAGCCCGTGGAGGGCAAGGTTGTCGGCATCGGGCCGAATCTGGTGGAGGTGGACGCTCCGTTCGTGCCGGGCAATAGCGGCAGCCCGATTTTCCATATGCCGAGCGGGAAGGTGATCGGCGTCGCGACGTATTTGCTGGAGCGCAAGGTGAGCAAGGGGAAAAACGAGGCCGTGACGGTGGAAACCCGCCGCTTTGGATACCGCCTGGATAGCGCCAAGGAATGGGAGCCGGTCAACTGGCAGCGCCTCTACGCCCAGGCGGCGCAGGTGGAGAAGATCGACGCGCTGAGCGATGATTTTGTGAAGCTGTTCACGGACAGCCAGAACAACAAGCTGGAGGCCGACGGCTTCAGGACCCCGGCGATGCAGCGCTCTGTCCAAGCCTTCACCAGCCACTTGCACAACCGGCACCAGATCAACCCCGGGGAGCGGAAAATGCTGCTTACGCAGTTCTTTGGCGACCTGCGATCCATCAGCCGCAGCGATATCGTCGGCTTCGATGCCCGCGGCGCGTACGACTATTTCCGGCGCGCGATTGACGAGCAAAGCCGCTTCCGCGAGGAGATCTACGGCGGCTTGACGAAGGCGATCGAGCGAACCAGCCAGTAGACGTTTCGGGGTCCCGGCGGTTGATTCGCGCGTCCCTTGCCCTATGGTATTCCAAGGGAGGAATGCATGAATCCGAACGAGGTGCGCTTTGCGGCCGATGCGATGTTGCTGTCGCTGGCGAAGTGGATGCGGCTGCTCGGTTATGACTGCCTGGCGGACGAGGCGCTGTTTGGCAGGGGGCTGGCGGAGAGGGCCGTGGCGGATCGCCGCTGGATCCTGACGCGCAACCGCCGCTGGGCGGGAGATCTGCCCAAGGCGCTGTTGGAGCGGGCGGATATTTTCCGCGTCACCGCCGAGGAACTCCCCGGGCAGTTGCGCGAGGTGGCGGAGCGCTTTTCGCTGGATGCGTCCGCTTTTCTTTTTACGCGCTGCCTGGTTTGCAATGAACCGGTGGCCCCGGTCGCGAAACGGGATCTTCGCGCGGCCGTCCCCCCGGCGGTGTGGGAGCGCGAGGAGCGTTTTTGGCAATGCGCGCGATGCGGGCGCGTTTACTGGCAGGGCAGCCATGTGCGCGACAGCGCGCGGCGGCTGGAGGCGTGGCTGGGGGGCTCCTGATCAGCCCTTGATGCAGATGACGGGCAGGAGTTTCGCGATTTTGCGGGCGAGCCCGGCGCGGTCGGCGGCGTCCACGACGGCGCTGACATCCTTGTACGCGGCGGGCGCTTCCTCGGCCACGCCGCGCATGGAACGGCAGCGGATGAGGATGCCGCGCCCGGCGAGTTCATCGACGATTTGCCGGCCTTGCCAATGGTGGAGCGCCTGGTGCCGGCTCATGGCCCGGCCCGCGCCGTGGACGGCGGAGCTGAAGGCGAGGTTCTCGCTTTCCAGGGTGCCCGCGAGGATGTAGGAGCAGGTGCCCATGCTGCCGCCGATCAAGACGGGCTGGCCGGCTTCGCGCCAGGCTTGCGGCACGCCGGGGTGCCCGGGGCCAAAGGCGCGCGTGGCTCCCTTGCGGTGCACGTAGAGCTGTTTGCGCTCGCCGCCGACGAAGTGCTCCTCGACTTTGCAGGTGTTGTGGGAAACGTCGTAGAGCAGCGTCAGCTCCGCCCCCGGGAAGACGGTGGCGAAGGCTTTGCGCGTGAGGTGGGTGAGGATTTGCCGGTTGGCCAGCGCGCAGTTGATCCCCGCGCGCATGGCTCCGAGGTATTGGCGGCCCGTGGGGGAGTGGATCGGCGCGCAGGCGAGTTCGCGCTCCGGCAGGACGAACCCGTGCGCGGCCGCGCTGATGATCATTTTCTTGAGGAAGTCCGTCCCGATTTGGTGGCCCAGGCCGCGCGAGCCGCAGTGGATGCTGACGATGATGCCGCCGGGCTGGAGGCCGTATGTGCGCGCGATGGAGTCGTCGTATATTTCCGCCACTTCCTGCACTTCCAGGTAGTGGTTGCCGGAGCCGAGCGTGCCCATTTCGTCCTGCTGGCGCGCTTTGGCGTGCGCGGAAACGTGGTCGGGCTCCGCTCCGGCGATGCAGCCTTGTTCTTCGCTGTGCTCCAAGTCCCGGGGGGTTCCATAGCCCTCTTTGACGGCCCAGCGCGCGCCGCCCGTGAGCATGTGGTCCATTTCGGCGAGGCTCAGATGGACGCGGCCCGTGCTGCCGACCCCGGCCGGGATGGCGCGGGAGAGTTCGTCGGCCAGCGGCTTGAGCGCGCGGGCGATCCCGGCGCGCGTGAGGCCGGTGCGCAGGGCGCGCACGCCGCACGAGATGTCGAAGCCGACGCCGCCCGCGGAGACGACGCCGCCTTGGTCCGCGTCGAATGCCGCGACGCCGCCGATCGGGAAGCCGTAACCCCAATGGGCGTCGGGCATGGCGAAGGAGGCGCGCTGGATGCCCGGCAGCATGGCGACGTTGACGGCCTGCTCGCGCACTTTTTCGTCCATCTCCCGCATCAACTCCTCGCTGGCGTAGATCACCACCGGGACCCGCATCGCGCCGCTGGGGGGGAGCATCCATTCGTATTCCGATTTGTGGATAAAGCGTGCGGTATCCATGGTTTTTTCCCTCCGTGCTGATGACTAGACATCGACCACGCACTGGGCGATCCACGCTCCGCGTTTGTCTCGGAAAACCCGCGCTTCGGTGCACGTCGCGCCTTTGATTTCCACGCACGGCTGGTGGCGGTCGATGTCGATCTTTTCGCCCCACATTTTTCCCCGCAGGCGGGGGCCGTCGAGGCGGACTTCGAACCGGCCAAAGAGCATTTTGCGCGTGGCGACGGCGAAGACGACGGCGTTGATCCAGTCCACAAGGAGCAATGCGTCGTCGGGCGCGTGGCAGGCGGCGCGGATCTCTTCGTCCGCGCGGACGGCCGCCACATCGGTCATGACGGCGATGGCCGCGAGGGCGGCTTGTTCAAAGGCGCTCTCTTTGGTCTCGCCGATCCCCCTCACGCCGATGTCCGACGCGTGGGCAAAATGTTCCCATCGTGGCCTGTTCATTCCCGCGGTGTTTCCGCATTGGGAATCGCGCCGCCGCCGCGGCCCGAGTCTCTCGTTTTCAGATTTCCCCGCACGCAAAAACGCGCAGGACGGTGTGCCGCGATCCGCCGGAATCCAGGGTGCTTTGGAGGAGCGCGAAATGCCCCGCGTGCCACGGCTGCGGCGCTTCGCCCCCGGGCCGCGCCAGTTCGGCAAGCGCGCGGCCCAGCGCGGGGGGCGGGTAGGCTTTCACGCGCGCCAGGGTCAGGTGCGGCTCGAAGCGGCGGCGTTCCGGTTTGACAAAGGGAGACAAGGCTTCGGCGATCCGCGCTTGCAGCCGGA
>JAQTMF010000060.1 GCA_028714515.1 Chthoniobacteraceae bacterium | reverse complement strand
ACGCGTTTCAGAATCGCTCCGCGGAACTACCCGTTGTCGTATACGACCACGCGGGGAAGGCCGCGGAATTTCAGGTGATCGAGACGGAGCACAGTTCCATGCCCAATCTGCCATGGAGAAAAAGAGTCCTCACCCGGCTTGAGATACCGGCCATGGGCTGGACCACCGTCCGGCTTGGCTGGCGCGACCAAAAAGGGGAGGCCGTACAGGTCGCCCCCCTATGCCATGCGTCAACCGCACCCGACCCAAAAATAACCAACGAAGAATGGTCCATCGAGGTAAAATCAGGCGCCGTATGCATTCAACGTCATGGCGAGAACGTCTTTGGAAACCGGAAAAACCTTGAAATCCGTCTCGTCGACGACCCCTGGGGGTCCTGGGGAGGAATGAACGAGGAAAGAGACTCTTACCAGCTCAACGACCTGCGGGAAGTCTGGAAACTGGAGCGTAGCGAAGTATTGGAATCCGGCCCTTTGCGAGCGAAGTTATGGACTCGCTGGAGCGGAAAAAACTCCTGGCTTGATCTGACGTTCTCGGTAGCCGCCGGAACGCCTTGGCTCAAGGTCGATGGACGGTTGCTTTGGAACGAACGAAGCGCGCGCTTGAAGATGGTGTTCCCATGCCGCGGACGGCTGAAATACCAGGTCCCCGGCGGGAATATTGTGCGGGATAGTGTTGAAGGGCAGGTCTCGGGGGGGAGATGGGTGGTGCGGTCCAACGGACGCGAGACTTTGGGACTCGCAAGCGATGTTTTGGGCGATTTCGACGCGAACGATGACGAGCTTCGCGTGACCCTCGCGCGGGCATCGCGTTACGCGAACGACGTCAAGACCTCCATGTCGGAGAAAATCTGGCAGCCTGCGACGGATTGCGGCGAACTGAAATTCCAACTGTGCCTCTTTGGCGAGGGCCCGCAACCCGATCACGTCGCTGACGCGCTTCTCTATCCACCCGCCACGCTCACGACGCCCGCCACCAAAGGCCCCTGGCCGCGCCACGGGGGCTTGGCAAACCTTAGCCCAAGTTCGATGCGGCTGCTTTCCCTCGATCACTCCACGGCGGACCAACTCCGCGCACGCGTTCAAAACGGCGGAACGAAAACGGCGGAAGCCGTATTGCGGTTGGGAGAGAACCGGCTTTCCTTGGGGCGGCTGGAACCCGAGGAAATACAGACGTTTCTGTTGAAAAAGGACGCGTCGCGCGAAGGGCGATGGATCTGCAAAAATCCCGTACCCAATCCATCGGGAACCCAAAGCGTAAACGATCGCCGCGCCGAGCAAGCCGTCGCGGAGAAAGTCTGAAGAAGCTCTTTGATCCATCGGCTCGATGACCAGCAACATTGACAATCCAGTCAGGAGCGATCCCGCGGAGGAAACGCAACTCCGCATGCGAAAAGGGACGATCCAGTATACGCGCCTTTCGCTGGCCCTGTTGTTTTTCTATCTGCTCTGGGGAGACCTTGTTCTCCAACTGATGGAAACCGTCATTCCGTCGATCATGCCCCTCCAACTGAAAGCCCTTGGAGCGTCCAACACGACCATGGGTTTCCTGCTCTCGACGTTGCCGGCGTTTTTTAACCTCGTTGCCAACCCCATCGTCAGTTTCCGCAGCGACAACTTTCGCAGCGCCTGGGGACGACGCCGGCCGTTCCTGTTTGTCACCACCCCCCTGGTGACCGTCACGCTGGTTCTCCTGGCCTTCGGGCCGGATTATGGCCAAGCCCTGCATCACCTGGGATTTGTCAGACATTTTATCTCATCCCCCAACACCACAATCATCCTC
Source organism: Chthoniobacteraceae bacterium (assembly GCA_028714515.1). Lineage (GTDB taxonomy): Bacteria > Verrucomicrobiota > Verrucomicrobiia > Chthoniobacterales > Chthoniobacteraceae > UBA695. The sequence continues at coordinate 12,985 of JAQTMF010000060.1, read as the reverse complement.
GTCATCGCAGGGCTGCTCGTCCTGTTCCAAGTGTTTCACTATTGCATGACGCCGATCTACTACTACCTGTTCGTCGATGTGGTGCCGGACGCCTTTATGTCGCGGTTCCTGGCGTTGTTCCGCATCGTTGCCGCCCTGGAGGCCTACCTCTTCAATACCTTTATCTATCGTTCCGCGCTTGAGCACACCCGCCTGATCTATGTGGGCTGTTCCGCCATTTACGGAATCAGCTTTCTCTGGATGTGCTGGAAAGTCAGGGAGGGCGATTACCCGCCCCCCATTCATGCCAACAAGCTCGGGCTGATCGGCTCCATTCGCGTTTACTGCCGCGAATGCTACTCCCACCCGCACTATCTTTTCTTCAACGCCCGCAATGCAATGGCCGCAGTGGGCGGCATCGTCGGGATGTACTCGGTGTTCATTTACCGCGACGAATTGGGATTACCGCTGGCGGTGATCGGAAAAACCGTCGGAATTACCAGCGTCATCTCCGCGGCCCTGCTCTATCCGATGGGCGCTCTTTGCGATCGCTATCACCCCATCCGCGTCCTCCTGATCGCGATGATTCTGCAATCCCCACTTAGCCTGCTGAGCTTTTTCTTCCTTCATAGCCAGAACTCCTACTTCCTTTTCCAAATTATCGCCATTCCGATCTCCACGCTCATCACCGCCAGCGAGATGCCGATGTTCGCCGCAGTCCTCCCCCGCGAACGATACGGCCAGTTCGGCTCCGCCAACCAGATCACCACCTCCGTGGCGATTATCCTCGGCAGTCTCGTGGCCGGCCAGTTCATGGATTGGGTCACGGCCAAGGGCACCATCGTTTCCCACTACCGTTATCTCTATTTCTGGGGATTCACCTGCCAGATCGGAGCCATCGTGTTTATGAACCTGCTATACCGCAGTTGGATCCGGCACGGCGGCCCGGATCATTACGTTGCGCCGAATATCGGGGTTGATTCCGCCGCCGATTCCGCAACCGTTTCCCGATGAGCTGATGCCGCTTTATTGAAAACTATGATTGCGTATAAATCCATCCTTAGTGAGCCCGTTTCGAAGGAACTGTTCCATGCTTGCATCGAGAAGCGCTTCGCTTCCAAAGCAAAATCCGTTCGCGATCAGGCGGAGAGAATTCAGCGGGAATTCCCGCAGTTGAAGGCGGACACGATCCGTCAGGCGGACATGGCGCTGGAAGGCATGCTCGTGCTGCCGGGAACGGGCGGAAAACCGTATTTTGTGGGGAATCCTCCCGCCTGGGCGGATAACCCCGTGAACGACGCGGAATACGTCTGGGGCCTCAACCGGATGGCGCACTGGATACCGCTTCTGCGCGCGTTTTCCCTGACCGGGAACGCAACATACGCCCGGAAGGTGGTGGAGGAACTGCGGAACTGGCTGCAATGCTGCCCGCGCCCGCCGATGACGTCGCATCACTTCTTCGGCCGGGTCGATCCGTGGCGTTCGCTGGAGGCCGGCATTAGGATGTTTACTTCCTGGCCCCTCATCATTCCGCATTTGGCGGGAACCGCGTTCCTCAGCCCGGACCTTCTGACGGATTACGCCGCCTCGGTCTTCGAACATGGGGAGGTGCTTTACCACATCGCACCGCAACAACATCCCGGGGCCGACCACAACCACTACCTGATGCAAAGCCTGGGGCTGTTGGTTGCGAGCTGCCTCTTCCCGGAGTTTTCCACGGCCGAGAAATGGAGGGCCCACGCGGTATGCGAGCTGGAACGCTGCGCCGCGGTACAAATCTCGGAGGAAGGCGGCCAGATCGAAGGCTGCCCGCATTACCACTCCGGGTGCGTCGGATGGTTTTCTCTCGGGTTGTCGGTGGCGGAAGCGCACGGGATCCCGCTTTCCACGGCATTCATCTCGAAGATCAAGAAAGGCATCGACTACGCGATGTATGCTTTGCGGCCGTCGGGAACCACCGTGTCTTGGGGAGACTCGGATGCCGAAAACGCCGGACCTATCCACGCCGCACTGGACGGCTACCGGCTGTTTCACAATCCCGACTATCTCCAGATTGCGGTCAACTGCTGCGGCGTGGAAGCGGTGAACGCCCGCTGCATCGAAGCCGCGTGGGACGGCTACGCCTCTCCGGAAACGCTGGCCGCCATTGACGAAGCGGCAATAGCGCCAAAGGAAATCTCCCTGCCCACCGGCTCCTGGCAAAAACGCCTGAAACAAGCCATGCTGCGCACCGGGTGGTCGCACGATGCCGCCAGCGTTTTTTTCGCCTGCCGCACTCCGGTCGAAAACACCCACTCGCACATCGACCCGATGAGCTTCGATTTCACGGCCTACGGACGAACGTTGATCGTCGATCCCGGCCGCTTCACCTATCGTGAAGATGCCGACCGGCGGGAGTTCAAATCCGCCGCCTATCACAACACCCTGATCATCAACGGACGCGACCCGTTCGAATACATCAGCTCATGGGAATATGGCCCGCAGAAGCCGGGCGATCTATTGGACGTAATCCAGAAACCCGGCTGCCAGGCCGTCTTCGCGCGCCACGACAACTATGAACCCGCAACGCACTTCCGGGCGATGGCGATCGTCGGCGACGCGTTGCTCGTTGTCCTAGACTGGGTCGAGAATCTTTCTCCCGGCGATCTTCTCCAGCTTTATTTTCATCTCGATTCAACGAAGGTGAGCCTCGACGAAAAAACGGGCCGCGCGGAAACGCAAGACGCAGGCGTCACAAACGTCGTGCTTGTTCCGGGCGCCGGTTTCGAAGGAGAACTGCTGCCGGGCCGGGTTTCGGATTTCATCGATATCGCCCACCCATCGACGCGCTTGCGCCTCACGGCGTTGCCGTCGGACAACCCCAGCCGGGCCTTCGCCACGGTCGTCGCACCGTGGCCAGCCTCCTCCGCCCGCCCCGTCGTGAGCGCACCGCGGATCGTCTGGAAAAACCGTGTTCCGTGCTGCGAATTTCAAGTGAACGGGAAATCCTATTCCCTCGACTTTCCTCAACCTTAACACAGAGCTATCCTCTCATGAATACCGCCCGATTTCCGCGTTACGAACAGTTTGATCCGCAAGTGCCCGTCTGGTGTGTGACACCGAATGAGCCGGGATGCCTGCACCGTTTTTTTGATACCTCCCCCATCAGTCCCTCGGGACGCTACCTGGCTGTCTTTCAGTTTCCCTTCGAAGATCGCCGGCCGCTCCCCGGCGAAGCGGGCCGGGTACGGGTGATCGACCTGGAAACCGGCGAAAACCGCGCCGTTGCCGAGACCTGCGGTTGGGAGACGCAGATGGGCGCGAATATCAACTGGGGAGCGTCCGATCACGAATTATACTTCAACGATGTCGACACCGGGACCTGGGCGCCGTTTGCATGGAAGCTCGATCCGCTGACCGGAGCCCGGCAACGGATGGAAGGAACCGTCTACCACGCTTCCCCGGACGGCCGCTGGCTCATCTCCTCCAACCTTGCCGCCACCGGGAAGACCCAGCCCGGCTACGGAGTCGTCGTCCCGCGCGAGAAAGTTCGGACCAACGTCGGCGCGGTCGATGACGACGGTTTTTTCCTGACCGACACCGCGACAGGCAAGCGCAGGCTGCTCGCCTCGATCCGGGATCTCCTGACGCGCGCCCAGCCGCCCGTGGCAATCGGGAATCCGAACCGATTCGAGATTTATGGCTTTCACAGCAAGTTCAATCCCCAAGGCGACAGGGTCATGGTAAGCATTCGCTGGTTTCCGGTCGCCGATCATCCTCAGTGGGACATGTTCGCCAACGGCTACGACAGTGTCCGTTACGCCTGGGTCACTTTGAAGCTCGATGGCAGCGAAATGCATTGCGCCGCCGGTCCAGAACAGTGGGAGAAAGGCGGCCACCACGCAACCTGGTTCCCGGATGGAAAACGGATCTCGATGAACCTCGATCTCGACCGCGAGGGATGCCTGCGTTTTGTGCAAGTCAACGCCGACGGCTCCGGCCTAGGCAAGATAACAAACCAAGTCCAAGGCTCGGGCCACCCGACGGTGCATCCCGATGCGCGCCACATCTTGGCCGATACCTACGCGCATGAGCCGGTAGCATTCGGCGACGGCACCGTTCCGCTTCGCTGGGTGGATCTGTCCGGCGGCACGGAGCAAACGGCCGTCCGGATCAATATCAGCCAGCCCTGCGAAGACGGCGCCTTGCGCGTCGATCCGCACCCGGCTTGGGACCGCACCTGGCGTTACGTAACCTTCAACGGTTTTGTCGGCGGCACCCGCCGGGTGTTCGTGGCCGACATGAGCCGATTGTTGAAATAACCGTAGATCCCCAAGAATCCATGAACGACGTTCTACAGGCTTTTGTTCCACCAACCGTCAATCCTCCCGCGCCGCGCACGGAGATTGTCCTATCGATCGACGCCTTCTACGGACGCCCCTCGGAGCCAAGGAAATCCGATTTCGAAGCCATGAAGGCTGCCTTGGCCGCCTGCCGCGAACAACGAGCGGCCAAGCTGGTCCTGCCCGCGAAAACCTACCGATTTGACGACCCGAAGGCCGCGGACGCTCCGGCTTCCATCGAACTGACGGACCTCTCCGACTTGACCATCGACGCGCAGGGCTCGGAGTTGATTTTTCACCATATCACCAACGGGTTCCGCATCCGCAACTGCCAGCGCGTTTTGCTGAAAAACTTCGCCGCCGACTGGGATTTCCCGCTGGCTTCGCCCGGTGTGATGGAGCGCCAGGCCGACGGGCGGATGGCGATCAGGATATCCGACGAATTTCCCCTGCTTCCCGGGAGAAAACTGGCGGCCTCGGTCACCCACTACGACACGGCAAACCGGCGTTGGATCCGGGCAATCGAGGGCGAGGCGTATTATCCCGTCGACGTGGAGCAAATCGGCCCGCAGTTAATCACCTCCCCCACTTTCGATAGACCGCCGGCTCCCCCCAACGGGACGGGAAAACTCGCGGACGGGATGCCCGTCTGTGTGCGGCACTATGTCTACGATACCTCCGGCTTCATCGACTTCAACGGACCGGGCAACTCCGACTTGACCTTCGAAGGAATCACCGTGTTTCAATGCCCGGGCCATGCGTTTGCCGGGATCGGCTGCGACCGCGGCTTCCGCATCTCCAACTGCCGGATCGGGCGGCGTCCCGGGTCGAACCTCTTGGTAAGCAGCACGGCGGACGGCGCTCACTTTGGGGGGGCCGAGGGGGACATCGTCATCGAGAACTGCGACTTCAGTGCCATGGGGGACGATTCGGTCAATATCCACGGCCTCTGGCTCGAAGTGGTCAAACAAACCGGCGGGCGCGTTTTTCAACTGACCCGCCGCGGTTTTGGTTACGCCGTTCGCCTGGAACCGGGGACCAAGCTAAAGTTTTGCCGCAAGGGAAGCCTCGCGGAATTTGGGCGCGCCACAATCGCCGCCTGTTGTCTGGATTTCGAGAACAAGGTCGCCGTAGTCACCGTGGCCGAGGACTTGCCGGGCCTGGAACCGGGCGACTTCGTGGCGAACCTGAGCCGTTCGGGCTCCCGCTTTTTGATTCATGACAATTTCTTCCACGACCATCGCGCGCGCGGCATGCTGTTGCAGGCGGCGGACGGTTTGGTCGAACGCAACCATATCCGCAACGTCATGGGCTGCGGCCTGATGCTCACCACCGACTGCAATTACTGGAAAGAAGGATATGGCTGCGAGAACCTCGTTCTCCGCGACAACCTCATCGAAGGCTGCAACTACGTGCAGTGGGAACGCGGGCCGCTCGGGCGGCACATGGGCTGCGTCAGCCTGATCGCCGACACCCCGGCCGGATTGAGCCCCGCCGTGGTCCACCGCAACATCGTCTTTGAACGAAACACCATCCGCGACACGCCGGGCCTTGCCCTGCTGGTCGCCTCCTCACAAGATGTCCTGATCAAAGACAACCTCCTTGCGGACACCAACAGGCATCCCTTCGACGGCGCGGGCGCATCCATCGACGCCAAAGCGGACGGGGCCATCATGGTCACGCGGGCGCGGGATGTCACGATTGAAGGGAACAAGCTTTCCAACGCAACGCCCCCTTGCGCCACGGGTATTTACGTTGACGGCCGCAACACGCGGAATATCGTCGTCGGCGGAAATACGGGCTTTGAATGACAAGCATCCCGCCAAGTGAAAACAACCCCCTCCCCGCTTCCCCTCCAAACCCCCGGCGGTTTCAGCCTGGGCTGCAACTATTGGGCCTCCCACGCGGGCACCGCCATGTGGCGCGACTGGCGGCCGGATGTGATTGAATCCGACTTCGCGATACTCGCCGCGAACGGCGTGCAACTGCTGCGCGTTTTCCCGCTTTGGCCGGACTTTCAGCCGATCACCCTGCTGCGGGGCGGCGGAGGGTGCCCTGTCGAAATGCGTTTTGGAGAAGCGCCCCTGCCTTTCGACGCCACCGGCCAGGCGGGGGTATCGGCCGAAATGCTCGCGCGCTTCAACACCTTTTGCGCCTTGGCGGAACGGCACGGGCTTCAGCTCCTTGTCGGCATCGTCACCGGCTGGATGAGCGGGCGGCTCTTTGTCCCCCCGGCTCTGGAGGGTCTCAATCCCATCACCGATCCGCTGAGTCTCTCGTGGCAGATCAAGTATGTCCGCACGCTCGTGGAGAATGCGCGCCACCAACCGGCCATTGCCGCGTGGGATCTGGGCAATGAATGCAACTGCATGGGCCCCGCTCCCTCGCGGGCCGCGGCCTGCCTCTGGACGGCCTCCATCAGCAACGCCATCCGGGCGGCCGACCCCGCGCGGCCCATCGTCTCGGGCATGCACTCGCTAAGCGCCCCCGTGGGCAATAGCGGCAACGTCTGGTTCATTGACGACCAGGCCGAATGGACGGACATCCTGACGACCCACCCGTATCCGTACTGGACGCGCCATACCCGCAACGACGCCGTCGATGCCTTGCGCACCACGCTTCACGCCACGGCCGAAACGCGCTTTTACGCCGGCATCGGCGGCAAACCCTGTTTCGCCGAGGAAATCGGCACGATGGGGCCGATGGTCGCGAGCGACGAGGTATCCGCCCGTTTCGCCCGGACCAACCTCTTCTCCCTTTGGGCCAACGATTGCCGCGGTTTCCTGTGGTGGTGCGCCCATGATCAGACGGAACTCGCCCATGCCCCTTACGACTGGAGCGGCGTCGAATCCGAGCTTGGCCTCCTGCGCATCGACGGCACGCCCAAGCCCGTCCTGCGCGAAATGAACGCCTTCCGCGATTTCCTGCGTTCCCTTCCCTTTGCATTGCTGCCGCCGCGCCGCGCGGAAGCCGTCTGCATCCTCACGAAGGGGCAAGACGACTGGGCCGCCGCATTCGGCTCCTTCGTCCTGGCCAAGCAGGCAAAGCTGGAATTGGAATTCCGCCATATCCAGCAGGCCATTCCCGAGGCCCCGATCTATTTGCTTCCGAGCCTCGCGGGACCCGATTGCGTCCCTCGCCGCCAATGGCTGGAACTTCTGGCCAGGGTGCGGGCCGGCGCCACGTTGTATCTTTCCCTCGGCGACGGAATCGTGCCGCACTTCAACGAAATTGCCGGGGTCGAATTGCTCACCCGCGCCACGGCGAACAGCCCCCTTTCCGTCACGTTGGCGGAGGACGGCGCGGTGCTCCCGTTGTGCGGAGCCTGCGATCTCGTCTTTTCCGCTCGCGGAGCGGAGGTGCTCGGCACGCGCGGCGACAACGGTTCCCCGGCGTTCTGGCGGCATCGCCTCGGTCTGGGGCAAGTCATCGTTTTCGCCGCGCCCATCGAGAGCTCGTTGACAACGGCCCCGGGAGCCTTCCACCCGGACGCCCCGGCCTACTGGCGGGTCTATGCGGAAATCGCCCGCGCAAGACCGGTTCCCCGGTTCCTGGAAATGGAAGCCCCCGCGCTTGCCGTCACCGAACATCCGCTCTCCGATGGCCGGACGGCGGTCGTGGTGATCAACCACAGCGCCACGGCCCAGACCGTCGCAACCCGGCTGGCTGAAGGAATCGGAGTCAACCAGATTTGGCGGGGAACGGTCCGCGGCGAGACGCCATCGCAACCTATTTTGGAAGTCCCCCCCCACGACGCCCTGGTATTCGCGCTGGCCGGGGATGGCGCAATTTGAGATTCGCCTTATCCCGCCTACTCCGTAACATTCCGCAGTTTCGACGCATGGCATGCCCGAAAACGATGCGGAGGCATTCCGACGTATTTTTTGAATGCCCGGTAGAAGGTTTCGACATTGGCAAAGCCACACTCTTCGCAGAGCGTTTTGATATTCCGCGATGTGCCGGAGAGCAGCCATTTCGCTTCCCGAATGCGGCGGGCGGTCAACATGTGATACGGGGTTTGCCGCAGATATTCGCGGAACAGGACATGGAGACGGGGCTCGCTTAACCCCGCGGCTTCCGCCAGTTCCGCCACGCCGATCTCCGGCCGCATGAATTTGGATTCGAGGAAAACCAACGCGGCTTCGAGCGCCGGCGGGCGGGGAATCGCGGTATTCTGGATCGTCCCCAAATGGGCTTCCCAGAGAAGCCGGTGCCGGGCATAGCTCCCCAGAATCGCCCGGTCAATGGAGTCGTTGTGATAGGCCCGCAAGATCTCGTGACACAGTTCTTTCGTCCGCAGATGATCCGCGATGATCGAGAGCCGCGGCACGGTTCGCACTGGATCTGCCGAAGTGGTGAAATGCACCGTCAGGCACGTATAGGGAAAATCGGCGTCTGTCCGATAGATCGTCTTCTCCCCGGGGAGGTGCCAAAACAATGCGCCGCAGCCCACTTCCCGATCCTTTCCGCCTTCCTCGAAATAGACAACCCCGCTCATCACCATCTCGATGACCTCCGTCTTCGGCGGAATCACAACCGGAGTGACGGCAGAGACCGGGGGGGCCTTGTAGAAACCGATGTGCCGAAGGATCGGCTGGATGGCTTGAGGGGTTTTTTGCATGCGAAGCGCAGTATCTCGAATGCGGCGGCGATTGTATGGAATTTAAGCTAAGAAACAACAGGAAACGTCAATTGTCCTATTGGCAAGGCGAGGTTATACCTCAGGAAAGGCGAGTTCCCACAATAGAAATAAATAGAACCGCCCTATTCAAAAACGCTCTATTCACTCCCCGTAATGAACACCACAGCCAAGCCCATCTCCATCCAGCTCTATTCCCTGCGCGCCGAAGCGGGGAAGGATTTCCCCGCGGTTCTCCGCGCCCTTGCGGCCATCGGATACAAAGGGGTCGAGCCGGCCGGATTCTTCAACTTCACCCCCAAGGAATTCCGCAAATATGTCGAGGATCTCGGGATGGTCATCTCCTCCACCCATAGCCCGTGGGCCTCGCTCGATAACCTGGAGCAGAGCATCGACATCTACGGAGAACTCGGCGTCAAAATGGTGGCGGGAGGATACGGAACGGAGCAATTCGCGACCCTCGACGCCATCCGGAAAACAGCGGAAGTCACCCAAAAAATCCACGAAAAGCTCGCCCGCGCGGGCCTCACCTTGGTCATCCACAACCATTACTGGGAATTCGAAAAACTGGACGGCCGCATCAAACACGAGATCTTTGCCGAGCTTTGCCCGGATGTGCTGTTTGAACTGGACACCTATTGGGCCGCAAACTACGGGGAAAACAACGCGGCGGAAATGGTTTGCCGTTTTGCCGACCGCTCGCCGCTCCTCCACATCAAAGACGGCCCCCTCCTCAAGCCGGCCACTTACTATGATGCGGCCACAAACACCATGAAGATCACCCCCGGCGCGACGTCCTCCCTCCTCCCGGTGGGAAGCGGGAAGAACGACATCAAAGGAATCATCGGAGCGATGAACCCGCAAGTGACCCAGTGGCTCGTTGTGGAACAAGACAACAGCGACACCGACATGATGGAGTGCGTGGCGAAGAGCTACGAGTTCCTTATCGGAAACGGCCTGGCCTCTGGAAACAAGTAAATCACCCGGCCTCCTCATGAAAAATCTCTCCTCCGTCCCCGCCCTCAACGTCGGCATTATTGGCTGCGGAAACATCTTCCCCGCCTACGCGAAAGGCTGCACGATCTTTCGCGCGTTGAATTTGAAGGCATGCGCCGACCTCAACATGGAAGCCGCGGCGAAAAGAGCCGAAGAATACCACATCGCCGCGTTGAGCGTTGACGAACTGCTCGCGGACCCGTCGATCGACCTCGTCATCAACCTCACCGTTCCAAAAGTTCACGCCAAGGTCAGCATGGAAATCCTGCGCGCCGGGAAGCATGTTTATGGCGAGAAACCGCTCGCGCTCGACACCCAGGAAGGCAAAGCCGTGCTCGAACTCGCCGCGAGCAAAAAACTCCGCGTGGGCTGCGCCCCGGACACGTTCCTTGGCGCCGGTCTCCAAACCAGCCGCAAGCTGATCGACGACGGGTGGATTGGCCGGCCGCTCGCAGGCACGGCATTCATGCTGGGGGCCGGGCCCGAAAGATGGCACCCGAATCCCGCGTTTTTCTACGCCCAGGGCGGAGGCCCCATGCTGGACATGGGCCCTTACTACATCACCGCGCTGGTGCATCTGCTGGGCCCCGTTTCCGCCGTCTCGGCCATGGCCTCAAAATCCGGCCCCGGCCGCCTCGCCACGTGCAAGGAGCATTTTGGAGAAATACTGCCGGTCGAAGTCGCCACGCATAACAGTGGCAGCCTGCTCTTTGAAAACGGCGCGGTCGTGACCATCGCCGTCAGTTTCGACGTGCCCCGGCACACGCACAAACCGATCGAAATCTACGGCACCGAAGGAAGCATCAGCGTCCCCGACCCCAACACCTTCGGAGGACCCATCTCGGTTTTTCGGCCCGGGAATGAAGATTGGAAGGAGATGCCTTTTGCGTATGCATACCATGAAAACTCGCGGAGCATCGGCGCCGCCGACATGGCGCATGCCATTCACTCCGGGCGGGAACATCGTTGCAATGGGTCCCTTGCGCTCCACGTCCTGGAGGTAATGAAGGCGTTCGAGAAATCCCAGGAATCCCGCTGCACAATCGAGATCGCCAACCGCTGCACCCAGCCCAAGGCATTCCCCCAAGGACTGCCCCCCGGAGTATTGGACGATTGATCGTGAAGCGCGGCAAAAGGCACCTGTTCTACAACCCCGCACATGGGGGGCGGCATTTTTTGCGCATCCGGGGGACCCTCTGGACGCGAAAGGGAAGAGATATCCGCGCCCCCCATGAAAAAAACCCTCCTAGTCACCGGAGCCGCCGGCTTTATTGGCAGCCATGTGGCGGAAGCGCTGCTGCGGCGCGGCGACAGCGTGGTGGGCCTGGATAACCTGTGCACCGCTTACGCCCCCGCCCGCAAACAGGCCAACCTGGACGCCGTGCGGGCCTCGGCCTGCGCGCGGGAGCAATGGACGTTTGTGCAGGGGGACATCCGCGACCGCCCGCTGCTGGACCGGCTGTTTGGCGAGAACGCCTTCGATGCCGTGATCCACCTGGCGGCGCAGCCCGGCGGCGCGATCTCCATCGAAGACCCGCCGCTCTCGGCCGATATCCACCTCAACGGAACGCTGCAACTCCTCGGCGCGGCGAAGGAGACGCTGGTGGGCAATTTTGTTTTCGCCTCCGCCGCAGGGGTTTATGGCGACACCCCGGCGGTGCCGTGCGAGGAATCCGCCCCGTGCGACCGCCCGCTGACGCCCTACGCGGCCACCAAGCGGGCCGCGGAGATGCTCGGGTTCAGTTTTCACCACCTCTACAGCCTCAACTTCACCGCCTTGCGCTTTTTTTCAGTCTACGGCCCGCGCTGCCGCCCCGACAGCCTGGCGTTCCAGATCGCCGACGGGATCCGCAACGGGAAAAAAGTGCGCCTCCACCGCAAGGGACAGATCCACCGGGACTGGATCGCCGTGGACGATCTGGTCGCGGGGATCGTCATGGCGGCCGACCGCCCCCTGGGCTACGAGATCCTCAATCTCGGCCGGGGCGAGCCGGTCCTCGCGGCCGATTTCGTGGCGCTGCTGGAGCGGCATTCCGGCGGGAGGGCGCATCTCATCCCGGCGCTCCCCCCCGACTTCGACAGCCCGTGCGTTTTCGCCGATATCGGCAAGGCGCGGCGGCTGCTCGACTTTGCCCCGCGCGTTTCGCTGGAGGAAGGGGTGGCCCGCTTCTGGGAATGGTACCGCAGCGAGCCGTCCGCCGCGTTGTAATAAAAGAGTCACAATAAGCGCGTGGAATAATGGCGAAAAAGGCGTAGAGTAGGGTTTTCCCTGCTCTACAAATGCCTCATTGGAAACAACGCGAAACGCTTTTCGGCGAATACGAGCTCTCGCTCTGCCTCCCCGGCCGGTGGCAACTGCGCCCGACGGAATCGCCGTCCCGCTGGATCTACCGCAGCGCGGACAAGCACAATGAACATGTCACACTGATCCGGGAGGAGCCGGACGGGCGTGAAGGCGACGAGGCGGCGACGCTCCGGCGGCTGGTGACACACCAGCGACGGGCGATGGAACTGGCGTTTGGCGGCGGCGCGGGCCTGGTAATGAGCGAACCGGAATATGGCGAGTGGCTCGGCGAGCCGCTGATTACCTACCACGGTGCCGCGCCCAATGTGGAGCACCGCTTCGAGGTCCGCTTTTTTTGCCAGCCCCGGACGGTCTGGACGCTCGTTTACGACGCCTACCGGCTCACGGAGGAGACGGCGCAAATCCACGCGCAGGCTATCTTCGATTCCGTCGCCCTGCGGTAGAACACCCGGGGGGACTCTGGTTGGTAGGGGCGGCACTCGTATCTGTTTAGCCGGGTAAAAGAGGAAGCGCGGATCAAGAGAGAAACCCGGAGGGTTTCCAGACGTTAGCCGGTGGTTGAGGCGCGGCCGCGCGCCGACACCACCGGGACTCGCCCCGCCATGCATTCACCCTGAAAGGGTGGCAGAAAACGGGCTTTCTACCACCCTTTCAGGGTGAGCCGATTGTTTGCGGTATACCGGGGGTGTCGCTGCGCTCGACCCCCGGCTAAAAATCTTTCAATCCTTCGGATTGATTCCTTTC
>JAQTMF010000059.1 GCA_028714515.1 Chthoniobacteraceae bacterium | reverse complement strand
TTGGCCCACTCTATCGCTCCCCAGGCAATCACAAAAACAGCAAACCCAAGAATAGGGCGGGCGATGGGCATCCAATCCAGAAATTTCTGCGACCATGAGTCCTGAAAGAATCGCACGGCCACAGGGTCCTTCGTGATTGAATCCCAGACATGCATTCCCCACGCCCTGCCGCCGTTGGCAAAGTAACCCATCGCTGTCCCGCCCATGGCAATAGGTGCTAGCGCAAATCCTCCCCATGCGCTGATCAGGCCCAAAGCCAGCCCGGCAAAGGCCCATAGCCCCAAAGCCAGCCCGCCCACGGAAAACACGCCGAAAGCGGCCCCACCTAATGCGATGCCTCCCATGGCGCACCCGCCGATGGCGATCACCCCCTGCGCGATATCCCCGATTGCGATAATGCCCCGTGCCACGAGCTTCCGGCCCGTGTTCGGGTCCGTGCCTTGCGTAATATGAACCAGCGGCAGACCAAACAGCGTGGCTTTGCTGCGGTAATTCACCGGCCCATTCCATGGGTAGGCTTTTGGCTTTTCCGTTCCCGCAGAACCGGGAGTGCCCGCAATCGTTTCGACCTCGGTCTTGACCTCCCCGGCCTGCTGGTAGCGCCGGTCCGGTTCCTTTTCCAGAGCCCGCAGCACCACCTCGTCCAGCCGCACGTCGATGTGAACTTTGCGCGAGGGCGGCGCAAACCGGCCCAGCGGCAGTTCGCCCGTGAGCATTTGGTAGAAGACCACGCCCAGCGAATAAATGTCCGCCCGGTGGTCGACTTCGCTCGGGTGCTCCACTTGTTCCGGGGCCATGTAGGCGGGCGTCCCCATCACGTCGCCCATGCTTGTGAGCGTGAAATCCCGCGCTTCCTTTCCCACAATCTTGGCGATGCCGAAATCGGCGATCTTCACGCGGCCCGATTTATCAACGAGGATGTTTTCCGGCTTGATGTCGCGGTGAACGATGCCCGCTTTATGCGCATACTGGAGCGCATCGCATATTTGCGGCACGATGGCGAGCGCCTGCTCCGGCGTGACGCCGCCCGAGGCGAGCACCTGGCGCAGATTCGCCCCGTCCACAAATTCCATGACGAAATAGAAGAGGCCGTCGGCTTCTCCGGAATCGTAAACGGTGACGATATTGGGGTGATCGAGCTTCGCCAGAGCGCGGGCTTCCCGGGTAAACCGTTCCGCGAATGCCGGGTCGCGCTGGGTTGCAGCCGGGAGGATTTTCAGGGCCACCCAGCGGTCCAATCCCCGGTGGCGCGCCTTGTAAACCGCCCCCATTCCGCCTCGCCCGAGGAGTTCCACGATCTCAAGTTGCGGGAAATAGGAGGCGAGTGCCTCCGGCGCGGGCGAGGGGATATCGGGGGCGCTTCCCGCCGCCTGCGTTTCCAACCCACGGCGCAGCAAACACGCAGGGCAGAGCCCTTCCGGTGTCTCTGCTGGAAGTTTGGCCCCGCATTCGGGACACTGGTTTTCGTGACTCATAGAGGGTATTTGTTCACCCCTTGAAAAAGCAAACCCGGCCAAAGGTTACAGAATTTCACCGGAAACAAGCAAAAAGGTTCCGGATTTCGTCATCGACCTCCTCGGGACTGCCCACGGTCTGCGCAATCTCCCCCCGCAGCAAGTCACGGTAGCGGCGGCGCAGGCGGTGAACGGCCACTTTGACGGCCCCCTCGCTCATGCCGCCCCGCTCGCCAGCCGCCGCATGCGCATCAGCCCGCCCGTCCCCCGTCAGAAAGCCTTTCAACTCCTCGAACAGCGCTTCCCTGCCCGCCATGGAGAACTCCGTGCGCAATCGGGAAAGAGCCTGATCCAGCACCGTCAGGGCCCATTGGCGCTCAAACGCCTTGTCGGGTGAGAGGTCATCGGTGGGTTCGATCTGCCGGCGCTTCTCCGCGCTCAGGGCGTCGAGGTGGATAAGCGGCAACCCGCCCCCGCGCTTCAGCGCCAGCGCCCGGTCGCGTTCGTTCGCCAGAAAGTGCTTGAGCGAGGCGAGCAGAAAGGACCGGAACTTCCCTTTGCCGGGATCAACCGTTGCCAGCCCGTTCTTATCCAAAAGGCGGGCAAAAAATTCCTGCGTCAAATCCTCGGCCTCCTCCACATCGAAGCCTTGCCAACGAAGATAGGCGTAAAGCGGCCGCCAGTAACACTGACAAAGCTCCGCCAATGCCCGGGAGCCGGTTCCGTCCCCTTGGCCAGCGGCGGAAAGAACCATCGTCCAGCGCGTCGCGGCAAAGAAGCCGGGAGTGCGCGAACGCGAAGTGCAGGGGGTAGAGAGAGACATGGCGGGACCGGACCGTGTTTGTGGCGAAGATGCTTCGCGTTATACCGCGCCGCTTTATAAACTCCAGCGAATTGCGGATACGAGGATCATCTAGTTAGGACCGCCAATTTTGGGCGGCAAGCCCAGTTTGTTTCGGCGCTGAATTGCTATTTTCCGCGCAGGGTGGGTAAGCGAGCATCCAGGCTCGGGGCAGTAGTGTTCGGCAGGGAAGATGCTTGCTTGGTAAGGAGAAGGAAAACTCAATAACAGCAATTGCCAGTTTTAGGTGAATCAAAGGAAGCTCTAATCCCTGCGACAGCGTTGAAAGCTGATTGCCCCCAGTTTGGGTTATTAATCTCTAAACACTGGGACAGCCAGGGCATTTACCTGGAATCGCTAATATCAATGCGCCAAAGATCAGGCAGATTACTTTTAGTAGAAATATACTCCATTTCATCTTATTCCGAATTCTTCCTTGTAGTCATTTAATATCAACCCACAGAAATATCCAGACACTTGGCTCTGGAAATTTCAACAGGATTCACAAGATTTTACAGGATTCTCAGGAATAGAAATCCTGTTAATCCGCAAAATCCTGTGTTCCATCTGTCCGTTTTACTTTTTGAACTGGTATAAGAGAAGGAAAGGAAAACGGCTTGGAAAAAGCTTCTCCCTCGAACGTAGCTGTTCCGTAGCTGACACCTGCTATATATATTTTGCCGTTCATCAATCCGATGGGAACATCTATATAAAACTCGATAGATTCGCCCGGCGCGATTTTTCGCGGACTTCCTCCTCTGCCAGGAGACATCGGAAAAATTCCGTTTGGTCCGTCAATTTTATCAGCCAGACAGATCTCCACCGAATCCCTATAGTTTTCACCAACATGAAGTATCCCAATAGTTTCTTTCGAAATATTCTTTACGGTGAATGTCACGGAGATGAACTTGACATTCGTTAAGTCGTCGCGTTTTGGCAAGTTCGCGCTTATAGACAATTCAACATCATGACGATCAGATCGACGTTGTTGTTGGAATTCGATCGCGTGCGACTGTATCGGCTGTTCGGAGTTTCCCGATAGAGGCATGAGTGCCAACAACATCGAAAAATATAGTATAAAACGTTTCATAATATATACTTTTCAGTGTGCCAGATCCTCCATTGTCGCAATATGAATCCATGTTGGCTCATCTGTCCAGTCAATCGGGGCATTTTCCATTCTCGTGCCCAAACTCCATTTGGGCGCGCTTGTCTTGGCAACTCTATTCTCCGCGCTTGAAACGCCGCCCCCGCTGATGTAATCCTTCCCGCCCGCAAACCACCGCATGGAATCCACCTCTTCTTCCGTAGCCGCCGCCGCTTCGCTGGCTCCCCTTTCGCCCAAACATCTCGAAACGATCACCCGGGAACTGACCCTGCAACCGCGCCAGGTCATGGCCACCGCCCTGCTCCTTAAAGAGGGGGCCACCGTTCCTTTCATCGCCCGCTACCGCAAGGAAGTCACCGGCACGCTGGACGAAGTCGCCATCGCCGCCATCCGCGACCGCATGGAGAGCCTGGCCACCCTCGACGCCCGGCGCGACGCCATCCTCAAGTCCCTCGACGAACGCAAGCTCCTCACGGCCGACCTGCGCAAGGCCGTCGATACCGCCGAGACCCTCACCGCCCTGGAGGACATCTACCTCCCCTACCGGCCCAAGAAGCGCACCCGCGCCACGATCGCCAAGGAACAAGGCCTCGAACCGCTCGCCGACCTCCTTTTCACCCAGGCCGCCGAGGTGGACCCGCGCGCCGCCGCCGAGCCCTTCCTGGAGAAAGCCAAGACCGCCGAGCCGCCGCTCGCCACCGTCGAAGCCGCGCTGGCCGGCGCCCGCGACATCCTCGCCGAACGCTTCGCCGACGACAAAGACGCCCGCGCCAAGCTCCGCGCCGTCTACCAGAGCGAATCGACACTCACCTCCAAAGTCTTCCCCGGCAAAGAAACCGAAGGGGCGAAGTTCAAGGATTACTTCGACTGGACCGAGCCGGCCGCGAAGTCCCCCTCCCACCGCGTCCTCGCCATCCGGCGCGGCGAGAAGGAGGGGTTCCTCATGATGCGCGTCCACCCCACGGAAACCTCCGCCCTCGGGACGCTGGAGCCGATGTTCGTCAAAGCGAAGAACCCGGCGGCGGACCAAGTCCGGCAGGCCGTCCAGGAGAGCTACAAACGGCTCCTCGGGCCCGCCATGGAAACCGAGATCCGCCTGGAACTGAAACGCCGCGCCGACGAGGAAGCCATCCGGGTCTTCGCCGACAATCTGCGCGAACTCCTCCTCGCCTCCCCGCTCGGCCAAAAGAGCGTGCTCGCCATCGACCCCGGCTTCCGCACCGGCTGCAAAGTCGTGGTCCTCGACGCCCAGGGCAAACTCCTCCACCACGACGTGGTCTTCCCCGAGCAGGGAGCCCGTTCCGCCACCGAAGCCGCGGAGAAAGTCCTCGCCTTCGTCAAACACTTCAAGATCGAATCCGTCGCCATCGGCAACGGCACCGCGGGCCGCGAAACCGAGACCTTCGTGCGCAAACTGGGCCTGCCCGCCAGCATCCCCATCGTCATGGTCAACGAAAGCGGGGCCTCCATCTACTCCGCCAGCGAAGCCGCCCGCGAGGAATTCCCCGACCAGGATATCACCGTGCGCGGCGCTGTCTCCATCGGCCGCCGCTTGATGGATCCGCTGGCCGAACTGGTCAAAATCGACCCGAAATCCATCGGCGTCGGCCAGTATCAGCACGATGTCGATCAGAGCGCGCTCAAGAAGAGCCTCGATGACGTGGTGATCAGCAGCGTCAACCGCGTCGGCGTGGAACTCAATACCGCCTCCAAGCAACTGCTGGCCTACGTCTCCGGCATCGGCCCGTCCATTGCGGACGCCATCGTCGCCTACCGCAACGAACACGGCGCATTCCCGTCGCGCAAGGAACTCCTCAAGGTTCCGCGCCTCGGGCCCAAAGCCTTCGAGCAAGCCGCCGGGTTCCTGCGCGTCCGCAACGCCGAGAACCCGCTGGACGAAAGCGCCGTCCACCCGGAGAGCTACGGCATCGTGGACGCCATGGCGCGCGACCTCGGCTGCTCCGTGCGCGACCTCATCAAAAACGAGGTGTTGCGCAAAAAGATCGTCTTCAAAAACTACGTCACCGAGAAAGTGGGCCTGCCCACCCTCAACGACATCCTCACGGAACTCGCCAAGCCGGGCCGCGACCCGCGCCAGAAATTCGAGGCGTTTTCCTTCACCGAAGGCGTCGCCAAAATCACCGACCTGCAACCGGGCATGAAGCTGCCCGGGATCGTCACCAACGTCGCGGCGTTCGGCGCGTTTGTGGACATCGGCGTGCACCAGGACGGCCTCGTCCACATCAGCCAGCTTTCGGACAATTTCGTCAAAGACCCGGCCGATGTGGTGAAAGTGCAGCAGCGCGTCATGGTCACGGTGATGGAAGTGGACCTGGAGCGCAAACGCATCGCGCTCTCGCTCAAGAGCAAGCCCGACCTGACCCCGCGCAGCTCCGGCGGCGGCAGCGGTCCGCGTTCAGGCGGCAACGGCCCTCGCAGCTTCGGGGGAAGCCCGCGCCCCGGTCAGAGCCGGAACTCCGGCGGCAACGGCGGCGGCGGCATGGACTGGTTCACCGCCGCGATGAACAAAGGCAAGAAGTAGCCCCGTCCTTCACGCTTGCGCGAAGAAGGTGGGGCGGAAGGCGACATTCCCCGCCGGAATCGTTTTTCCCAACGGCGGGGACGCAGAGGACGAAACGAGCGCCTACTTCTTCAAGTAAGCGTCGATGGCCTGGGCGGCCCGTTTGCCGTCGCCCATGGCGAGGATGACGGTGGCCGCGCCGCGCACGATGTCGCCGCCCGCGAAGACGCCGGGGATGCTGGTCATGCCCGCTTCGTCGGTCTCGATGTTCCCGCGCTTGTTGAGCTTCATTTCGGGGCACGTCGCCGTGAGCAGCGGGTTGGCCTTGGTGCCGATGGCCACCACCACCACGTCGCAATCCAGGATAAACTCGGACCCGGCGACGGGCTGCGGACGGCGGCGGCCGGAGGCGTCGGGCTCGCCCAACTCCATCCGCTCGCATTTCAGGCCCTTCACCCAGCGCTTCTCGTCGCCGACCACTTCCAGCGGGGCGACGAGCAGTTGGAAATCCACGCCTTCCTGCCCGGCATGGTGCACCTCTTCGGCGCGCGCGGGCATCTCTTCCTTCGTGCGGCGGTAGACGATCATCGCCTTCTCCGCGCCGAGCCTTTTGGCCGTGCGCACGGCGTCCATGGCGACGTTGCCGCCGCCGACCACCGCCACGCGCTGGCCTTTCAGCACCGGCGTGTTGGCGCCTTCGGCGTGGTAGGCTTCCATCAGGTTCACGCGGGTCAGGTATTCGTTGGCCGCGTAGACGCCCTTGAAATTCTCGCCCGGGACGTTCATGAACACGGGCAGGCCCGCGCCGTTGGCGATGAAGATCGCGTCAAAGCGCTCGCGCAGTTCGGGGATGGTATACGTGCGCCCGATCACCACGTTGCACTCGATCTTGACGCCCGCTTTCGTGAGGCGATCCACCTCGGAGGCGACGATCTTTTTCGGCAACCGGAACTCCGGGATGCCATAAACGAGCACCCCGCCCGGTTTGTGCAGCGCCTCGTACAGCGTCACATCGTGCCCTTTTTTGACCAATTCCCCGGCGGCCGTCAGCCCGGCGGGGCCGCCGCCGATGACCGCCACTTTCTTGCCGGTGGGAGCCGGTTGCGCTTCGTCGGAGACCGTGCCGTGGTTGCGGGCCCAATCGGCCACAAAGCGTTCCAGGTAGCCGATGGCCACCGGCTGGCCTTTCACGCCGCGGATGCACGAGCCCTCGCACTGCTGTTCCTGCGGGCAAACGCGGCCCGAGACGCTCGGCAGGGCGTTGTCGCCCATGAGGCTTTTGGCGGCTCCGGCCATGTCTCCCTGCGCGACCAGGCTGACAAAGCGCGGGATGTTCACCATGACGGGGCAGCCCTGCATGCATTTGGCGGCTTTGCACTGGAGACAGCGTTGCGCCTCCAGAAGGGCGAGTTGCTCGGGGAAGCCGAGGTTCACTTCCTGGAAGTTGCGGCTGCGTTCCGCGGCATCCTGTTCCGGCATCGACTGCCGGGTGATTTGCATCCGTTCTTTGGCGCTAAGGGTGGACATGGGAAAAAGGGAGGGCTAAAGGTGAAAAATAGTTACCGGCGGATACGGCACTGGCCGTCCGCGCAGGCGTTGGCGCGCTGTTCGAATTCGCGGTAGGTTTGCAGACGGTCGGCCAGGAGGTCGAAATCGACCTTGTGGCCGTCGAACTCGGGGCCGTCCACGCAGGCGAACTTGGTTTCGCCGCCCACCTCCACGCGGCACCCGCCGCACATCCCGGTGCCGTCCACCATCACGGGATTGAGGGAGACGACTGTGTGGACGCCGAACGGGCGCGTCAGGTTGGCGACGGCCCGCATCATCGGCACGGGGCCGACGGCGTAAACGATGTCGATGCCGCCCGCGGTGAGGACTTCCTTCGCGGCGTCGGTGACGAAGCCTTTGCGGCCATGGCTGCCGTCGTCGGTGCAGACGATCACGTCGCCACACTTTTGGAGATCGTCTTCAAAGATGACCCATTCCTTGGCGCGGCCGCCGATCACGCTCGTGACCTGCACGCCCTTGGCATGGAGCGCCTTGGCGATGGGGTGGACCACGGCCGTTCCCACGCCGCCGCCGATGCACAAGGCGCGGCCGGATGCGATCAGCTCCGTGGGGTGCCCCAGCGGGCCGGAAACGTCGCGGATGGCGTCGCAAACTTCCAGGGCCACGAGTTCGCGGGTCGATTTGCCCACGGCCTGGATGACCAGCGCGATGGTGCCCTTCGCGGGATCGGCGTCGGCGATCGTGAGCGGGATGCGTTCGCCCCCTTCTTGGGCGCGGACGATCACGAACTGCCCCGGCTGCTTGATCTCCGCGATGCGCGGAGCAAGCACGTCCAAGCGCGTGACGTTGGGGCTGAGCTGCTTTTTGGCCAGGATCTTGTGCATAAAAAAAGAGGGGGAAAGGTAGCGCTCCGTCAGAGGCGAAGCAATGAATTATGTCGCCGGGAGGGGACGGCTCTCCGCGCCGCCCCGGCAACGTCTGAAAAGGGAAGGAAACCGGAAGGGGAGATATAAAAGACCCTCTCCCCTCCCGGTTTCGGCTGGAAAAATTCCGGGCTTACGCCTGGAGCTCGGGCACGTCCACCCAGGCGCGTTTGTCCCAGGAGGCAATGCCGAGTTCGGCAAGCTGCACGCCCTTGGCGCCTTCGAGGAGGCCCCAGCGGAACGGCTCGTCCTTCACAACGTGGCGCAGGAAGAGTTCCCACTGGATCTTGAAGGCGTTATCGAATTCCTGGTAATCCGGCACGCGGTTCCAGCCGTCGGCGTATTTGACGGGGCTGTCGATGTCCGGGTTCCAGACGCAGCGCGGCGTGGCGCTGGCGTGCTGGCAAACGCAGTCGCGCAGGCCCGCCACGGCGCTGCCCTTGGTGCCGTCCACCTGGATGGTCAGCACGTCGTCGCGGCGAACGCGCACGTCCCACGAGCTGTTGAAGTGGCAGATCACGCCGTTATCCAGTTCAAAAGTGGCGTAGGCGGAGTCGTCGGCCGTGCACTTGTAGGGCTTGCCCGCTTCGTCGATGCGCTCTTTGATGTGCGTCGCGCCGAGGCAGGTGAGGCTCTTGATGTTGCCGAAGATGTTCGCGATGACGTAGCGCCAGTGGCAGAGCATGTCCACGATGATGCCGCCGTCGTCTTCCTTGCGGTAGTTCCACGAAGGGCGCTGCGGCGTCACGCCGGTGTTGCCTTCGAAAACCCAGTAGCCGAACTCGCCGCGCACGGAGAGGATCTCGCCGAAGAAGCCTTCTTTGATGAGCGTTTGCAGCTTCACGAGGCCCGGCAGCCACAGTTTGTCCTGCACCACGCCGTGCTTGACGCCCGCTTTCTTGGCGATCTGGTAAAGCTCGTAGGCTTTTTCCGTGGAAACGGCGGTCGGCTTCTCGCAGTAGACGTGTTTCCCGGCGGCGATGGCCTTCTTCACGCCATCCGCGCGGCGGCTGGTCGTCTGGGAATCGAAATAGATGATGTTCTGCGGATCGGCCAGGGCGGCGTCGAGATCCGTCGTGTAGCGGATGTTCTGCCCCATCGCGGCGAGCTTCTGGAGTTTGATCTCGCTGCGGCCGACGAGGATCGGGTCGGGCATGATGACCTCGGTGTCGCCGACTTTGACGCCGCCTTGTTTGATGATGGCGAGGATCGACCGGATGTAGTGCTGGTTGGTGCCCATGCGGCCGGTGACGCCGTTCATGATGATGCCAACCTTGTGGATTTTGATGCCGTTGCTCATGTGATGTTGGTGGAGGTTAAAGAGTTTTGTCCGCAGATTTCGCAGATAAACGCAGATTTTAAGAGGGTTAAGATAAGGTCTTCAGCTTCTGCGAAAATCTGCGCAATCTGCGGATGCTCTTCTGTTTTTTTGGGTTAGGCCTGCGGTTTATCGGTGCACTGCGGATAGGAGCCGGCCGGGAGCGCGGGCGCTTCGACGCCGGCTTTGGGGAGCGTCCCGTCGAGTTCCTGGTGCCAGTGGGCCACGTCGCCCGCCGGGCCGTAGATGTAGATGAAGGTCGTCGGCTTGTCCTTGAGGTTGTTGGAAAGCTGATGGTAGACGCCCGTGGGGATGTAGGCCGCCTGGCCCGCCTTCAGGATTTGGCGTTCCTCGCCCAGGCAGATCTCGGCCTCGCCCTCGACGATGAAGTAGACCTCTTCCTGCACTTGGTTGTGCCACGGCACCTGGCCGCCGTTGGGCTCCAGGACGATGTAGCCGGATTGGAAGTTCTTGGCCTGGATGGGCGAGGGGCCGCCCGCGATGTTCCGGCCCCAGCGGCGCGCGGGAAATTTGCGGCCGGGCTGCGTGTTCACGTCTGCGATGATCATGGTGTTTGGGATGGGAGGTTAGAGGTTGCCGAAGAAGGTCAAATAGGGAGCGCCGGGGGTGGCCGCGCGCTGGAGGTAGAGCGCCAGTTCGCGCAGGTGGTAATCGCCCCACATGCTCGATTCGCCGCACGGCACCTTGCGGCCTTGCGGGATGTAATCCCAGCCGTTGGGCCGGTGGTAGATGGAGTGCAGGAGCAAGCCCTGGTGATTCGGGTCGCGGCTCAAATACGGCTCCCCGAGCAGCGTCTCCGCCACGGTAAGGCCCGCCTGCCAGTAGCGTTCGCCCCGGGCGTCGCCGCGTTCGGCGAGGTAGTGGCCCAGGCGCAGGAGCCCCTGCGCGCCGATGGCGGCCGCCGTGCTGTCCACCGGCTCGAAGTCGTTGAACGGCTCGGCCGGGCGGTCGAGGTAGTTGCCCAGTTTGTAGAGCAGCGGCGCGCCGGTGTCCCAATACGGGATGCCGTCGGTGGGCGTCTGCTCGATGAAGAAATCGGCCGTCGCCAGCGCCGGTTTGAGGAACTCCGCCTCCACCGCCGCGCGGCCGCCGAAGGGAGCCAGTTCCGCGTCGGAAAGCGTCGCCAGGAATTCCAATTGCTCGGGATAGCCGCAAACGATCCAGGAAAGCCCGCGCGTCCACGTCGTGAACGGGGAGTAGCCCTGCTGGGAATTCGGGCAGCGGAAGTTGCCGTCGTTGAGGTTGAAAATGCTCTCGTGCGCCGTGCGGCCCCGCATGTCGTAGGCGTCGCGCCCCTCGCCGTAGTAAACCGCGTAAGCCGCCGTCGTCCGGGCGTGCAGGATCAGGCGCTCCAGCAGCGAGATCTTCGCGTCGCGCTCGCCCATCAGCACGTGGCCCAGCTTGTGGGAAACGGCCAGCGCGCGCAGCGAGCGGATGGTGTCGGCGAACAACGAGTGCGGCCCGTTGAAAGAATAAATATACCCCTCGCCATTGGCGATCCGCGTCCAGCGCGCCGCCTGCACCGCGCCGCTGCACTTGAGGGCCAGTTCGTAGAACTCCTTCTCGCGCTGGTCGGCGGGGATTTTCCCCTCGCCCAGCAACCGGCGCAGATTGCCGTAGGTGCTGACGTTGTTGAACCCGTGGTCGTGCACGCCGATGTGCGTCACGTGGTGGGCCATCCGGTTGATCGTCTTCGTGCGGCCCAGCTCCAGGAAGGAGGCGTCGCCCGTGGCGTCAAACTGGTAAATCGCCGAGCCGTAGACGAACCCCTGCGTCCATTCCGTCCAGCCGCGCGCGGTGTATTTGCCCTTCACCGTGAAAACGGGCGTCGCCGTTCCCGGCACGTCGTCTTTGTCGAGAGAGAGGATCTTGGGGGCGGAAGCCTCCCAGAGGTTCTGGATCTTGCCGGAGAGATCGGCGGGCCGGAGCTGGTTGTTAATCTTAATCATGGGCGAGAAAGGAGGAGAGAATCTGTGTCAATCTGCGAAATCTGCGGATAAACCCCTTTAGAGGATTTGGAGATGAAAACCGCCGTCCACCTGGAAGACCTGGCCGGTGGAATACGGGAAGTGCCCCTTGGCCACCGCCACGACCGCCTTGCCGATATCCGAGGGCTGGCCCCAGCGGTTGATGGGCGTGATCCCTTCGGCGAAGAGCTTGTCGTATTTCTCTTTGACCTTGCCGGTCATGTCGGTGGCGATGATGCCCGGCTGGATTTCGTAAACGTTGATCCCGAACTCGGCCAGCCGCGCGGCATAAATCTTCGTCATCATCGAAAGCCCGGCCTTGGTGATGCAGTATTCGCCCCGGTCCACGTGCGCCGTGTAGGCGGACATGCTGGAAATGGTAATCACGGCGCGGGCCGCGTCCGGCAGCGGCGCGCTCTCCCGCATCAGCTTGGCCGCGAGCTGGGTGAGAAAATACGGGCCCTTTAAATTGATGGCGACCAGGCGGTCGAAGCTCTCTTCGCTGGCTTCCAGAACGTCGGCCCGGACTTTCGGGGCCACGCCCGCGTTGTTGACGAGCAGATCCAGCCGCCCGAATTTCTCGCGCACAAAGTCGATCAGCGCCACCCGGTCCTCCGCCTTGGAAATGTCCCCCTGGGCGATTTCCACGCGGATCTGCCCCTTGGAAGCCTCCAGGCAGAGCTGCTGGCATTCGCAGGCGGCGGCCTCATTGCCCGCGTAGTTGATGACGAGGTCGTGCGTGCCCGCCGCGGCGAGTTCCAGGGCGATACCCCGGCCGATGCCGCGGGAAGATCCAGTGATGAGGGAAACGGCTTTCATGATGCCGGCACCCTAGGCCAACAACTCGAAAGGCGCTAGCACGAGGCAAAATTTTATTAGCACAAAATCACCATGAAGGACGATTCCTCTCCTTCTTTTATTCCAGCGTCACCGGCCGCCGTTTTTCCGCGAAAAACGAGCGCAGCAGGTCGCGGCATTCGTCCAGGCGCACGGAATGGGTGATCTCGCACCGGTGGTTCAAATTCGGGCTCTGCACAATATTAAAGTGCCCCCCCGCGCCGCCCCCTTTCGGGTCCGGGCAGCCAAAAACGATCCGCGCGAACCGCACATGCACAATCGCCCCCGCGCACATCGGGCACGGCTCCTTGGTCACAAACAGCTCGCACTCATTAAGCCGCCAATTCCCGAGCACGCTCTCCGCCTGCGTGATGGCGAGCATCTCCGCGTGCGCCGTGGCGTCCTGGAGCGTCTCCACCTGGTTGAACGCCCGGGCGATGATCCTCCCCTTGTGCGTCACCACGGCCCCGATGGGCACCTCGTCCGCCGCGTAGGCGCGCTGGGCCTGCCGCAGCGCCTCGCCCATAAAAAAGGCGTCGCTGTGGAGGTCGATCATCGGCTCGGAATCGGGAGTCAGGGCAAAATCCATCCCCCTTCTCTACCACATTTTCCGGTGTGGGGAGCGATTTCTATTTGCCAAAGGCCGAAAATGCGGTAAATAACCCGGCTCTTTTCCAAATTTAGAGGCCACGACCATGAACATCATCCAGACGATCGAAAAGGAACAACTCAAACCCGAAGTGCCCGCCTTCAAAGTAGGCGATCAAGTCCGGGTTCACACCCGCGTGGTCGAAGGCGACAAAGAGCGCATCCAGATTTTCACCGGCATTGTGATCGCCCGCAAAGGGTTTGATCTGAACGCCTCCTTCACCGTCCGCCGCATTTCCTACGGCGAAGGCGTCGAGCGCGTATTCCCGATCCACTCCCCGCGCGTGGCCAAGATCGAAGTCGAGAAATCCGGCACCGCCCGCCGCGCCAAACTGAACTACCTGCGCGCCCGCAAAGGCAAACAGGCCATGGCCGTCCGCGAAAAGGCGGTCTAGTCCAACCCTTGTAGCCCGCCATGCAGTGCTCCTTCCGGCACGAGCGCGCTTTGCGCAAAGCCGGGGTCGAGTGCATCGCGGGCATCGATGAAGCGGGCCGCGGCCCACTGGCAGGACCAGTGGTCGCGGCCGCCGTCGTTTTGCCGGAGAACTTCCGGCACAAAGTCCTCACCGACTCCAAGCAACTCAGCGCCGCCGTGCGCGAGGCGCTTTACGCGGAACTCACCGAGGAAGGCAACGGCATCGCCTGGGCGGTTTCCCTCGCCGAAAACGAGGAAATCGACCGCATCAACATCCTGCGCGCCACCCACCAGGCCATGCGCCGCGCCGTGAGCGCCCTCCCCCGCCTTCCGCAGCACGCCTTGATCGACGGTCTCCCCGTGCGCCCCTTCCCCGTCCCGCACACCGCGCTGGTCGGCGGCGACGGCCTTAGCTTTTCCATCGCGGCCGCCAGCATTCTCGCCAAGGTCACGCGCGACCGCATCATGGTCGAAATGGACACCCGCTACCCCGGCTACCATTTTGCCCAACACAAAGGCTATGGCACGCCCGAACATCTTGCTATGCTGCGGGCCCATGGGCCTTGTCCGATCCATCGCCGCAGTTTTCTCCCGGTTCGCCAGGCGCAGCTCGACCTCCTCTGAGCCGCCATCCGCCGATCCCCGCCACCTCCTGGGCCGCCGGGGGGAGCGGATCGCCGCGCGCCACCTGCGCCGCCTTGGTTACAAGGTCCTCTACCGCAACTACCGCGCGCCGAACGGCGGCGAAGTGGACATCGTCTGCCGCGACCGCGACACCTTGGTCTTCGTCGAAGTCAAAACCCGCACCTCCGACGCATTTGGCGCCCCGGCCGAAGCCGTCACGCCGTCCAAACAGCGCCTCATCGCGCGGGGAGCCCTCGCCTGGCTGCGCCTGCTCGGCAACCCGGACATCTACTACCGGTTCGACATCGTGGAAATCCGCGTCACCGGGAAGAAAACCGAAGCCGGTGTTATCCGCAACGCCTTCACCCTGCCCGAGCCGTACCGCGACTAACGAATCAAGACAAGATGAACACCTTTATTGGGGCGGGCGCGGGGCGGAGGAAAGCCGCCGGTTTGAATCCGGACCGCCGTCTTTGATAACAGGATTAACAGGATTTTGAGGATTTCGCTGGCGGCCTGCCACGCTAGGCATGACTTCAGGCATCAATCCCCCCGCGCTTGCCGAAGCGTTTTCGCGAACCCGAGCGGGGAGTCTTCGGGAAAAATCCTTGTGTAATGCACCCCGTGTATAATGGACGGTGAAGAGGGCACAAAGGCTCTCTTCCAAACCAAGAGCCTATAGCGAAAGGCCTTCGTAGTAGGCGGCAATGTCTGAGATTGTAAAAT
>JAQTMF010000058.1:1502-15059 GCA_028714515.1 Chthoniobacteraceae bacterium | reverse complement strand
CATCCAACGCCGTGCTTACGGCTTCCGCAACTTTAGAAACTACCAACTCCGCGTGCTTGCCGCCTGCGGATAGTTAGCACATTATCACCAACAATAGACCTCCTCCCCAAACTTTGGTGGAGACCCCAAAAACAGGCGGATTGTGCGACTCCTTCAGCTAGAAGGAGTTTTGGAGCGGGTGACGAGACTCGAACTCGCGACGTCTTCCTTGGCAAGGAAGTGCTCTACCACTGAGCTACACCCGCTTTTGCTGTTTCCGCGCTCTCCGCCGGGGAGAGGCAGGGCAGGAAAATTAGGAGGAACGCCCGCCGCTTGCAAGCGATTTTTTTCCGCATATTGCGGATCCTCCCTCCTGGCTTCAGTTCAAGCTGTCAAAATGGCTCAAAAGTTTGAGGGCTTCGTAGCGGCGCTCGATGTCCGCCTGCGTGAGCGTCCGCATCCGCTCCAGCGAAAACGCCTCGACGTTGTAGCTGGCGAGCACGGTGCCGTAGGCGACGGCTTTGCGCAGGGCGGCAAAGGTGATCTCCGGGTGGTTGAGGCTGGCCAGATACCCCGCCAGGCCGCCCGCGAAGGTGTCTCCCGCGCCGGTCGGGTCGTGGATCTCCTCCAGCGGATACGCGCCGCAGGAGAAGAAGGCGTTTTCCCCGAAAAGGAGCGCGCCGTGTTCGCCTTTTTTGATGACGACATACTTCGGCCCCAGCTTGCGGATTTCCTTGCCCGCTTTGATGAGCGAGTTCTCGCCGGTGAATTGGCGGGCCTCGCCGTCGTTGAGGATGAGCATGTCCACGCGCTTGAGGAGCGCGAGCAGGTCGTCCTTGGCGATGTTGATCCAGAGGTCCATCGTGTCGGCGATGACGAACCGGGGGCGCGTCATCTGGTCGAGCACGTGGCTCTGGAGGCTCGGCGCGATGTTGGCGAGCAGGACGTACTGGGTGTTATTGTAATCGGCGGGCAGCGTGGGCGTGAAGTGCTCGAAGACGTTCAGCTCGATGCTGCGGGTGGACCGGGTGTTCAGGTCGGTGTGGTATTCGCCGGACCACCGGAAGGTCTTCCCCTGGGCCACTTGCAGGCCGCAGAGGTCGATTTTGCGGCGCTCGAAGAACGCGACGTGGGGCTTGGGGAAGTCCTCGCCGACGATTCCGACCAGGTTGACGGCGGAAAAGAAGCTGGCGCTGACGGCGGCGTAGGAGGCCGAGCCGCCGAGCAGATCGGCGTGTTCGGCGACGGGCGTTTTGACGGTATCGAGTCCAATGGACCCCACGACTAGAACGGACATGGCCTTCTACAAAGCGCATTTTGGGCGTTTGGGAAAGCAGGAATCCGCGGGGAGGCGTTTTTATTTTCCCGCGTTTGCCAGCAGCGCGTTGACTTCGCGGCAGTAGGCGGCGATGCCGGGGGCTTGCAGGATGCCGGAGACGATGACGACGCGGCGCGCTCCGGCGGCCAGGACGGCGGGGGTGTTCTCGCGCTTGATCCCGCCGATGCAGTAGATGGGCAGCGCCACGCGCTCGTGCGCGCGGCGGATGTCGTCCGTGCCGATGGGGCGGTAATCCGGCTTCGTGGGCGTGGCGAAAAGCGGGCCAAAGCCGAGGTAATCGGGCGCTTCGGCGGCGGCGGCCTCGGCCTGGGCGAGGCTGTGGGTCGATTTGCCGACGATGCGGCCCGGGCCCAGCAGGCGGCGGGCTTCGGCCACGGAGAGGTCGTCCTGCCCGACGTGCGCGCCGTCCAGGCCGAGCTCCGCGGCGAGCGGCACGTGGTCGTTCAACACAAACGGAACGCCGGCGGCGCGGGCGAGCGGCTGCAAACGGCGCGCGAGCGCGGCGATCTCGTCCAGCGGGCGGCCTTTGGCGCGGAGCTGGACGATCCCTACGCCCCCGGCGAGCATCGCCTCCAGCACGCGCGGCGCGGCTTCGGGCGTCACGTAGCCGAGATCGAGGATGCCGTAAAGGAGACGGCCGCCGAGGTTCATTGCGCCCCTTTTTTCAGCGGCACTCCGGCGGTCTGGAGAACTTCGAAGACGCTGCCCAGCAGGTCGCGGTAGTCGAGCCGAAAGACCTTGTCGAGCGGTTCCAGGCGCATGGCGTGGTAGGTCTCGAAGGCCTCGGCAAGCCGGATGGAAAGCAGGGCTTTCAAGGCGTCGGCGGCGTTTTCGGCGAGCGGTTCGGCGGTGTGCAGGCGGCGGGCCTCGGCGACGGCTTCGGCGTCGCGGGCGAAGTCTTCGAGCTGGCCGCGCAGTTCGGCGATGGTGGCTTCCAGCCGGACGTTGTGGCGGGTCAGCTCCTCCGTGTCCACGGGGAATTCCGCCTCCGGCGCACGGGGGGCGCGGCCGCCGCGCTTGCCCTCTTTTTCCAGGCGGCGGATCTGCGCCTTGGCGGCTTCCAATTCGGAGCGGAGCGTGCCGATGTAATTCTCCACGCCGCGCAAGGCTTCCTTCGGATCGAAGGGCCGGGCGGCGGGCCGTTCCGCGCGTTCCGGGCGGGGTTCGGGGCGTTCGGGACGCCCGCGCTCGCCGCCGTTGCCGCGTTCGCGCTCTCCGCGATGGGGAGCCTCGGGGGCTTTGCCGGAATGCTTCGCCGCCTCTTTGGCCGCTTCTTTTTGAGCCAGCCGCTCGGCGCGGCCGGGGATGACGAGTTCTTCGGCGGGCGCGGCCGGTTCCGGCGTTTCAGCGGCTTCGGCAGATGCCTCGGCCTCCGGCGCGCTTTCGGGAGCCACTTCTTCCGGGGCGGCGGGGGCTTTTTGGGCGGGCTTTTCGGCCGGTTCGCCGGGAGCGGGCTCCGGTTTGAACGCGGCTTCCCACGAGGGCGGCAGTTCGGGAATCTCGGCCTTGAGCTGGCGCTGGAGCTTGCGGTTCCACCGGGCGATGGCCTTCGCGGCGGTTTCCACATCGCCTTCGGCCAGTTTCTTGAAGCGCCCGCCTGCATGGGCCCAGCGCAGGAGCGAGAGCTGGGAAAGCGGCGGGCAGAGCGGGAAGGTTTCGAACGAACAGTGGACCAGCGTGTCGGCCTCGCCGGGTTTCAGATCGCCCAGCGGGAGCTGGAGCAGCCACGGCTTGCCTTTGCCAATGAAGACGTTGAAGAAAAACTGCCGGTGCTTGGCGCTGAGGGCCCCGGTATCCGGGTCCTTGAGCGAGGCGGCGGCCGCGGCGGCGAGCTTCAGGCCGGCGGGCGGGTCGAGCTTGAAGAGCGCGCGGGCGAGGCTGAGCCGGAGGCGGCGGGCGGCTTCGCTGTCGTTTTTCGCGATGTTGCCCAAAAGGAGGCGGCGCATCGGCACGCTGAGCTTTTCCCAGACGGCACTGACGGCGTGGACGCAGACGATCCAGGGCAGGCCCTCCAGCATCGGCGCGAGCGCGCCCGTGATCCCGGCGCGGCCGCTCGCGAGGCGTTCGGAGAGGAGCGTGACGGCGCGTTCCTCGTCCACCGGGGCGAGCCGGGCGGCCTTGGCGGCGCGGGCTAGCTGGAGGAGGGGGTCGGCGGGGGATTCCGGTTCCGGCGCGGAAGGCGCGGGTTGTTCGGATGCCGGCTGGGCGGCAGGCGTGGAGGGTTCCAGTTCGGGCGAAGGGGGCAGAGAAGGGTCGGTTGGATTTTCCACAAAAAGGAGGCGGCGAGTGTGGGAGGGAGCCGTTCAAACCGGCTTCTCCGCGGGTTCCGTGTGCTTGCCTGGCGGCGGCTAGGAGTTTTCTTTCTCCAGACGCTCGCTAAGCCACTGTTTGATCATGCTTTGGTAATTGAGGTAGCGCATCCGGGCGAGGCGCTTGATGCGGGCGAGCATCCGGGGGTCCATCCGCAGGGTGACGGTGGTCGATTCGCGGTCGGCTTTGAGCAGGGAGCCGTTCATGAGCCGGATATCGAGCCGGTTTTCGCTCCAGAAGCGGGCTTCGTCTTCCTCTGTCTCGAAGCGGGGGATTTCCGTCCAGTAGTTGATGACGTTCATAGGGGCCGTTAGGTGAGTTCCGCGTTCTTGCGTTCGTAGAAGTGGGCTTCTTCGGGCGTCATATCGCGCGCGAAAATGGCCCGGTAGGCTTTTCCATCGGTCCAGAAGACGGTGAAAATCGCGCGGCCCGCCATGGACTTGCCCAGGTTGAAGTAGCGCGCGGCGGTGGCGTGGACGGTGTCCGGGAGGATGCGCAACGAGAACGGGTCCTCGAAGGATTCCTCGATCTCCTTGGGTGGGATTGCCTTGAGGTTGAAGGGGGTGTCGAGCCAGTCGAATTCCATAAGCAGGGGGGAGGGTTTTAGGAGGATGCGGGCTGGATGAGTTCGATTTCGTAGCCCTCCGGCGCGTCGATAAACGCGATGGCGCTGCCATCGGGGCCGTGGTGGGGACCGTCGGAAAGCGGGTATCCCTTGGCGGCGGCATGCCGGGCAAAGGCGTCCAGGTCGGGGACTTCAAAGGCGAGGTGCGTCACATCGGGGCCGATCACGACCGGGCCGCTGGCGTCGAACTGGCACAGCTCGATCAGCTCCTCGCTTTGCGGGGCTTTGAAGAAGACGAGCCTGGATCCGCGCGGCGAGGTGAAGCGGCGCACTTCCTCCAGACCCAGGACGTCCCGGTAGAACGCCACGGTTTTTTCCAAGTCGGCCACGCGGTAGCGGGTGTGCAGGAGTTTGGTAAGCATGGGATTCTTTTTCGTTTCAGGCGGCGCGTTTCGGGAATATAGAAACCTCGGGCTGGCGGTTAGCCGTGGATCATTACATGGTTCGCCCCCGGCCATCAACGTCCAAAAACAGCATCCCCACCGCCCCGGCCTTTTGCCTATGAAACTCCTCCTTGCCACCACCGGCGCGAGCGGCGCGATTTACCTGCAACGGCTCCTGGATCGCCTCGACCCGGCCGCCCACGCGGTGCACCTGGTTTGCAGCGAGCCCTCCCGGCAGGTCGCGGCCCAGGAACTCGGCGCGCTGCGCATCCCGGAGGGGGTGCATGTTCACGACGACCGGGATATGAACGTCCCGTTCGTGAGCGGCTCGGCCCGGTTCGACGCCATGGTCGTCGTCCCGTGTTCCATGGGGACGCTGGGGCGCATCGCCGCCGGGACCGCCGACTCGGTGATCCTGCGCGCGGCCGATGTTTTCCTGAAGGAACGCCGCAAATTGATCCTCGTGCCCCGGGAGACGCCATGGAGCCTCATCCACGCCCGCAACGCCGTCGCCGTGCTGGAGGCCGGGGCCGTTCTTCTCCCGGCGTGCCCGGGATTCTACAGCCGCCCGGAGACGGTGGAAGCCGTGGCGGACACGGTGGTTTTCCGCATTCTGGACCACCTGGGCCTGGCAACCCCCGGAGCCTTCCGCTGGGGAGAATCCGGGGTTTGAGTCTCCGCCTCTTCCCCTACAGCCCCATCGCGTTGCGAACGCGGCCGAGCGTGGCGTTGGCCAGTTCGTTGGCGCGCAGCGCTCCCTTGCGGAGCACCTCGTCGATGTAGCCGGGGTTCGCCTCGATCTCCGCGCGCCGGGCGCGGGCCGGGGCAAAGTGCTCCCAAATGGCGGCGAAGAGGCGCTTCTTGAAGTCGCCGTAGCCGAAGCCGCCCGCCCGGAAGTCGGCCTCCATTTGGGCCACATCGGCCTCCGAAGCGAAAAGCCGGTAGAGGCCCACGATGGAGGAATTGGCGGGGTCCTTGGGCGCTTCCACGGGGGTGGAGTCGGTGACGATCCCCATGATCTTCTTTTTGAGGGCTTTCTCTTCCAGGAATAATTCGATGGTGTTCCCGTAGCTCTTGCTCATCTTCTGCCCGTCCAGGCCGGGAATGGTGGCCAGGTTGGGGAGGATGCTCGGCTCGGGGAGCTTGAAGAGGCCCGCGCCATAGGTCTCGTTCATCTTGATGGCGAGATCGCGCGTCACCTCCACGTGCTGCTTCTGGTCCTTGCCGACGGGAACGATGTCGCTGTCGTAGATAAGGATGTCGGCGGCCATGAGGACCGGGTAGGAAAAGAGGCCGTGGCTGGCGGCGAAGCCCTTGGCGAGCGCGTCTTTGTAGGCGTGGCAGCGCTCCAGCAGGCCCATCGGGGTCAGCACGGAGAGCAGCCAGGTCAGCTCGGTGACTTGCGGCACGTCGGATTGCTTGAAAAGGACGGCCTTGGCGGGGTCGAGCCCGCAGGCCAGGAAGTCGAGCGCCGCCCGGCGGGTGTTTTCGCGGAGCTGGGCCGCGTTGTGGACGGTCGTCAGCGCGTGGTAATCGGCCAGGAAGTAGAGCGCTTCCCCGCGTTCCTGCCACTCGATGGCGGGGCGCATCATGCCAAAGTAGTTGCCGATGTGAAGGCGGCCCGTTGGTTTGATTCCGGAAAGGATGCGTGGCATAGGTCAAAAAAAGTCGGAGAGAAAGGGCAGACTCTCTGCGCCGGGGGGGCGTTTTGTCAAGAAGCCGTGCGCGGAGACGCCCCGGGCGGATTTTGAGTTGGATTTGGATTTCCCTCCATTTAACCTGCCCGGATGTCCGGTCATTCCACGCCCACCGCTTCTTTTTCTTCCGCTCTTGAGCCCTCCGATGCCTTTGCACGGCGCCATCTCGGCTCCAATCCCCAGGAGACGGCGCAGATGCTCGCCACCCTCGGCTTCGATTCCCTGGAGGCGCTGACGGACGCCGCCGTCCCGGCCTCCATCCGGCTTGGGAAACCGCTGGAGCTTCCCGCCGCCCAGAGCGAGCACGCGGCGCTCGACGCCTTGCGCGCGCTGATCGGCCAGGGCAACACGCTCTTCCGCTCCCACATCGGCATGGGTTACTCCGATTGCCTGACGCCGCCGGTGATCCAGCGCAACATCCTCTGCAACCCCGGTTGGTACACCGCCTACACCCCCTACCAGGCCGAGATTTCCCAGGGGCGTCTGGAGGCGCTGCTGAATTTCCAGACGATGATCGTCGAGCTGACCGGCATGGAAATCGCCAACGCCTCCCTGCTGGACGAGGGGACCGCCGCCGCCGAGGCGGTGGCCATGTGCCGCGCGCTCCGCAAGGACGCGGCGTCCAACACCGTTTTTGTCTCCAACCAATGCCACCCGCAGACCATCGCCGTCGTCCAGACCCGCGCCCAGGCGTTGGGCGTCCAGGTGGCCGTGGGCGACGCGGTGACCTATGACTTTGCCGCCAAACCGTTTGCCGTGCTGCTCCAAGTGCCCGGCACCGACGGCGTGATCACCGATCCCTCGGCCTTCATCGCCAAGGCGCACGCGCAAGGGGCGCTGGCCATCGTGGCCGCCGACCTGCTCGCGCTGACTCTCCTCAAGACGCCGGGAGAAATGGGCGCGGATGTGGCCGTGGGGAGCACGCAGCGCTTCGGCATCCCGATGGGCTACGGCGGGCCGCACGCCGCCTACTTCGCCACCCGCAACGCCTTCAAGCGCTCCATGCCGGGCCGGTTGGTGGGCGTTTCGCGCGATGCCCAGGGCAACCGCGCCCTGCGCCTCGCCCTCGGCACCCGCGAGCAGCACATCCGCCGCGAGAAGGCCACCAGCAATATCTGCACCGCCCAGGTGCTCCTCGCCGTGATGGCCTCCATGTATGCCGTTTACCACGGGCCGGAAGGGCTGACCCACATCGCGCGGCGCATCCGCCTCTTTGCCCTGGCGCTCGCCGCCGGGCTGCGCAAGCTCGGGTGGGACGTGGCCCAAGGGCCGTTCTTTGACACCGTGCGCGTGAACCTGGGGGGGCCGAAGGCCGCCGAGATCGTGGCGCTTGCCCGGGCCCGCAAGGTCAACCTGCGCGTGCTCGACGCGGAGACGCTCACCATCGCCCTGGACGAGACCACCGACAGCCTGGCCGATCTCTTCGCCATCTTCAACGGCGGCAAGGAGGCGGGCTTCGATGATGCCGCCCTGGCGGCCGAGGCGGACGTCCCGTTCCCGGCGTCCCTGGCCCGCGTGAGCCCCTTCCTGACGCAGGCGGTTTTCCAGAGCCACCACACCGAGACGGAGATGATGCGCTACATCCACCGGCTGGAGACCAAGGATCTAGCGCTGACGACCTCGATGATCTCCCTCGGCTCGTGCACCATGAAGCTCAACGCCGCCAGCGAGATGTTCCCGCTGACGTGGCCGCTCGTCGCGAAACTCCACCCGTTCGCCCCCGCCGAGCAGGCGCGGGGGTTCGCCGCGCTCTTCCGGCAACTGGAGGAGGGGCTCGCCGAAATCACCGGCCTGGCCGCCGTTTCCCTCCAGCCCAACGCCGGGGCCGCCGGGGAATACGCCGGGTTGCTGACCATCCGCGGCTACCTCGCCAGCCGGGGGGAAGCGCACCGCGACATCTGCCTGATCCCCCATTCCTCCCACGGCACCAACCCCGCCAGCGCCGCCATGGCCGGGTTCAAAGTCGTCGATATCGCGTGCAACGCGGCGGGCGAGATCGACCTCGCCGACCTGCGCGCCAAGGCGGAACTCCACAAAGACCACCTCGCCGCCCTCATGGTCACTTACCCGAGCACCCACGGGGTCTTCGAGGAGACGATCGGCGAAATCTGCCGGATCGTCCACGCCGCCGGGGGGCAGCTCTATATGGATGGCGCGAATATGAACGCCCAGGTGGGTCTCACCAGCCCGGGCCGGATCGGCGCGGACGTCTGCCACCTCAATTTGCACAAAACCTTCGCCATCCCGCACGGCGGCGGCGGTCCCGGCGTCGGGCCCATCGCGGTCGCCGCGCACCTGGCCCCGTTCCTGCCCTCCCACAGCGTCGTGCCGCCGGGCGGCCCCGGGCGCGCCGGGGCGGTCGCTTCGGCCCCGTGGGGGAGCGCGTCGGTGCTCGTCATCCCGTGGATGTACCTGCGCATGATGGGGGGCGAGGGGCTCACCCGGGCTTCCCAATACGCGATCCTCAACGCCAACTACATCGCCCGGCGGCTGAGCGCCTATTACCCGGTGCTCTACACCGGCAAAAACGGCCTCGTCGCCCACGAGTGCATCCTCGACCTGCGGGAGCTAAAGGAGCGCACCGGCATCGACGTGGAAGACGTCGCCAAGCGCCTCATCGACTACGGGTTCCACGCGCCCACCATGTCCTGGCCCGTCCCCGGCACCCTCATGGTCGAGCCGACCGAAAGCGAGCCGAAGGAGGAGCTGGACCGCTTCTGCGACGCCATGATCGCCATCCACGCCGAGATCCTCGCCGTGGAATCCGGCGCGCTGGACCCCAAGGAGAACCCGCTCAAGCACGCCCCCCACACGGCGCAAGCCGTCGCCGGCGACGCCTGGGCCCGGCCTTACCCGCGCGAGCAGGGGGCGTTCCCGAGCGCCTGGATCCGCGAAAACAAGTTCTGGCCCGCCGTGGGCCGCGTGGATAACGTCTTCGGCGACCGCAACCTCACTTGCGTAGTCAAAGGGGACTGTTAGGGTCTGTTCGCGCATTCAAAGAGGTTTATCCGCGGATTTCGCAGATGGCCGCAGATTGAATCCCTTTTTGTCCTTCCGGGAATCTGCGAAAATCTGTGTAATCTGCGTACCCTCCTTTGTCTCTTGAGAATGCGCGTGAACAGACCCTAGAACATGCCTTCCTCTTCCGCCAAATCCCGCCGCCGCTGGTTCCCGCGTATCTTGGGAGCCCTCGTGCTCCTCGCGCTGATTTTCGGAGCCGTCTATTGGGCGCGGCCCCACAGCCCGCTTGCTTCGCGGGGCGGCCTTTACCTGCCGTGGCGGCTGGAGTTGAAGGTGCCGATTTTCGCCCAGGGCGATCCGCGCTGGGGCGGCGACCGGCTCGGAACCTCGGCGGGAACGCTGCATGCCGAGGGGTGCGCCGTCAGTTCGGCCGCCATGGTCCTGGCCAGCTACGGCATCGACACCGACCCCGGCCGCCTGAACCGGTTCCTCACCCGGCACGGCGGTTACGTCGGCGAGGGCATCCTGATTTGGGAAAAGGCCGCCGAATACGCGCCCAACCGTTGCGCCAAAGCCTACGAGGACGATCCCTCCTTCGCCCGGATCGACTGGAACCTCCTGCGCGGCAACCCCGTCATCGTGCGCCTCCGGTTTCCCGGCGGCCCGACGCATTTTGTCGTCATCGCGGGGAAAAAAGGCTTCGATTACCTCATCCGCGACCCCGGCGCGGGCGCTCGCCGGGGGTTGTACCCCTTGAGCCGGATCACCCCCAAGATCGAGGCGCTGCGGTATTACCGGAAATTGTAGGATGAAGCCCCCCGCCAAAGACCGCTATGTGGAGACCTTTCTCGACGCCATGGACGCCGAGCGCAACCTGGCGGCGCGCACGCTGGCCAATTACCGGCAG
The DNA here is from genome assembly GCA_028714515.1 of Chthoniobacteraceae bacterium. Classification (GTDB taxonomy): domain Bacteria; phylum Verrucomicrobiota; class Verrucomicrobiia; order Chthoniobacterales; family Chthoniobacteraceae; genus UBA695. The sequence goes on along the minus strand of JAQTMF010000058.1, from coordinate 4,858 downwards.
GCGCTGGAGGCGTTCCGCGCCAGCGGGAACCCGCCGCCGTGGCGCGAGTGCCAGCCGGACCACTTCCGGCGCTACCTCTTCGAGATGATGAAGGGCGGGGCCGCGCGCGCCACCGTCCGGCTCCACTTCGCCGCCCTGCGGACGTTTTACAAATTCCTGGCCGAGCGTTTCCGGCTCAAGGAGAACCCGCTCAAGGCGGTCCAGCTCCCCAAGGCCGACCGGAAACTCCCCGTCGTTCTCACCCCTCGGCAGGTGGACGACCTCCTTTCCGCCCCGCTGCGGGTGAAGCCGACGCCCAAGGCTCCGGCGTGGCTCCCGGTGCGCGATGCCGCCATTTTGGAGCTTTTTTACTCGGCCGGGCTGCGTCTCTCCGAGCTGGCCGGGCTCAATACCGAAGATCTCGACCCGTATTCGGAAACCGTCCGCGTTCTCGGCAAGGGGCGCAAGGAGCGGGTCTGCCCGGTCGGCCTGCCCGCGCTCAAAGCCATCGCCGCCTACCGGCAGGCGGCCGAAGTAGTCGCGGGCCCCCTCTTTCTCTCCAAGCTGCGCAAGCGCCTTTCCACCCGCAATATCACCGTGATGGTGGAGAAATACGTCCTCCTGGCGGGGCTGCCCCGGGGGATCACCCCCCACAAGCTGCGGCACTCCTTTGCCACGCATCTGCTGGATAACGGGGCGGATTTGCGCAGCGTGCAAAGCCTGCTGGGCCACGCCAGCCTTTCCACCACGCAGATCTACACCCATGTCTCCGTGGAGCGGATGAAGAAAGTCTACGACCAAGCCCATCCGCGGGCTTGATAAGACGGCGGGGAGACGCCGGGAAAGGGAGCGGGGAAAATCCTACAGCGCCCCCTGGTTCACCCACTGAACGGCGAAGCGGACCATCTCCGGCGCGGTCTTGAGGTTGAGCTTCTCTTTGATGTGAGCCCGGTGGCTCTCGATGGTCTTGACGCTCAAGTTCAGGTCTTCGGCGATCTGCCGGGTGCCGTGCCCCTGGCCGATGAGCTGCAGGACCTCCAGTTCGCGGTCGGAGAGGATGGCCACGGGGGACGTATCTTGCAACGCCTTGCCGTCGATGGCCTTGCGCATCATTTTGTCGGCCAGTTTCTCGGAGACGTAGATCTGCCCGTTGAGGATGCGCCGCAGGGCTCCGGTCAATTTCTCGGGCGCTTCCTGCTTCATGACGTAGCCCTTGGCCCCGGCGCGCAGGGCGCGTTCGGCGTAGAGCGATTCGTCATGCATGGAGAGGACGAGCACGGGGAAGTCCGGCCACTGGGCGACGATATTCTTGATCAGCTCGATCCCGTTGGTGCCTTGCAAGGTGATATCGACGATGCCAAGGTCCGGCTTGGCTTCCGCGATGGCCGCCATGGCTTTGCGGGCGTTGCCCGCCTCCGCGCAGACCATGAAATCGGGTTCGCAGTTGAGCAGTTGCACCAACCCCTGCCGAACAATGGGATGGTCATCCACGATAAGGACTTTGGCTTTGGTATCTAAGGGTTTCATTGGAGCTAACATGGGGTGGGTAACGGAGATCGGTTTTCCGGGGGAAAACGGTTCCATCGTTAGGGTAGAATTCTGAAAAATAACCGGACCTCGGCCGAGAGTAGGCACGGGAGGGGGGAGGGTGCAACCCCGCACACTCCTAGTTTGTCAATACAGGATTCCCCGATGCCCTCTTTGCTCGGGGATTGCACCAACGCTTGAACAGCCACCACCCGATTGCGCCGCCGCGCGGGCCGCGCCATGGTGTCACCCCCGCCAAGCGGAGGGCAAGGAGAGCACCTATGAAGCAAAATTGCAGCAGATGGGAGGATGATGTGAAATGGCAGTTGCTCCGCGCCGCGGAGGGCGTGCGGCCATGGCGTTCGCTGGAGGAAACCCGCCAATGCGTGCTGTGCGAACGGACGTTCCAGGGCCGCCAGGTGCGGGTGACGTGGGACCGCTGCGGCATCCCCCGGCTGCGCTGCCCCACACGGGGTTGCCGGGGCACCCCGGCCCAGTGGATTCACCCGGGCAATCCGCTGATTTCCGAGGAGGCCTGGTGTGATTGGGTGCGCTTGCTCGACACGCTTTGCGAGGAACCGGCGCGCCTGCCCCCGGCCGCCCCCAAAAAGAGGACACGGAGACGGGCCGCGGCGGTCCGCCGAAGCTAGCGTCCTGTCAGACAAATGAACTGCATAATTCCGGCCCCTTTTCCGATTTTTCGGCGTTGCTTCCTCGGGCAATATCTTCGTATCCGTTTAGCGCGCAAAAAAGAAATCAATCCGAAGGATTGAAAGAGGGTAGCCGGGGGTCGAGCGAAGCGACACCCCCGGTATGCTTGAGACGTTTATCTCACCCCGGAAGGGGTGGTAGAACCGCTGCCACCCCTTCCGGGGTGATTTTCATTGCGAACCTGTTCCGGTGGTGTCGGCGCGTGGCCGCGCCTCAACCACCGGCTAACGTCTGGAACCCCTTCGGGGTTCTTTCTCTTGATTCGCGCTTCCTACCTCCTGGCTAAACAGATACATATCTTCAGATATTGCCTCTCGGTCGCGCCTTGAAAAATACGAAAAATGGGCTCGGACTTATTTTGCAAACTTGTCTGACAGGACACTAGCGTGGTGTCGGCGTTTGAACGATGGGATTGCTTTGGCGTTCGGGACGGGGTTAGATATCGTATGGATCAGTCGTCATCCCCATCTCTTTCCGCGCCGCTCAACGGGGGCCAACCCGAAGAGGCGTCTCTCGCGCCGGCCACGGCCGGGAGCCGGCAAACGCTGCGTTCGCGGATCTTCTGGTTTCTCGCGGGGGCGGTGGTTAATTACTACTGCATTTCGACGCCGTTTCACTATCTGAAAGGGCACACCAGCCTGTCCCTGACGGCGATTTCGGCGTGCAGCATCGGGCTGAGCACCACGTTCTTTTTCCTGTGGAACTATTTCGTGAACTTCCGCGGCGATTCGCGGCGGCGCGACGCGCTGGCCCGCTACATCGCGGCCGTGGTCGTGATGTGGGCGGTTTCCTCGACGACGCTCTCCCTCCTCAAGCACTTCGATTTCAACTTCTCCCTCCGTCTCGCGGGGCGGGTTCCCCTTGATCTCGACATCGTGGCGACCCAGTTTTTCATCGGCGGCTTCAAGTTCCTCCTCTACCATCGCTGGGTGTTCCCGGTCGGCAAAGGGCAACGGCGGCAGTAAGTTCCTTTCCTGGGCTCGCGGGATTTTTTTCCCGGAGGCGGGCCGTCCATTTTTCTTTTCATTCGCGGCACTCCCGGAGAATCTAGGGGCGCTGCTTCCCCCTTTCTTTCAATTCACAACCAGCCACGCAAATCCAGAAAGTTCCCTACGAAGGATGGCCGCATAATGCCTCCC
>JAQTMF010000058.1:0-1492 GCA_028714515.1 Chthoniobacteraceae bacterium | reverse complement strand
CCCTACGCAACGACCACGCCGAACTCATCATCACCCTCGACGTCGGCCCCCGCATCATCTCTTACAAAACCCCGCAAAGCCACAACGTCTTCAAGATCTACCCCGAGCAGCTCGGCGGCAGCGGCGAGTCGGAGTGGATGATCCGCGGCGGCCACCGGCTCTGGATCGCCCCGGAGGGGGAAGCGAGCTATTCCATCGACAACTCCCCCGTGACGCACGAGTTCCTGCCCAACGGCATCCGGCTGGACACCGCCCCCGCCGCCCCGTGGAACCTGCGCAAAATCATGACCGTCACGCTGGCCGAGGACTCCGCGGAAGTGACGATCCACCACCGCGTCGTCAACGAAAGCGACCGCTCCGTGGAAGTCGCCTCCTGGGGGCTGAGCGTCATGGCTCCCGGCGGCCTGGAGATCATCCCGCTGCCCGCGCTGGGCGAGCACCCGCGCGATCTGCTCCCCAATCGCCTGATGGTCCTGTGGCCCTACGTGGACATGACCGACCCGCGCTACCGCTTCGGCAGCGAGTTCATCACCCTGCGCCAGACGGCGGACGGCGGCCCCACCAAGCTGGGCCTGGCCCACAAAGAAAAATGGGTCGCCTACCTCAACGGCGAGACGCTCTTCGTCAAATCCTTTGAACACGAGGAACGGGCCAACTACACCGACTTTGGCTGCAACTTCGAGACGTTCACCAACCCGTTCATGCTGGAAATGGAGACCTTGAGCCCGCTGCGCACCCTGCAACCGGGGCAGGCCGTGGAGCACACGGAGAAATGGCACCTGCTCGGGAACACGCCGCAACCGCCGTCGCTCCAGGAACAGGATCTCGGCGCGTGGATCGCCCCGCTCCTGGAAAAGCTCGGGGTATAAAACATCCCTTTTTTCCCATGAAACCCGTTCTCTTTGCCGCGGCCGTTCTGGCGGCCGCCAGCGCGCTATCCGGTTGCGCGACGCTTTCCGAAAGCAAATCGGTGACTACCGCGCGGGCGGCCATGAACGCGGAAATCCAGGCCGAGCCGCCGGGCGATTACTACATCGCGCGGCGGTACTACAAAACGGACTACAAGTTCTGGGGCTACGTCCGCAAACCCCGCCAGCCGTGGACAACGGCGAAACTGGTGATGCTCAACGAGAACCAGAAACTGGCCCCCGACCGGGACCAAGGCACGCTGGGCATCGACAACGGGTATGAGTACAAGCTCACCGGGTCTTTCTCCGGCGCGACGATTTATGAACCGGCCAGCAACGGGTTCTACCCGGAGTTTGTGCTGAAGAGCTACACGCTGCGCAACGTCGATCCCGCGCCGATTTTCACGCCGCAAGGGCCGGCCCTGGATCCGAACCGCCGCGTGATCGTCTCGCCTTACTAGTGGGCTGTCACGCAGGAAGCGAAGGGTAAAGTTTGATGAGTTTAATGCGGGCATCGTCGGTGGTAAAAAGCCAGCGGATCGTAGTGGCGGCATTATTGCGATGATGAGCCCAGAATCTGAGTT
>JAQTMF010000057.1 GCA_028714515.1 Chthoniobacteraceae bacterium | reverse complement strand
CTTCCGGGGTGAGATAAACGTCTCAAGCATACCGGGGGTGTCGCTCCGCTCGACCCCCGGCTACCCTCTTTCAATCCTTCGGATTGATTTCTTTTTTGCGCGCTAAACAGATACGCGGCACTCCGTGCCGCCCGTAAACGGCCCGCTATTCGCGCTCCCGCCACCAAAGCCAGCCGACCGCGCCCAGCAACACCAGGTCGCGGGAGAGCTCCAGCCCATAGCGTCCCGGCTCGCCCCCATCGCCAAAGCAGCCGCAGGCGATGTTGAGCCCGCGCCCCCAGGCGATGACCAGCGCGGTGATGAAGACCAGCAGCATGCCGCCGAGCAGCGCCAGCGCCCCCGCCTGGCAGCGCCGCAGGATGAGGCAGCCGCCGCAGAGAATCTCCAAAAAGGGGAGATAAAACGCCGCCGCCACCGCCAGCATGTGGGGGAGGATCTGGTAGTTCTCGATGGAGGTGAGAAACGCTCCCGGCTCCGCCGCCTTGAGCGTGCCGGCCACGACGAATACCCCGCCCACCAGCAGCCGTAGGCCGACGCGGCTCCAACGTTTCAGCGGCGGTTCCATGCGGTCCACCCTCCTTGCAAAACGAACACCGGGCCGAGCTGGAACGTCCGCAACCGCTCGGCCACTTCCCGGCTGGCCTCGCCGCCGGGCGTGCCGCAGTAAACCACGGCGCAGCGGCCCGGCTCCCAGGCTTCCAGAACGCCCGGGACGGATTGCTCCCAGTTCTCCGGGTTGAGCAGGCGTGCGCCGGGCGCGTGGCCCGCGTCGTATTCGGCGGTGGAGCGGGCGTCGATCCACAGTGGCGGCGGCTGGCGGTGAAGGGCTTCGGTCAGGGTAATTTCCTGCGCTATCTCGCCGACGCTTTGGAGCGGCCCTCTTTCCCACGCGGCCGCCAGCGCCAGCAGAGCGGCGGCCAGGAGAAGCCCGCCCGCCTCGCGCAGCGTTCGCACGCCCTTACTTGACCTGCGCATACGCCTGGAACGCTTTTGCCTCCCCCTCGCGGGTCACGGCCTGGAGCGTCAACACCGCCGTGATGGGCCGGTCGGTCGCCTTGGGAGTCACGGTAACGTGGTAGCCGCCCCCCTTGTCCGGTTCCAACACGGCGTCCATGCGCGGATCATTGCTGGTGACGCGGTTCACGCGCAGCCCCATTTCCGCCGGAACCGTCACCCGGAGCGTTTTGGGGCGGGGCGCATCCCCGGCTCGCCAGAATACCAGCGACGGGGCGATCTGGAGCGCCGGGCCGATGTGCGACACGAGGGTCAAAATGATGGGCTCCCGCTCTCCCCGGACAGCCACGCGGATCCCCTTGACCTGCGTTCCCTTGCGCGAGCCGGGGGTGAAAACGGCGGTGATCCGGCCATGTTCGCCCGGTTGGTAGACTTTCTTTTCCAGCCCGGCCGTCGTGCAGCCGCAGCTTGATTTAACCGAGTCGATCGTGACGGGGGCCTGGGAGGTGTTGACGAAGCCGAATTCCGCGCGAAGCGTTTTTTCCCCGGGGGCAAGGGAGGCTTCCACGGTTTTGCGGTCCCATTGCAGCGCCGATTCCGCGGCGGCGGTGCCGAGCATTCCCAGAAAGGCGAGGAGGAGAGCAATGCGTGCCATTTGTTCCCTATATCGCGCGGAGCGGCCTTTTTGCCGGAAAAAAGAAACCCTCCCGGGAAAAAGGGAGGGGTGAAAGGGACGAAAACGGAATTGGCAGCGCGTACGGGAGTCGAACCCGTGCGCCAGCCTTGAGAGGGCTGTGTCCTAACCACTAGACGAACGCGCCGTTTGGGAAGAGGAAGACTATCGGTGATTTGCGTTCCTGGCAACGGGAAAGTGGCTAATCCGGCTCGATATGCACGAGCACGTCGCGCACGGCGGGATGTTTTTCCCTCAAGTGGTCTTTCACCTCGTGGGCGATGCGGTGCCCCTCGCGCACGCTCAGGTCCCCGTCCACTTGCACGTGGATGTCGATGTAGTACTCCAGGCCCATTTTGCGCACGTAGCATTTGTCGATCTGCCGGACGCCCGGGACCGCGCCCGCCGTGGCCCGGATCTCCCCGCTGACTTCCCCGGCGGGGGCCGTGTCCATGATTTCGAGGAACGCGGGGATGAGGAGCAGGATGCCGTTGATGGCGATGACCGCGCACGCCGCGAGCGCGGCCCATTTGTCGGCCTGCTCGTAGCCTTTCCCCCCGAGGAGGGCGATGGAGATGCCGATGAACCCGGCGGCCGAGGTGATGGCGTCGCTGCGCTGGTGCCAGGCTTCCGTTTTGAGCGCCGTGCTCCCGGCTTCTTTCCCGAGCTTGGCCACGCGCCGGAACAGGAATTCCTTAATCACGACCACGCCCACCAGCACGATCAGCGTAAACGGCTTGGGCATCACGGGCTCGGCGGCCCGGAGCCCCTGGATGCTTTCGTAGGCCAGCCCGACGGCCGCTCCCATGACGCAAAGGGAGACGATGATTCCGGCGATGGGTTCCGCCTTGCCGTGGCCGTAGGGGTGCTCCTCGTCCGGCGGTTTTTCGGCGAATTTGAGGCCGCTCCAGATAATGAGCGAGCTGCCCACATCCAGCATCGACTCCACGCCGTCGGCGATCAAGGCATAGGCGTGCCCGATCAACCCGGCGCTGATTTTGACAATCGCGAGCACCACATTGATCGCCACTCCCTGAAGGGCCATCACCTGGCCTTGCCGATGAAGAGACATCCGTGGAACGTTGCGGCTTTGCCGTCCCGGTGCAAGCCTTTTTCCCGGCCGTGGAATGGGATTGACCCGGCCCCGTTTTCCGGGCGACTCTGCCCGCTCGCCGAAACCCGTTTTTACGAAAGGAAGTTTATGCCAAAAGCCGTTGTTTACCGCCAGTATGGCGTTCCCGCCGAAACCGTCGAAGTGGTTGATCTGCCCGCCGCCGCGCCCGGGCCGGGCCAGGTGCTGGTGGAGAACGTGCTCGCGCCGATCAACCCGGCCGATTTGAACACCGTCGAGGGCAAATACCCCGTCCGTTATCCGCTGCCCGCCACGCCGGGCGTGGAAGGGGTCGCCACCGTGGCGGAAGTGGGGCCCGGAGTGACGGGGTTCCAGCCGGGCCAGGCCGTGCTGCTGCCGCATGGCTACGGCACGTGGCGCGAGGGGGGCGTTGTCGAAGCGGAGAGCCTTTTCCCGGTTCCCGAGGGCGTTCCGTACGCGGAGGCCGCGATGATCAAGATCAACCCGTGCACCGCCTGGCGGATGCTGCATGATTTTGTCGCGCCCCAGCCCGGCGCGTGGGTGGTGCAGAACGCGGGCAACTCCGGCGTGGGCCGCGCGGTGATCGCCATCGCGCAAAAGATCGGCCTGCGCACGGTGAGTCTCGTGCGGCGTCCCGAGTTGATCGAGGAACTGACGGCCGCCGGGGGCGACGTGGTGCTGCTGGATGACGACAACGCCAAGGCGGAAATCAAGGCCCGCACCGAGGGCGCGAAAATCTACCTCGGCCTCAACTCCGTGGGCGGCGAGAGCGCCACGCGCGTGGCCAATGCGCTGGCTCAGGGCGGCAAGGTGATCACCTTTGGCGCGATGAGCCGCCAGCCGATGAAGATCCCCACCGGCCTGCTCATTTTCAAGGACATCCGGTTCCTCGGTTTCTGGATGACGCGGTGGTACCAAAGCGCCACCGAGGCGGACGCCCGGGCGATGTATGCCGAGCTTCTCGGCATGGCGCGCGAGGGCGCGTTTAAGACGCCCATCGACCGCGTTTACCCGGTGACGGAGATCCAGGAAGCCGTCACCCGCGCCCTGCAAGGGGGGCGCGCTGGCAAGGTGCTGCTCGGCAAGGGCTTGTAATAGATGGGCCTCAGGACCGCATTTTCTTGCGCAGTTCCCTGGGGCCCGCCCCGGTCGTTTGGCGCAGCAGGCGCGAGAGGTAGCAGACATCGCTGATGCCCGAGCGGACGGCGATGTCCGCGGCGGGCAGCGCGGTTTCCTTGAGCAATTGCAGCGCATGGTTGATCCGCAGGCGGCTAAGGTATTGGACGGGTGAAACGCCGTAGAGTTTGCGGAATCCCCGGTACAGGGTGGAGCGGTGGATCTTCAGAGAAGCCGCCACCTGCGTGACGTCCAGGCGGGCGTCGGTGAAGCGGTTCTGGAAAAGCTCCTTGGCCGCCCGCACGGCTGACTCGTGGGCGATCCCGCCTCCGCGCGCCGGGGAGACGCGGGAAGCCGTGAGGAGAATTTCATAGGCGATCTGGGAGGTGGTGCGTTCTCCTCCGGCCATGGCCTCCCGCACCCAGCGCTCCAGGCGGCGGAAGAGGCTTGCGGGGCAGGGGGGCGACTCCTGGACGCGCTCCAACCCAAAGGCTTGAAGTGTGGAACGCGACGCGGGCCCGTCCAGCGTCAGCCAGCGGTATTCCAATCCGTCCGGCCCGGCCTGGAGGCTTTGCGGTTCGCCCTCGTAAAAGAAAAACACGGTTCCCGCGCCCAATGGAATTCTCCCGGACGGCGTCTCGGCGGTTCCGCTACCGTCCACGCACCAAAAAAGTTGCTCGAAGCGGCCGGCTTCGCGGCGTTCCTCGGCCCCCTTCTCCAGGCGGTAATGGCCGGTGGAGCGGACGTTCAGCGGGAGCAAAACAGACGGCTTGGGGTGGGGGCGGTAAAAGGCGTTACGCATGGCGGTGCGGTGCGACAAAAAGCCAACTCATGGATTCAACTCTCCCTCTTGCTCTTTGTTTTATAGCCCGTGATTATCAGCGGCGATCACATAAAACCAACTTCTTTCTCTTTTTATGAATCCTTGCCGTCAGAAAATGTTCGATTATTGCCCCTGGGAATTTCAGAAGGCAGCCACGCCGGAGGAACGCGAGGTGCAGCGGCGCCACCAGGCCGCGCTGGGGCAGTGCGGCGCGGTGCTGGGCGAGCGCTGTTACGTTTCGCCGGAGGCGGCCATCATGGCCTATGGCGAGAAGGCGTTGCATTTGGGGGCGGACAGCATCGTCGCGGCCCATGCCTACGTTACCGGCGGGGTGCGTCTGGGCCGCCACTGTTCGGTGAACCCGTTTGCCACGCTCCGTGACAATGTGCACGGGGGCGACGATGTGCGGATTGGCGCCCATGCCTGTCTGATCGGCATGAACCACGGTTTTGCGGACACGGAGGTTCCCATCCGCTGCCAGCCGAATACGTCCAAGGGGATCCGGCTGGGCGACGATGTTTGGATCGGCTCCCACGCGGTGCTATTGGACGGCGTGACGATTGGCAGCCACGCCATTGTGGGGGCGGGAGCCGTTGTGACCCGGGATGTGCCTGCGTATGCCATCGTGGCGGGCAACCCCGCGCGCCTCATCCGCATGCGCAAACGCGCCAGGCCGGAGGATTCCTCGCTTGCCGGGCAGCTCCGGGCCTTTGGCGAGCGGGTGAAGCGCCAGGTGATCCCTCTGCTGGAGCGCTACCAGGAACGCACGGAGAGCGGCGAACCCTGTTTCGTGAACCGCCCGGGGGAGCGCAAGCGCGTCCGCCCCTGGTGCGATGCCGTGGAGGTGGCCGCCCTGTTTGGGATGACGCCTCCCGGATTTTCCCCGGCGGAGTTCGTGTCCCAGCTGCAATCCTTTCAAAACCCGCAAACCGGCCTCGTGCCCGAGCATCTCGAGGAGGACCGCGCCTTCGATCCGCCCCCCGCTCCTCATCCCGACCAGGAGGGCCGCTATAATACAATGATCGTGCAATACGCCCTGGAATGCCTGGGCGCGGAGATGCGCTTTCCGGTGAGCAACGCCGCGCAGATCCCGGCCGGGCGTCTCGTGGCGGGGCTCCAGTCGTTGAATTGGCAGACGGGAGCCTGGGGCGCGGGCGACTGGATCGACTGCTACGCCTCCTGCCTCTATGTCAACGCCAAGACGTTCGGGCAGAACGTCGAGATGCCCGCTTTGGCCGGCTGGCTGGATGCCGCGTGCAACCCGGAAACCGGGATGTGGGGGCGGTGGTCGGAGGAGACGCACTGGCAGCAGCCGGTGAACGGCTTTTACCGGCTGACGCGCGGAGCCTACGCGCAATTCGGCCGCCCGTTGCCGCACCCCGCCCGGAGCATCGATACGATCCTCTTGCACAGCCGCGATACCGCGTTTTTCGGCGGAAAGAGCAATGCTTGCAATGTTCTCGACGTGGTGCATCCGCTCTGGCTTTGCCTGCGGCAAACCCGCCATCGCCGCGCCGAGGCGGAAGAGTGGATGCGGGAGCGTCTCCCTGGCGTGCTCTCTTGTTGGCGGGACGGCCGGGGTTTCGGCTTTGACCTGGCGCAACCGGAGGCCGATTTGCAGGGCACCGAGATGTGGCTGAGCATCATCTACCTGATGGCCGACCTGCTGGGGATTTCCGGGGGACTTGGCTACGCGCCTCGCGGGGTTCACCGCCTGGAGCCCGCCTGGAAAATGGAAAGCGCCTGAAAACGAGAAGGCGCGGGATGTTGCAATCCGCACGCCTCCTTCTTGTTTTTTCCCTCTTTCGGATGGGGCCGGTCAGTCGGCGACCTGGATCTTGCGGGGCTTGATGCTCTCCGCTTTGGGCAGCGTGAGCGTCAGGATGCCCTGCTCCATTTTCGCGTGGATTTTCCCGGAGTTGATGGAGGGGTCCAGTTCGAAGCTGCGCCGGTAGTCCGCTCGATGGGATTCCTGGTAGACCGCTTCGCCTTGCGGTTGGACATCGCTGCGGTGGCCCACGATGGTCAGTTCGTTCTGCTCCACGGTGACTTCAATGCCGGTCTTGCTGACGCCGGGCATTTCGAGTTCCAGCACGTAGGCGTCGCGTTCTTCCCGGATATTGGCGGACGGCTGCTCCCAGGCGGGAAGCCGGGAGGCTTGTTGTTGTTCCGCCGGTCTTTCGAGGGCGGTGGCTGCATGAGCTGCGTGTGTGGTCATAGGTCTTCTGTTGGTTGATGGTTTGGAGGCTAGGAGACGGAGACGTCGATTTGTTTCGCCTTCGCCTCGGCGGCTTTGGGCAGTTGGATGCTCAGGATGCCGTCTTTGTAGGAGGCTTTGATCTTGTCGGCCTCGACTTTGGTCGGCATCGATACGGTCCGGTGGAACTTCCCGAAGAAGCGCTCGCTGCGGAAGACTTCGCCCTCCTGCACTTGCGACTCCTGCTTGCGCTCGCCGCAGATCGTCAGCATTCCCTCCTGGAAGGTGATCTCAATATCCTCCTTTTTCATGCCCGGCAGCTCGGCTTTGACGACGACGTTGTCCTTGTCTTGGAAGACATCCACGGTGGGGCTCCAACCGCCAAAAAGACCGGCGCTCCCGGCAAATCCGGCCAGCGAGCCGTCCAGGAGCCGATTCATTTCTTCGCGGAGCGAAGCGAGCCGGTTCAGGGGCGACCAGGTGGCCAATTCGGGTTCTTGATAACGGATTAAGTTCATAAGTGTTTCTCCTTTCGATTGCTTGAAGGATTCGTTTGACGCCTCCCTGGAGAGCTTATCCAATGCCTGAAAACGCGGAAGGGGATACCATGATCCTAAGGGATTGCTGTTCTGTAAGTTACGCAAAAATGCCGTTTTGTCCCACCCGGGAAATGTGTGTAAAAATGGCGCAGTTGACCGGAATCGGGCGGGACGCAAAGTGCGCCAAAATGGCGCAATCTGTTTTGCCTGGATTCCGGCTTCCCCGGGACCTGCTTTTGCGGTTTGATGGGCGGCGTGAGCGATCCCGCGTTTCCCGAGTCTTTTGACGAGCGCTTCCTGCAAGCCGCCCTGGCCGAAGCGCGCCGGGGCGTGGGACGCACCAGCCCCAACCCGGCCGTCGGCGCGGTGATTGTGCGCGGCGGGGAGGGAGACGAGCCCGGAATTGTCGGCAGCGGCTGGCACCATCGGGCCGGGATGCCGCACGCCGAGGTCGAGGCGCTCCGTTCGCTTTCCGATCCGTCGCGGGCGCGAGGGGCCACGCTTTACGTCACTTTGGAGCCGTGCTCCACCCAGGGGCGCACGCCGCCTTGCACCCGCGCCATCCTGGAGGCGGGCATCGGGCGCGTCGTCATCGGCACGCTGGACCCGAACCCCGCCCACGCCGGGCGCGGGGTGGAGATTTTGCGCGCGGGCGGCGTGGAAGTCCGCGTGGGGGTGTTGGAAGAGGAGTGCCGCCGGCTGAACCTCGCGTTCAACCATTGGATCGTGACGCGGATGCCGTGGGTGATCGCGAAAGCCGGGATGTCGCTCGACGGCCGCATCAGCCGCGCGCCGGGGGAGTCGCGCTGGATCACCAACGAGGCCTCGCGGGCCGATACGCATCAACTGCGCGCCCGGGTGGACGCCATCCTCGTCGGCGGGGGAACGCTCCGCGCCGACAACCCGCAGTTGACGGTGCGCGGGCTTCCGCCGGAGACGATGGAAGGCCGCCCGCAGCCCTGGCGCGTCATCGTCAGCCAAACCGGCAACCTGCCGCCGGAGGCCGCCGTTTTCACCGATGAACACCGGGACCGGACGCTCGTCTTCACGGGCCGCCCCTTGCGCGAAGTGCTCGCGGACCTGGGCCGCCGGAACGTGACCAGCGTGCTCATCGAGGGGGGGATGCGGGTGCTGGGCGAAGCGTTCGACGAACGGCTGGTGAACCAGGTCTGCTTTTACGTGGCCCCGCTGCTGTTGGGCGGGCCGGTGCTCGCGACCGGCGGGCTGGGCGTGGGATCGAGCGCCGAGGCTCCCCGGATCGTGAACCCCGCCTATGAACGCTTCGGCGACGACGTGCGGATGACGGGCGAGGTGGAATACCCGATGCAGTAGGGGGAGGCCGCTTTGGGGTTTGGGACCGAGGTGCGACGGGTCACTTATCGGTTGATCCGTTTTTTCCGCGCTGCAGCCATGCCGCCGTAAGCCGATTCACTTTTTCCAACGCTTTATCGGTCGTGGGAATCTGCAAAGGGAGGCGGCTATAATAATGATGCAACACTTCCAGCGTACTATCGAAGAGTTCCTCCGCTTCCAAAAGCGCCGCCCGCGCTTTGTCGCGCATTTCTTCGGCCTGTTCCACGTTGCGAACCAGTTTGCACAGGCGGCCTGCCCAGTAAGGCGTGTGGGGACGGGTTGGCTGGCGCTGGGGTGAAGAAAACGCGTCTGGCGGGAATTCCTGATCGGTGTTCATAGGTTCCAGGGATTGAATTTGCTTGGAGGAAGGTCGGTATTTCTAAATGCGCGAAATTTTACGCCCCAATACGCCGTTCTAGTCAAGCGGAGATTTACGCCTTAATAGGGCGTGCCTCCCAAAACAACCATCCCTTCCCTCTTATCTCATTTTGGCGCAAACGTGCGGCGGGAACGGACCACCCGCCAACTGACGCAAGAAAAGCTGGCGGAATTAGCCGATTTGAATATTCGAACCGTGCAAAAAATCGAGGCGGGCGAAATCAACATCCTGATTACGACGGCATTCAGACTTCAGAAAGCGCTTGGCTGCGCCTGGGACAGGTTGATGCTGCTTTGAGACGATACTCTGATGTGACCGAACGCAAAATGCTTCAGGCGATAGGGAAGAATATCCGCGCGGCTCGGTTGAAGGCCGGGCTGACCCAGGAATGTCTGGCGGAGTTGCTGGGGCTGCATTGGCAAACGGTGAGTAATATGGAACGGGGCGTTCATCCGTTTTCGATCACGACGTTTGCGCTGATTTCCCAATACCTGGAGGCGGAGCCCCGGGATTTGTTGTCCGGAATTCCGGCACCGGACAACGAACGCGCGGACCGGATCAAGCGGGCGCTCGCACGCCGGAGGAAGCCGGGCAAAGAAGGGGCGTAGCGCGTTCCTGTTTGTGCGCGCCGGCCGACATGCTTGTCATCCCGAACGAACGTGAGGGAGCCCGCAAGCGTCTCGGGGCTTTGTTTGTCGCAGTGCTCTGGGATTGCGGAGAGATCCCTCGCCGCGCTCGGGATGACGGCTGCTGCCAACGCCGCTGGCCTGCCCGCCTTCCTTTGCGCTTGCCCACGGCGGGGCGGCTTCTATTCTGGGGCGGATCGTTTCCAAAAGGCATGGCCCAAGTTTCCCTCACCAATATTCAGGCCCCCATTCCCGGTGGCGGCGCGTTGCAGGATGTGAACCTGGAGGCGCGGGACCGCGAGTTCCTCGTCCTCGCCGGGCCGTCCGGCTGCGGCAATTCCACGGTGCTCCGGCTCCTGGCCGGGCTGGAGCGTCCCTCGGGCGGCGAGCTTTCCGTTGGCGGCCGCGTGGTGAACGCTCTCCCGCCGCGGGAGCGCGGGGTGGCCCTGGTGCTGCCGAAGGGGGGGCTTTTTCCCCAAATCACGGGGGCGGCGAATATCGCGCTGGGTCTCAAGGGACGGCATTTTTCCAAGGCGGAGGTGGGGAAACGGGCGGCGGCCGCGGCGGAAGTGACCGGGGCGGGCGATGCGCTGGCGTTGCGCCCGGCGGCGATGACGGCCGGGCAGCGGCTCCGCGTGGCGCTGGCCCGCGCGATTGTCGGGCAGCCGAAAGCGATCCTCCTCGACGATCCTCTCGCCGCGCTGGACGCCGAGACGCGCGCCGTGTTCCGCGCGGAGTTGGTGAAGTGGCAGGAGCGGCTCCAGACGACTTTTCTTTACGCAACCGCCGATCCCCTGGAGGCGATGACGCTGGGCCACCGGGCCGCGTTGTTCGAGGCCGGGCGGCTCCGGGGCGTGGATGCGCCCCGGGCGTTGTATGAGCGCCCGGCGAACCGGTTCGTGGCCGGGTTCCTGGGCCGCCCGAAGATGAATTTCCTCGCCGGGCGGGTGCAGACGGGGAAGGCGGGTGTCGTTTTCAAGGAAACGGAGGGAACGGTGGAGCTGGCGCTGGAGGGGGAACGCGCGGGAGAGCTGGCGGGGCGTGAGATGACGCTCGGTTTCCGGCCGGAGGATGTGCGCCCGGCGCTGGAAACGGAGTCGCCCAAGGCGCGCGGCGGCCGTTGCCAGGGGTTGGTGGAGCATGTGGAGGCGACGGGCGCGGACGTTTTTTACACGGTGCAGACGGGGGGGCACGATGTGGTGATCCGAGGGGCCGCCGGGGAGGAACCGCGCGGGGTGGGGCGGCGGATGGCGTTCGACATCGCGCTGGAAAAGGTGCATCTTTTTGATGCCGCGAGTGGTGAACGGATTCCCTTGAATTGAGTGACCCATGCTTCCGAAATCCGTGAGTTTTATCCTGCTGGTGACGAAGGGCATTCTTCGAGACCGGATGATGCGCCGCCGGGTGCTTTCCTGGCTCGTCTTCGCCGTGCTGGCCGTGATGGGGATCGGCATTTTCTTGCTGGACGACTGGCTGATGGCGCACCCGGTGCTTTTTCTCCTCTATTGGGGGGGCTGCCTCTGGCTGACGCTGACTTTCGGGCTGCTGGCCCTCTATGATTTGCTGGTGGTGCGCGCCGAGGCCGCGCGCGAGCGCCGCCGCCTTTCCCACGAGGTTTTCGGCCGCGAGGAGGAGCGGAAAAAGGAGCCGCCGTCCGGTCAGCCATGATCCGTACCCGCCAGATCATGATGGACCAGGAAGGGGTGCTGCTCGCGCCGTATGCGCAGAAGTCGGCCCAGACGGCCGGCCGCCGTTATCCCGAGCCTCCGCACCCGTTCCGCACGGATTACCAGCGGGATTACGCCCGGATCATCCATTCGCGCGCGTTCCGCCGCCTGGAATACAAGACGCAGGTTTTCCTGAACGGCACCGGCGACCATCTGCGCACCCGGCTGACGCACACGATGGAGGTCGTCTCCATCACGCGGTGCATCGCCCGGGCCCTGGGGCTCAACGAGGACCTGGCCGAGGCCATCGCGCTGGCGCACGACCTGGGGCACGCGCCGTTTGGCCACTCCGGCGAAGAGGCGCTCAACGAGCGGATGCGGGAGCATGGCGGCTTTGACCACAACGAGCAAAGCCTGCGCATTGTCGAGCGGATCGAGAAGAAATACCCGGAGATCGACGGCCTGAACCTCACTTTTGAACTGCTGGAGGGGCTGCAAAAACACCGGGAATTTTACGAACCCCCGCCCGGCAGCGGCGAGCTGTGTTATTTGAACCCGTCGCTGGAGGCGCAGGTGGCCAATCTCGCCGACGAGATCGCCTACTATAGCCACGACCTGGACGACGGGCTCGACTGCCACCTGATCCACCCCGCGCAGCTTGCGGAACTGGCGGTCTGGCGGGACGCGTGCGAGGGGGTGCGGAGCCGTTATCCCAAGATCGAAGGGGAGGAACTCCACGCCTACGTGATCCGGTGCATCATTGACCGGGAGGTGGAGGATGTGATCACGACGAGTTGCGAGCGGATCGCGGCCGCTGGGGTCCAGAGTGTCGAACAAGTGCGGCGGCAGCCCCACCCGCTCGTCGGCTACAGCGCGCGCCTTTTCACCGCCAACCAGGCGCTGCGGGCGTTCCTGTATGCCAACCTGTATTATCATCCCGACGTGGCCCAGATGAACCGCCGGGCCTGCGAGATGCTGGGGCGCGTTTTCGACGCCTATCTGGCCAATCCGAACCTGCTGGGAGCCCACACCGCCGGGCGCATCGAGACCGACGGCCTGCACCGCACGGTGTGCGACTATCTCTCCGGTATGACGGACCGTTATTTGCTGGATGAATACGCGCGGATCTTCCCGGGCCGCGTTTCTTGACAAACAGCGCGGTTGCGCCCATCAAAGACGGCGCTTTGCGCGACACGATGATGCCTCCGATTTTCTCCCAAAGATGGTGCTGCGCCGGGGCGCTTCTCCGGCGGCTCCGGGCCCGGTGGTCCGCGCTGCCGCTGCTCCTTGCGCTGGCGGGCGTTCTCTGCCTCAGCGGGTGTTCGACGGTCGGCTATTACAATGTCACCGATTTCGACACCGTGGTGGTCGATGCGGGCCACGGCGGCCACGATTCCGGGGCGTCCACCCGGGGCGGGCGCGTGCGGTTGCGGGAAAAGGATCTTACCCTGGATGTGGCCCGGCGCATCAACGGCAAGCTGCGCGCCGCCGGGTTCCGCACCATCATGACCCGCGCGGACGATCGCTTTATCACACTGGACGACCGCGTGGACTGCTCCAACGCCTATCGCAGGTCCGTCTTCGTCTCGATCCACTTCAACGACACCCGCCGCCGCGCCGTGCACGGGGCCGAAACGTATCACAACCGGCACGGCACCTGGCAGCTCGCGGAGCGCATCGAGCATTCGCTGGCCTCCATGCCCGAGGGCGAGGACCGGGGCGTGCGCACGGCCCGCTACCGGGTGCTACGCAAATCCGACGGCCCGGCGCTGTTGGTGGAATGCGGGTATTTGAGCAACCCGGCCGAAGCCCAGCACTGCGCCAGCGCGGTCTGGCGCGAGCAGGTGGCCACGCGCATCGCCAACGCCATCGTCGCCCAGCGGCGGTAGCCCGGGAGGCGGAGCGTTTGAACGTTGAGAGTTGAGAGAGCGGAGGCTACAAGGGACGCGGTGTCTCTCAACACTCAACTTCTTCCACTCTCAACTTCATGGATACCTCACTCGAACTCCCTGGCGTCGCGCGGCTCATGACGGGCCCCGGCGGCCTTCCCCGTTACGAAATCACCACGCCGCTGGCCCAGGCGCAAATTTTTCTCCACGGCGCGCACGTCGCCCGCTTCACCCCCGCCGGGCAGGCTCCGCTGCTCTTTTTGAGCGAAAAGAGCTGGTTTGACCCCGCCAAACCGATTCGCGGCGGCGTCCCGGTCATTTTCCCCTGGTTTGGACCCCGCCAGGGCCATCCCGACGCCCCGGCTCATGGTTTTGCGCGTTTGCGCTCCTGGACGCCGGAATCCCTCGTGCAGGAGCCGGACGGCGCCGTCGTTCTGACCCTCCGGTTGGAGCCGGACGACGCCAGCCGCGCCCTTTGGGGCGAACCGGCCGACTGGGTGCTCCGCCACCGGATCACCGTTGCCGCCACCCTCACGATGGAACTGGAGATCGAAAACCGGGGGAACGCCCCGCTGCGTTGCGAGGAAGCCTTGCACACTTACTTCCACGTCGGCGATGTGCGGCAGATCGCCGTCCACGGCCTCGAAGGCGCGGAATATTACGACAAAGCCGACGGCATGCGCCGCAAACGGCAGGACGGCGAGCCCATCCGCTTCACCGCCGAAACCGACCGCACCTATATCGACACCGCCGGCGCTTGCGTGATCGACGACCCCGCGTTGCGCCGCCGCATTCTCGTGGAAAAAGAAAACTCCTCCTCCACCATCGTCTGGAACCCGTGGATCGCCAAAGCGCGCTCCATGCCCGACTTCGGCGACGACGAATGGCCCGGCATGGTCTGTGTGGAAACGGGCAATGTCGCCGACAATGCCCTGGAAATCGCCCCCGGCGCGCGCCACCTTACCCGGACGGTCCTGCGCACCGAGCCCCGCTAGTTTTCCCATGTCGCGTCCCAACAAATCCAAAATCTCCACCAGCGCCCAGCCCGGCGGGGGCCTTTTCCAGGCTTTCTCGGGGCTGGAGATGGGGGGGCTGCCGTCCGGCCCCGAGGCCGGGGAACCCCAACCCGCCGCCCAGCCCGAGGCCGCGCCATCGAAGCGCGGCCGTGTCGTGCTGCGGCGCGAGACCGCCCATCGCGGCGGAAAAACCGTCCTTGTGATCGACGGGTTCGACCTCGCGCTCGACGCGGATTTCCTGGAAAACCTCGCCAAACGCCTGCGATCCGCCTGTGGATGTGGAGGTTGTGTCAAAGAACGGACGATCGAACTCCAGGGCGACCAGCCCGCCCGTGTGCGGGAAAAATTGGTCGCCGAGGGCTTCCGCGTGGCGGGGGAACGTTAAAAATGACCGCCGAACAAGGATTCGCCAGCATTCGCGCGGGAAAAAGTTTCAGAGTAAATCGACAAAAAATCCAAAATACCGTTGACCCTTGGGCCGTCTTTGATAGCGTTCGCCTCCCACACGAACGGCAGGGATTGCCTGGCCAACCGGTCGATTGAAGGTCCTGAAAAAATCTTCGAAAAACGGTTGACGGAACGGGATGATGCGCTAAGGTGCTCACCCCGCAACGGAGGACAGCAAGTCGGTCAGACTGAGGGCGTTAAAAAAATCGAAAGATTCGATTGACGCCAGCGAAAAAACCGGTAAGTTGTTCATCCCGCCACGGCAAAAGCCGAGCGGTGGAAAGCGGCGAAAGCCGCGGCTCGCGACAAGGCGAGCGGCTCTTTTGAAGGGCTGGAGAGGTGGTCCGGGAAACCGGGTTGCCGATCGAGTCTGAAGGAAGAGCGAGATCTTTGAGAGTTTGGTTCCAGAGTTTTTCGAATGATCGAGAACTTGGAACGGTTGAGGATAGCAAAAATTGCATTGTGCGTTGAACGTCAAATTATTTGATTTCAAAAATT
>JAQTMF010000056.1 GCA_028714515.1 Chthoniobacteraceae bacterium | reverse complement strand
ACCGACCTGGTCAACAAACAGGTCCTCATGCAGCTCATCAACGCGCAGTATGAACAGCGCGACGCCCAGGCCCCCTACGACCTCGACCACATCAAGCAGAACATCACCATCCAGGAAGGGGCCTTCCCCATCTCTCTGCAAGCCCTCTACGAGAAAAACAAAAGCCGGCGCGGCCCCGGCCAGATGACCCTGGAAGAGCTCCTCAAGGACACCAGCAAAGAAAAAATCACCGCCACCCGCACCGAAGTCAACAAACGCTTCTCCCTCTCGCTGGCCTCGCTGGCCTTCGCCCTCGTCGGCGTCCCCCTGGCCGTCACCGCCCAGCGCAAAGAAACCTCCATCGGCTTCCTCTTTTCCCTCATCGTCGCCTTCGTCTTCTTCTTCTTCATCGTCATCGCCGACAACCTGCGCAACAACCCCCACGCCTACCCGTATTACCTCGTCTGGGTGCCCAACATCCTCTTCATCGGCCTGGGGATCGTGATGTTCTACCGCCTCGCCAAAAAGTAAGCGGGCAACACAAAGCGCTTCTTCCTGGGTTCGCTTGACGTTTGTGATAGCGTTCCCGCCGTGAACGAAACCGAGGCATGCATCGCGCTGAACATGGTTCCCAAACTGGGACCCGTGCGTCTGCGGCGTTTGCTGGAGGTTTTCGGCTCTCCCCAGCGCATCCTGCTGGCCAAACCGGACGAACTGCGCCAAGCCGCGGGCGTCGGGCCCGAAATCGCCGACGCCATCGTCCACTGGGAAGACCACGCCGACCTCGGGGCCGAGCTGACCCGCATCGAAGACTTCGGCGCGCACGTCCTCATCCAAAGCTCCCCCCTCTACCCCCCGCTCCTGCGTGAAATTCACAATCCCCCCATCGTCCTCTACGTCTGGGGAGCCCTCACGGAAGCCGACCGCCACGCCCTGAGCATCGTCGGCTCCCGCAAAACCAGCCACTACGGCCTCGAAAGCGCCAAAAAACTCGCCTACCAGCTCGCCTACGCCGGGTTGACCATCGTCAGCGGCCTCGCCCGGGGCATCGACACCGCCGCCCACCAGGGAGCCCTCGCCGCCAAAGGCCGCACCGTCGCCGTCCTCGGCTCCGGCCTGATGAACCTCTACCCGCCCGAAAACGACCTCCTGGCGGAAAAAATCGCCTCCTCGGGAGCCGTCGTCACCGAATTTCCCATGACCGTCGCCCCCGACCGGGAAACCTTTCCCCAGCGCAACCGCATCGTCAGCGGGTGGAGCGACGGCCTCCTCGTCGTCGAAGCGGGCCTCAAAAGCGGCGCCCTCATCACCGCCGGGCAAGCGGGCGACCAGGGGCGCTCCCTCTACGCCGTCCCCGGCCCCATCGACCGCACCACCTCCGCCGGGTCCAATCGGCTCATCCAGCAAGGGGCCAAACTCATCATGGGGGCCGAAGACATCCTCGAAGACCTCCAAATCCTGCTCCCCGAAAGCCCGCGCCTCCAGCCCACCCCGGCGCGGAGCATTCAACTAACGGGTAGCGAACAGGCTGTTTACGATGCGATCACGCAAGACGAAACACCCATCGATCGGGTCATCGCGAAATCCGGTTTGCCACCGGGAACCGTCTCCTCTACGCTCCTCCTCCTTGAAATGAAGAAGCTGGTCAAACAGCTTCCGGGGCAGCACTTTGTAAAGTTACTTTGAAATGGGTAAAACACTGGTCATTGCAGAAAAGCCAAGCGTCGCGGGCGACATCGCCAAGGTGCTCGGGAAATTCAAAAAAGAAGGCGATTTCTACGAAAACGAGCAATACGTCATCGCTTCCGCAATCGGCCACCTCCTGGAGCTTTGTGTTCCCGAAGGCCTGGAACCCAAACGCGGCAAGTGGGACATAAAAAACCTCCCCATCCTGCCCCAAACCTTCGAGCTTGCCCCCACCGACGGCAAAGCCGAAACCCGCTTCAAGCTCCTCAAACGGTTGATGAAGCGCGAAGACGTGGAAGGCGTCATCAACGCCTGCGACGCCGGACGCGAAGGCGAACTCATCTTTCGCAACCTGATCCAGCAGGCCAAATGCAAAAAGCCGATCCAGCGCCTCTGGCTCCAGTCCATGACGGCCGACGCCATCCGCACCGCCTTCCGCAACCTGCGCAGCGACAGCGAGATGCAGCCGCTCGCCGCCGCCGCCGTCTGCCGGTCCGAGAGCGACTGGCTCGTCGGCATCAACGCCACGCGCAGCATGACGTGGTTCAACTCCAAGCAAGGCGGCTTCCGGCTCACCACCGCCGGCCGCGTCCAGACCCCCACCCTCGCCATCCTCGTCGAGCGCGAGGAACGCATCCGCGCCTTCAAACCGCGCCCCTACTTTGAAGTCCACGGCCGCTTCGGCGTCCAGGCGGGCGAATACGCCGGCCGCTGGTACGACGAACACTTCAAAAAAGCCGACGACGAAACCCTCAAGGCCGAACGCATCTGGACCCGCGAAGAAGCCGAAGCCCTCCGCGCCAAATGCGAAGGCAAACCCGGCATCGTCACCGAAGAGAAAAAATCCACCAGCCAGATCGCCCCGCAGCTCTACGACCTGACCACCCTCCAGCGCGAAGCCAACGGCCGCTTCGGCTTCAGCGCCAAAACCACCCTCCAAATCGCCCAGGCCCTCTACGAGCGGCACAAAGCCCTCACCTACCCGAGAACCGACTCCCGCTACCTGCCCGACGACTACCTCGCCAACGTGAAGAACGTCATGGCCGATTTCCCGGAGCCCACCCTTGCCCCGCACGCCAAAAAAGCCCTTTCCAACGGTTGGATCCACCCCAACCGGCGCATCTTCAACAGCGCCAAAGTCACCGACCACAACGCCATCATCCCCACCGGCGTCGAGCCCAAAACCTTGAGCGAAGCCGAGGCCAAAATCTTCCGCCTCGTCTCCCAGCGCTTCATCGCCGTCTTCTTCCCGGCCGCGCAATTTGAAGTCACCACCCGCATCACGCGCGTGGAGGGCGAGCCCTTCAAAACCGAAGGCAAAATCATCAAAGACCCGGGCTGGATGGCCGTCTACGGGAAGGAAGCCGCCACCGAAGAAGGCGGAGCATCCATCGTCCCCGTCCTGCCCGGAGAACAGGCCGAAACCCTCGGCATCGACATCAAAGAAAGCGAAACCAAACCGCCCGCCCGCTTCAACGAAGCCACCCTCCTCTCCGCCATGGAAGGCGCGGGCAAACTCGTCGACGACGAAGACCTGCGCGAAGCCATGAGCGCCCGGGGCCTCGGCACCCCCGCTACCCGCGCCGCCGTCATCGAAGGCCTCGTCTACCAGGAATACATCCTGCGCCAGGGGCGCGAACTGATGGCCACGCAAAAAGGCATCTCCCTCATCACCGGCCTGCGCGGCATCGGCGTCGAAACGCTCACCCGGCCCGAAATGACCGGCGAATGGGAGTTCAAGCTCAAGCAAATGGAGCAAAGCCAGCTCCCGCGCGAAGAATTCATGCGGCAGATCCGCGAACTGACCGTGCAGATCGTCGAGAAAATCCGCAACGGCGGCGAACCGCCCGAAGGGGCCTTCGAAAACCTCGACGCCACCTGCCCCAAATGCGGCGCGCACCCCTTAAAACAGGACTACCGCACCTACCGCTGCACCCAGTGCGACTACGTCTTCTGGAAAACCCTGGCCGGGCGCGAATTCTCCCCGGAGGAAGTGCAAACCCTCCTGCGCGAACGCAAAATCGGCCCCCTCGAAGGCTTCCGCTCCAAAATGGGCCGCGCCTTCAAAGCCGCCCTCCTCCTCGACGAAGAGCACAAAGCCAAATTCGAATTCGAGAAAAAAGAAGAAGAAGCCGCCCCCGCCGACTGGAACGCCCTGCCGCTCGTCGGCGAATGTCCCGTCTGCAAAAAAGCCTCCGTCCGCGCCACCGAAACCGCCTACCTCTGCGAGCGCACCCCCGCCCACGAATGCACCTTCCGCATGGGGCGGCAAATCCTCAAGCGCGACATCCCCATCGAGCAGGCCCGCAAACTCGTCGAGACCGGCAAAACCGACCTCATCACCAAATTCGTCTCCTCCAAAACCAACCGCCCCTTCGACGCCTTCCTGAAGCTCGAAAAAGGGAAAGTCGGCTTTGAATTCCCGCCCCGGGAAGCCAAACCGGGAGCCAAAGGCGGCGGCCGCGGCCGGTTCGCCAAGCGCGCGGCGGCCCCGGCGAAAGCCGAAGGCGCGGCGTAGCCCCACCCCCCTGCCTCCTCGTGCCCAAATTCGTATCTGTTTAGCGCGCAAGAAAGGGATCAATCCGAAGGATTGAAAGAGGTTAGCCGGGGGTCGAGCGAAGCGACACCCCCGGTAGGCTTGAGACGATTATCTCACCCCGAGAGGGGTGGTAGAATCGCTGCCACCCCTTTGGGGATGAGTTCCGTTGCGGGCCGTTCCGGTGGTGTCGGCGCGTGGACGCGCCTCAACCACAGGCTAACGTCTGGAAACCCTCCGGGTTTCTCTCTCTTGATCCGCGCTTCCTCTTTTACCCGGCTAAACAGATACCCAAACTCCATTTGGGCACGCACCTGTCCACGCGACTCCATCGCGGCCACGCCGCTACACCACCAGCATGCAGTCGCCGTAGCTATAGAACCGGTAGCCCTCGCGGATCGCCTCCGCGTAGGCCTCCAACACCAGTTCACGATCCGCGAACGCCGAAACCAGCATCAGCAGCGTCGATTTCGGCAAATGGAAATTCGTCAGCAGCGCCCCCACGACGCGGAATTCGTAGCCCGGGTAAATGAAAATATCCGTGCTCCCCGCCCCCGGCGTCACGCTCCCCTCGTCGCGCGCCCGCGCCTCCAGCACCCGCATACTCGTCGTCCCCACGGCCACCACCCGGCGCGCAGCCGCCACGGCAGCCGCCGTCTCGGGCGAAATAAAATAGCGTTCGCGGTGCATCACGTGGTCCGTAATACACTCCTCCTTCACCGGCTTGAACGTCCCCGCCCCCACATGCAGCGTCACAAATGCGTGCGGCGTTCGGGCCAGGATCTCCGGCGTAAAATGCAGCCCGGCCGTCGGCGCGGCCACCGCCCCGGGAGCCTCCGCGTAGACCGTCTGGTAGCGCTCTTCATCCCCCGGCTCGCATTGGCGCTCAAAATAAGGAGGCAGCGGGAGCCGCCCCACCTTTTCCAGCTCCACCGGCGCGGCAAAAGCCACCAGACGCTCCCCCGTCTCCAACACCGCCTCCACGCGCCCCTCCACGCCCCCCACCGTCACCGTCCGCCCCACGCGCATCCGGCGGCCCGGCTTCACCATGCACTTCCAGGTATTCTCCCCGGCCGCCTCCAGGAAAAGCAGCTCCACCCTCCCGTCATCGGAAAAAACGCGGGCCGGGATCACCTTGGTATTATTCAGAACCACCAAATCCCCCTCGCGCAAGAACTCCGGGAAGTCGCGGAACCCGCGATGCTCGATCCGCCGCTCCGCCCGGTGCAGCACCAGCATCCGCGAGTCCGCCCTGTTCGGCAGCGGGTAGCGGGCAATCTGCCCCTCGGGCAGCGTAAAATCGTAATCGCGGGTAAGAAGGCTCATCGTCCTAGAACCCCTGGGGATGCCGGATCACACACCCGTCGGTCGGGCGGCCCAAAGTCGTCCACTGCGGGCCCTCCGCGCCCCGGCCATAGCCGGTGTCAAAGCGCAGCCCCGCCACCACCAGAAAAACGTGCCCCTTGCGGGCGTAAACGCTGATCCAGTCCCCCTCGCCCCCCTTCCCATATTCGCGGAACGCCGTGGACGGCATCGTCGTCCCCAAAAGCCCCGCCTCGCGCAACACAAACGACGACGCCCCGGAGCAATCGTAGGCCGAATCGTACATCCGCCCGTGACCGCCGCCGCGCCGGTAGGGAAGCCCCGCGATCTGGTTGCCCGCCTCGATCGCCGCCTTTACCGGCGCGGGAGCCGCGGGCGGAGCCACCGCGCGCCCCCCCTGCACCACCGCCGTCTTCCCCGGGACATACGTGTAGTGATACGGAGCCGGACCGCCGCAACCGGAAAAAAACGCCGCCAGGGTCAGCGTGGCAAACGCGCCGAGGGAAAATCGGAAGGAGAGCATCCGCCCATTTTACGCAATCCCGGTCTTTTGCAACAAGCCGTTTCCCTTTTTCGCAAAAGCGCGCCGTACACCGGGAGCCCCCAAAACCGCACTTCTGCGTTGCCCTCGCCCCCGCTATGCTCCATTTTAGAGGCACACACCATGCACGACGACGAAATCGAACTGACCCGGGACTGCGAGGCGATCCAAATTCCGCAGGGGACCACCGTCACCCTGCCGGCGGGCACCCATGTCAACGTTACCCAATCCCTGGGCGGCAGCTACACGATTTCCACCGGCACAGGCCACCTCTACCGGATCACCGACGCCAACGCCGACGCCATCGGGCGCGAAGTGCCCGCGAAACCGGCCGCCGGAGCCGAAGCCGCGCAAGCCGACGAAGCCGCCGTCTGGGAACAGCTCAAAACGTGCTACGACCCGGAGATCCCCGTCAACATCGTCGATCTCGGCCTCATCTACGACTGCACCGTGGAGCACGGGGAAAACGGCAAAGCCAAGGTCTCCGTCAAAATGACCCTCACCGCCCCCGGCTGCGGCATGGGCCCCACCATCGCCGCCGAAGCCCGGATGCGCATCGAAAGCATCCCCGGCGTGGAGGAAGCCAACGTCGAACTCGTCTGGGACCCGCCGTGGGATCAGTCCATGATCAGCGAAGCCGGGAAGATGAAGCTCGGCCTTATCTAGAAAAGCGAAAGTTTTTTTCGCTCTTGCACGTTTGCGGCGCGGAGGGTGTCATCCCCCCTGTCCATGGAACACCCCGCCCCTCATCGGAACCGGCCGTCTTTGGCGCGAACCGGCTGTCTCCTTCTCCTCTTGGCCGCGCTGGCGGCAGGCAACGCCCGCGCCGCCACGCCCGTCCGCGTCACCGTCCGCCTCGACAAACCCGACACCGTCTTTGATCCGAAAGAAGCGCTCGGAGCGGGAGTGGACGGCCACCACCAGAAAGAGACCGAGACGATCTACTCGCCGGAAATCTACCGGCAAATGCTCAGCACCGGCCTCCACCCGGTGAGCTACCGGCTGCGCACGGAACTCGCCATCGAGGCCTGGCACTGGAACCCCAAGGGAACCTGGAGCGACCCGCAGAACAAGCGCGGCTACTGGACCTCCGACGCGGAATCGAAAGAACCGATCCAATTCTCCTACGGCTACCGGCTGCCCCGGCGCGGAGACACCCTCGACGAAGCCAACAACGACGGCTACTCCATGATCGACGACGGCGATCCCGAGACCTTCTGGAAAAGCAACCCCTACCTGGACGAACACTACACTCGCGAACCCGAGGGCTCCCATCCCCAATGGGTTATGGTCGACTTCGGCAAGCGCGTCCCCCTCAACGCCCTGCGCATCCACTGGGCCGCCCCCTTCGCCACCCGTTTTGAGGTGGAATACTCCAGCAGCCACGACACCTATTACTACGGCATGACGCTCCCCGGCGTCTGGCACCCCTTTCCCCACGGCACCGTCACGGACGGAAAAGGCGGCGCTCCCGTCGTCAAACTAGCCAACCGCCCCATCCGCGCGCAATACATCCGCATCCGCCTGCTCCAAAGCTCCCGGACGGCCCTGGAACCGGGCTCCACCGACGTACGCGACCGCCTCGGCTACGCCATCCGGGAAATCGAAGCGGGGCGGCTCGACAGCCAGGGCATCCTGCGCGACGCAGTGGTCCACCACCCAAACCGCCAGCGCCAGACGATGATCTACGCCTCCTCCACGGACCCGTGGCATCGCGAAAGCGACCTCGACCCCGGCGTCACCCAGCCCGGCTTCGACCTGCTGGCCAGCTCGGGGCTCACCCGGGGGCTCCCCCTCATGATCCCCATTCCGGTCTTCTACGACACCCCGGAAAACGCCGCCGCCGAAGCCGCCTTCCTCCAAACGCGCAACTACCCCGTCAACCGCCTCGAACTGGGCGAGGAACCCGACGGGCAGCGCGCCAGCCCGCGCGACTTCGCGGCGCTCTACCTCCAAGTGGCCGACCGGATTCGCGCCGTCGCCCCCCAGGCCACCCTGGGAGGCCCCAGCTTCGTCAGCGTCGAAGGCGACGACCCCCGCACCCTCACCGGCTTTCACCGCGGCCTCTGGATTCGCGCCTTCATGGATTACCTCAAAGAGCGCAACCGCCTCGGCGACTTCCAGTTCCTCTCCTTCGAGTGGTATCCGTTCGACTTCAGCACCAAGAACCCCGCCCCCCAAGTCGCGCGCGTCTCCCGGATGCTGCAAAACGCCGTCCGCCTGCTGCACGCCAACGGCGTCCCCGAAAACCTGCCCCTCTTGATTACCGAGTATGGCTACTCCGCGTTCGCCTGCCGGGCGGAGGTGGACATAAGCGGCGCGCTGCTCAACACCGAAACCGCCTGCCAGTTTCTCGCGCAAAAAGGAGCCGCCTCCTTCCTCTACGGCTACGAACCGGGAAGCCTCATGGACGACTGGGGCAACTCGTGGGGCAACAACATGATCCTCCTCCTCGACGGCAAAGGCGGCATCCGGGCCCCCACGGCCACCTACCACGCCGCGCGCCTGCTCACGCGCGAATGGGCGCACCCCGGCGGCGGCGCGCACACCCTCTACCCGGCCTCCATTCAAACGGAAAAAGTGTCCGCTTACCCGGTATTACGCCCCGACGGCCGGTGGGCCATCATGTTCCTCAACAAAGACCCGGAAAAAGCGTTCCGCGTCTCCCTGGATTTCGTCAAAGGGAACGCGGCGCGCCCGTCGCCGTTTGCCGAAACCTTTGAAGCGCTCACCTTTTCCTCGCGGCAATACGAATGGAAAGACCTCGGCGCGAACGGACACCCCGTCCGCAGCGAACCGGCCGCGCGGGAAGTGGTCCATCCCAAGCCGGGCCAACCGGCCTTCACGCTTCCCCCCTGGTCGCTCACCGTCCTGCGCAGCGGCACCGGCCAATAAAAAAGGGACGGCCCCCGTTCCATCGGAGACCGTCCCCCCCACCCGCGCGAGCCGGGCCCTACGCGCGCCGCAGCTTCCCCATCTCCTCCTTGAGCGCCGCCTTGCGCTTCTCAAAAAAACCGGACAACCCGCGCGCCAGCGCCCGCGCCTCCTTGTGCCGCGCGCTCTGCTCCGGGGAAAGGCGCGGATCGCAGCACTTCTCCGTGTGAAACGCCGCCAGCCGCTCCATCTCCCGGTCGAGCACCGCCGCCGCCTCGCGCGGCACGCGCTGGAGCACCGTCAGCTCCTCCGCGATCATCGCGATCCGCTCCAACTTCTGCTCCGGGCTCACGCCAGCGCCTCGCCCCCCGCCGGGCGCTCCGGTTCCAGCGAGGAAGCGGCCCCGCCGGCGATCTCCACCACGCGCCGGCAATAGGCATCCGCGTCGGGGATCTGCAATTGCTTCATCACCCTCGCGTAAAGCGGAGCCGCCACCGGCTTGAACGCATCCGGCACCGCCAGGAACTGGCCGAAAAAGTCCACCGCCATCTGCGCCGCATCCAGGTTTTCATCCATCGACGCCAGCGACAGCGTCAACGTCACATTCAGATCCAGATTCCGCACGCTCCGCCAACTCAAAAGCCCCGAACGCCGCACATCCCCCTCCAGGTAAGGGAACGTCTCGTCCGTCTCCAGGTAGGCGTATTGATACGCCACCACCTGCCGCAACACCGCCTCCAGCCCGCGCTTGATCTCCATCAACTGCGGCCGGAAAAGCGTCGCGCCGGTCGCCGCCACCTGCGTGATCCCCGTCGCCGTCCGCTCATTGGGCATCCCGCCAAACGCCCCCTGCGTCGCCGTCGTCACCCCCGCGCGCATCCGCCAGGTGGAAATCACCATCTCCAGCAGGAACTTCGTCTGCTCGTCCAGCTCCGGGATGCGGGCCGTCTGCAAAGCATCCTCCGCCGAGTAGCCGTCGTTGAGATCGAACACCTTGTCCGGCTCGATCTCAAAAGGCTGGTCGTCCTGCCACTGCACCACCGCCTCCTTGCGGCGGAACTTCACCGGGTTGGCCGCCAGATCGTTGCGATAGAGAATCTGGTTCGTCAGCTTGTCGATCAAATGCTGGTAGCGCTCGAACTTCTGGAACCAGCTCCGCCCATACCACCGGTGCGGCTCCTTATTCACCACCACCGCCTCGAACGGGTAACACCCCTCCGGCGTCACATTGGCGATGTAGTCCCAGAAAATCGGCACATCGTAATCGTAAGCCACCATCAGGAACACCCGGCAGGGGCGGCCGTCGCCGCGCGCGTCAAAGCGGAAATACGCCTCCACCACGCGGAACTCCGGGTCCGCATCCGGCGCGGGAACCTCCTCCGCCTCCCCCGGCAGCGGCTGGCCGGACTCCGCCTGCGGCTCCCCGCCGCCCGCCGCCCGGATCTGCCGCAGCGCCCGGCGCAAATCTCCGTCCGGCCCCTCCTCCGGGCCGCCATCCAACGAAACCCCCAGGTGCCCGCACACATCCGAAAGCCGCATCGAAGTCATGTGCGCCACGAAATCCGCCTCGTGCACCGAAGGCGCGTTGAGCGGGCAATAAAACTCCTTCGGGTGCAGCGGAGCCGCCTTCGCCCCCGCCGAACGCACCCGGCGTTCCGAAACAATCTGCTCCTTCCAGCAGAACCCCGGCGGCAGCGCCTCGGGAGAAACCGGATCGCCCGGATGCCACTCCGCCACGAAATTCAGCGGCGCGCACAACGCCTCCGCCAGCGCCTCCAGCGGCCCCTCCTCGAACACAAACTCCCCGTCCTGCGTCAGCACCGGCGCATCCCCCGTCTCGTCCCAAAGAATCGACGCGATCCGCTCGAAACCCTCCTCCTCCGTCTTGTAAGAGAGCTTCACCACGCACTCGCCCAGCTTGCACGCCTGCGTCACCACATCCGCAGCCACCGCCTCGAAGCCGATCTCGTCCGGCCCCAGCTTCCACAGCAAATGCCGCCGCACCCGCAACGCCAGCGCCGGGTCGAACGTCTCCGGCTGGCGCGGCTCGGCGGCAAACCACGGCTCCTGCGCGAAAATCTCCTCGATCAAGCGGGAGCGGATATAATCCACCCCGGCCCCGATCATATTCAGCGACTCATTGGAGCGGGCGAACACCGCGTTCTCCCCCTCGCGGAAAGAGAAATCGTCGTCCCACTCCCGTTCAAAGCGTTCCCGGTCATCCATCCAGCCCTGGCTGCGGGCCTCCTCGATTCCCTCGATCCGGCCGCGCACATAGCGCACCATCCGTTGCAACTGATCCTCCGTAAGCGTTAAAGCGGTCTTGAGCATCCCGCATCGTAGAGCGGGAAATTTGAAAACCGCACGCCCCGGCAGAGCGCGGGGCGTCAAATTACCCCGTCACCGCGCGCACAAACCCCTCCGGGTCATCCGGCGAGACCACCACCGTCCGCTTCTCCCAGCGAAGCACCACCGTCCGGTTCAAATCGGTGACATACGGATGGAAATGCCCGAGCTTCCGGCTCCAATACCATCCGGTAAACGAATACAGCCCCCCGTTGCCGCAGGTGCGCATACTGCCTTTCAGCGCCCTCGGCTCCACCGTGGCCGAAACCAGCCCCCGGCGCGGGAGACGCGTATCCCAGAACAGCCGGTGCACCAGGATCGCCTCGGGTGTCACCGTATAGCCGCGAATCGTAAACAACGCCGAAAGAGGCAACACCAGCCACAAACCGGCGAGAAGAAGAGTAACGCGGCCGTGAGGCCCAAACGAGCCCCGCAAAAGAATCGCCAGCAGCAAAACGGAAACCAGCACCGACACCCACACCAAAGTCCTGCCCCACGGCGCGCGGAAGGTTTTCATAAATAGGTGGGATCTATCCTATCACACCCGTCAATTCCGCATTTTCCCCGCCCCATTGCACTCCGCCGCAACGATTGCTACAATACGAGCAACCAAGGAGAACCTTTTATGAGACTGGACAAACTGACGGCCAAAATGCAGGAAGCCCTCGCCTCCGCGCAGGAGTCGGCGGCCTCTCAAGGCATCGCGGAACTCGACAACGAGCAAGTCCTCTTCACCCTGCTCGAACAACCCGAAGGCGTCACCCGCCCCCTGCTGGACAAACTCGGCATCGCCATCGCCCCCCTTCAGGAGAAATTGCAGGCCGACATCGCCCGGCGTCCCCGCATCCAGGGAGGCACCCAGGCCGCCATCGGCAACGAACTGCGCGTCACCCTCGAAGCCGCCGAGAAGGAAATGGCGTCGATGAAAGACGAATTCCTGAGCGCCGAACACTTCCTGCTCGCCGCCGCCGAAAGCAAAACCACCGCCGGGCGCCTCCTCAAAGAAGCGGGCGTCACCAAGGCCCGCCTCATGCAGGCCCTCCAGCAAGTGCGCGGCTCCCAGCGCGTCACCGACCAGAACCCGGAGGCCAAATACCAGAGCCTCGAAAAATACGGCCGCGACCTCACCGCCGCCGCCCGGCGCGGCAAAATCGACCCCGTCATCGGCCGCGACAACGAGATCCGGCGCGTCATGCAAGTCCTCTCCCGGCGCACCAAAAACAACCCCGTCCTCATCGGCGAACCCGGCGTCGGCAAAACCGCCATCGTCGAGGGCCTCGCCCGCCGGATCGTCAGCGGCGACGTGCCCGAATCGCTCAAAAACAAACGCATCGTCGCCATGGACATCGGCTCCATGCTGGCCGGGGCGAAGTTCCGGGGCGAATTCGAAGACCGCCTCAAAGCGTTCCTCAAAGAAGTCACCGACAGCCAGGGCGAAGTCATCCTCTTCATCGACGAACTGCACACCATCGTCGGCGCGGGCGCGGCCGAGGGAGCCGTGGACGCCTCCAACATGCTCAAGCCCCAGCTCGCGCGCGGCGAACTGCGCACCATCGGGGCCACCACCCTCGACGAATACCGCAAATACATCGAGAAGGACGCCGCCCTGGAGCGCCGCTTCCAGCCCGTGCAAGTCGATGAGCCGAGCCTGGAAGACACCATCGCCATCCTGCGCGGCCTCAAAGAGCGCTACGAAGTGCACCACCACGTCCGCATCCAGGACGCCGCCCTCGTCGCCGCCGCCACCCTCTCCCACCGCTACATCACCGACCGCTTCCTGCCCGACAAAGCCGTGGACCTGATGGACGAAGCCGCCTCGCGCCTCAAAATCGAGCTGGACTCCATGCCCACCGAGATCGACCAGATCGAGCGCCAAGTCATGCAGCTCGAAATGGAGCGCCAGGCCCTCAAAAAAGAAAAAGACGACGCCAGCCGCGACCGCCTGAAAAAGATCGAAAAAGAACTCGCCGACCTGCGCGAACAAAGCGCCCGCATGAAAGCCCAGTGGCAGAGCGAAAAAGGCGAAATCGACGAATCCAGCAAACTCTCCGCCGAACTGGAAACGCTGCGCAACGAACAGCAAACCGCCCAGCGCCGGGGCGACCTCGCCAAAGCCAGCGAAATCCAATACGGCCGCATCCCCGAAATCGAGCGCCGCATCCAAGAGCACAACGCCAAACTCAGCGCCATGCAAAAAGGCGGCCGCCAGATGCTCAAGGAAGAAGTCACCGAGGAAGACATCGCGCAAGTCGTCGCCAGCTGGACCGGCATCCCCGTCTCCCGGCTCCAGGAAGGCGAGCGCGAAAAACTCGTCCACATGGAAAACCGCCTCGGAGGCCGCGTCATCGGGCAAAAGAAAGCCATCACCGCCGTCGCCAACGCCGTCCGCCGGGCCCGCAGCGGCCTGGGCGACCCGAACCGGCCCGTCGGCTCCTTCATCTTCCTGGGTCCCACCGGCGTCGGCAAAACCGAACTCGCCCGCGCCCTGGCCGAATTCCTCTTCGACGACGAGAACAACATCGTCCGCATCGACATGAGCGAGTACATGGAAAAGCACACCGTCGCCCGCTTGATCGGAGCGCCTCCCGGCTACGTCGGCTACGAGGAAGGGGGCCAACTCTCCGAAGCCGTCCGCCGCCATCCCTACTCCGTCGTCCTCTTCGACGAAATCGAGAAAGCCCACCACGACGTCTTCAACGTCCTGCTCCAAGTCCTCGACGACGGCCGCATCACCGACGGCCAGGGGCGCACCGTCGATTTCAAAAACACCGTCATCATCATGACCTCCAACATCGGCAGCCAGGCCCTTTTGGAGGACACGAACCCCGAACAGCGCGAAGCCGCCGTCATGGACGCGCTACGCGCCCACTTCCGGCCCGAATTCCTCAACCGCGTGGACGAGATCGTCCTCTTCGACCGCCTCAGCGACGACGACTTGAAACAGATCGTCGACATCCAGCTCCGGCGCGTCGCCGCGCGGCTCGAAGAGCGCAACATCCGGCTCAACGTCACCGACAAAGCCAAGGAATTCCTCGCCCAGGAGGGGTACGATCCCGTCTACGGCGCGCGCCCCTTGAAGCGGGCCATCCAGCGCGCCCTCCTCGACCCATTGAGCCTGGAACTCCTCGAAGGCCGCTTCCAGGATGGCGACACCCTCCGCGTCGACGCGGGCGACGGCAGCCTGGTGTTCAAAAAACGGTAATTGTGTATAAATTCCGCCGCTTTCCGGCCGATTTTATCCAGCAAGAGTGAACGAATCGCGGCGTGCGAACGTCTATTCCTGTGGATTCGGAACACAACCAAGGCAACGGCACGGCCAATGCTCCTGCCGTTACCGAAACAACAACCAGCCATGAAAAAGCTCCCCATCAAAATCCAACGGACAGTGCACAACCTGGGCGATCTCGTTCAACTGGTCAGCAGTTGCAGCCGCAGCCAGAGTGAAACCGTTGCCGCCGTTGCCGACTTGCTCCAACGGGGCCGCATCCAGTTCCAAAGCCGCGGCCAGAAAGTCCGCGCCCGCATCTTCTAGGTTTCGCATTGAAACAGGAAGAAAAGAGGGGGGAGAGTCCGCAGATTTCGCTGAAAAACGCAGATTAGGAGCTGTTAACGAATTTACTAAAAAAATTAGGAAACCAGGAAGCCAGGAAACAGAGTTCTGATTCCCCTGGCATCTTCTCTTCTTCCTGGTTTCCTGGATTCCTCATTCATCCCTGTCTTTTCCCCCATTGTCTTGAATTCGTGAACACGGCACAGGGAGCAAAAATCTGCGTTCCTCTGCGAAATCTGCGGATACTCTGTTCCGAAAAAATGCACGCTACAGCCTGTCACACCGCGTACCAGAGCACGGTGAAATAGTGGCACGCCGTCCCGCCGAGGACGAACAAGTGCCACACGAAATGCCCAAACCGGAGCTGCTTGGACAGGTAAAACGCCACCCCGGCCGTATACGCCAGCCCGCCGCCCGCCATCCACAGCAGCCCGGGCAGCGGCAGATTCTGCACCAGCGGCCGGATGGCAACCAGGATCAGCCAGCCCATCCCGACATA
>JAQTMF010000055.1:6937-15414 GCA_028714515.1 Chthoniobacteraceae bacterium | reverse complement strand
CCTGGGGGCGATGACCCTCATGTTCCTGGCCATCTTCACGCTGGCCCAGATCCCGATGGAATGGATCGACGGCGGCATCCACGCGCTGGCGGCCTGGGTGGAAGCAACCCTGCCGGAGAGCCAGTTGCGCGCGCTGCTGGCCGACGGCGTGATCCCCGGCGTGGGCGGCGTCATCATCTTTCTGCCGCAAATCCTGATCCTTTATTTCTTCCTGGGCCTCCTGGAGGACAGCGGCTACATGGCCCGCGCCGCTTTTATGATGGACCGCGTGATGTCGGCCGTGGGGCTGCACGGCAAATCGTTCATCCCGCTGCTGAGTTCCTTTGCCTGCGCGATTCCCGGCGTCATGGCGGCCCGCACGATCGAAAACCCGAAGGACCGCATCGCCACGATCCTGATCGCCCCGCTGATGAGCTGTTCGGCGCGCATCCCCGTCTACACGCTGATGATCGCGGTGCTGCTGCCGCAGGCCGCGGCGCTGACAAAAGCGGCGATGATGCTGGGGCTCTACCTGCTGGGCGTGATCGTCGCGTTCCTGCTGGCGTGGGGGTTCAAGAAAACGCTGCTCAAGAGCGAGGCGTCCATGCTGCTCCTGGAGCTGCCGCCCTACCGCAAGCCGTCGCTGCGCTCCGTGGCCCTCTGCATGAAGGAGCGGGCCGGGCTCTTTGTGACCCGCGCGGGCACCGTCATTCTCTCCCTCTCGATTCTCCTCTGGGCGCTGGCCACGTTCCCGAAACCGGCCGATCCCCACGCCACGCGCGCCGACGCGCTCGCGCAGAGCTTCGCCGGGCGGATCGGGCACGCCATCGAGCCGGTCATCCGGCCGCTGGGCTATGACTGGAAGATCGGTGTCGGGCTCGTCAGCTCGTTCGCCGCGCGCGAAGTGTTCGTCGGGACCATGGGCATCGTTTACAACGTGGAGGGCGACGCGGAGAAGCAGGACGCCACCCTGCGCGACACGATGCGCGGGGAACTCCGCCCCGACGGGACGCCGGTTTTCACGCCGCTGGTCTGCACGGGCCTGATGGTTTTCTACGTGCTGGCCATGCAGTGCATCGGGACGGTGGCCGTCGTCCGCCGCGAGACAAACTCGTGGCGCTGGCCGCTTTTCCAAATCGCGCTCCTCTCCTCGCTCGCCTGGCTGGGGGCCTTCGCCGTCTACCAA
The DNA here is from genome assembly GCA_028714515.1 of Chthoniobacteraceae bacterium. Lineage (GTDB taxonomy): Bacteria > Verrucomicrobiota > Verrucomicrobiia > Chthoniobacterales > Chthoniobacteraceae > UBA695. The sequence continues at coordinate 14,249 of JAQTMF010000055.1, read as the reverse complement.
GGCGGGCGGCTCCTCGGTTTTCACTAAACTCTAAGCCAACGCCTATGAACCCGATCCTCGATCAAGCTCTCGTCGCCGCGCTCATCCTGGCCGCGCTGGCCTATTTCCTTTTCCGCAAAAAGAACCGCTGCAGCGCCGGGTGCGATTGCCCCGCCGCACGGCGAAAGAAACCGTAACCGCTTTTTCATGAACCCGCCTCTTTCCTGGGAACGCATCCGCGCCGATTTCCCGATCCTCGACCAGCAAGTCAAAAACCAGCCGCTCGTCTACTTCGACAACGCCGCGACTTCGCAAAAGCCGCGCGCCGTCATCGAGACGCTGCGCCATTACTACGAACGCGACAACAGCAATGTGCACCGCGGGATGCACGAGTTGAGCGCCCGCGCCACCGCCGCCTACGAGGCCGCGCGCGGCAAGGTGGCCCGCTACCTGAACGCCGCCAGCGCGGAGGAGATCGTCTTCACCCGGGGCACGACGGAGGGAATCAACCTCGTCGCGCAGACCTGGGGGCCCAAGTTCCTGCGCCCCGGCGACGTGATCCTGGCGACGGAGATGGAGCACCACAGCAACCTCGTCCCGTGGCAGCTCCTCGCCGAGCGGACCGGCGCGACGCTCCGCTTTTTGCCGATCAACGAACGCCACGAACTGGACCTCGCCCGGCTGGATGAATTCCTCACGCCGGAGGTGAAACTCTTCGCCTTCAACCACATTTCCAACTCGCTGGGGACGATCAACCCCGTGGCCGAACTCTGCGCCGCCGCGCGCAAGGTGGGGGCGGTCACGCTGGTGGACGCCGCCCAAAGCGCGGGCCACCTGCCCATCGACGTGCAGGCGATCGGGTGCGACTTCCTCGCCCTCTCCGGCCACAAGATGTGCGGGCCCACGGGCATCGGCGCGCTCTATGGCAAAAAGGAACTGCTCAACGCGCTGCCTCCGTGGCAGGGCGGCGGCGAGATGATCGAAACCGTCCGCTACGAGGGGAGCACGTGGAAACCGGCTCCCTACCGCTTCGAGGCCGGGACGCCCAACATCGCGGGAGCCATCGGGCTCGGCGCGGCGATTGATTACATCGAATCCATCGGCCGCGAAGCCATTTTCGCGCACGACGCCGAGCTGACGCAATACGCCTTGAAACGCCTGGGTGCTATTCCCGGCCTGCGGATCATCGGCCCCCCGGCGGGCACGCCGCGCGGCGCGGTGATCAGCTTTGTGATGGGCGAGGCGCACGCGCACGACGTGGTGACGATGGCCGACGAGCACGGCGTGGCCTTGCGCGGCGGGCACCACTGCACCCAGCCGTTGATGCGCAAACTGGGCCTCGTCTCCACCGCCCGCGCGAGCTTCTATTTCTACAACACGCTCGCCGAAGTGGACCGCCTGGTGGAAATCCTCACCCCGGCCGCCCGGGGCGACGCCTCGGCCGCGCTATCGCTGCCGCTGGGGGAACTTTACGAAATGGTGGTTTCGGAACACGCCCGGCAGCCGCGCAACTTCGGGGAACTCACCGGGGCCGGGGTCGTGCATGTCCACGGCGACAACCCCTCCTGCGGCGACACCATCGACCTGCACGTCCACTTCAGCCCGGGAAAAGTCGAAAACCTCAAATTCACCGGCGCGGGCTGCACCGTCTGCATGACGTCGGCCTCCCTCATGACGCGCAAGCTGAAGGGAAAATCGCGCGCCGAGGCCGAGCGGCTATTCCACCTTTTCCACGACCGCGTTTCCGCACCGGCGGACACCGAACCGGGCGCGGGCCCGCGCGAACTGGGCGACCTGAACGTGCTGGGCGGCGTCCGCAAATTCCCCCAGCGCGTCAAATGCGCGATGCTGGCGTGGCGGGCCTTTGAGCAAGCCATGCAAGAGGCCGACTCCGGCGAAAACCAGGGGAATATTTCCACGGAAGACCCGGAGAGCTGAACGGGAGAAACCTCGTTCCCAATCTCCAGATTGGGAACGCCCTTGTCTGCGAAACTCTGTTTCGTTAACCTCGCCAACATGCGCAGCCGCTATCGTGTGAATGCCCCCCGCGCGGCGCACTTCATCACGTCCACCGTCGTCGAGTGGCTGCCCATTTTCAGCTCGCCCGGATGCTGTGATATTCTTGTGGAATCCCTGCGCTTCTGCCGCGAGCACAAGGCGCTTCAACTCCACGCGTGGGTGATCCTTCCCACCCACTTCCACGCCATCGTTTCGGCGGTGGATTTGAGCGGAGTCATGGCGGATTTCAAGAAATTCACAGCGCGGCGCATCGTGGAACGGCTTGCCGATAAACAATGCGGCTGGCTTCTCAATCAACTAAGCTATTACCGGGAGACGCACAAAACCACGGCCCACCAGGTCTGGCAGGAGGGGTTTCATCCCCAGGCGATTGTCTCTGACGAGATGATGCTTCAGAAGTTGGATTATCTGCATCATAACCCCGTGAGAGCCGGTTTTGTGACGTCGCCGGAGCATTGGCGTTATTCGTCGGCCCACGCTTGGCTGCCGGGGGCAAACCCGTTGATCGACTGCGATCCGTGGCGATAGCGCGGTTGCGAATCTGGAGATTCGGGGACACGTGCGTTCCCAATCGGGAGATTGGGAACGAGGGCGGTGGGAAGACCCGGAGAGCTGAACGGGGGGAGGAGGGGCGCGCCTTGCTTGCGCGAAACTATTTCCCCACCGGCGCGGCGCTCTCAAACGCCGAGACGGCGGGCCGGCCCCAGAAGCTCTCCGGCAGGTCGACGCCCAGCAGCCAGAGGGCGGTGGCGGCGGTGTCGTAGATAACCACCGGGGCGGTGATCTCCGCGTGCGGACGGACGCCCTTGCCCCACGCGACCCACGGGATTTCCACATCCTCCGTCGCGGGCGAGCCGTGCGCTCCCACCATTTTGCCCGTCGGCCGGCCGTCCTTCATTTCGGGAACGTCGTGCCCGCCGTGGTCGGCCGTCAGGATGAAAACGCTGTCCGCGCCGATCCCCGCCGCCTGGACCGCGTCCCGCATGGTCTTCAATGCCGCGTCGCAATCCGCGAGCGCCTGCATTTTCTCCGGCGAATCGACGCCGTATTTGTGCCCGGCGGCATCGGGGTCGCCAAAGTGGATGAAACAGAGGTTCGGCTTCAACTTGCCGACCTGCGCGGCGAAGGCGTCGCCGACGGCCCGGGCGTTGGCGACGGTCGGGGCCTCGGGGGTCGACGGCAGGACAAAGGCATCCACGCTGCCGGGCAGCACGAGTGTCTTGAATTTCTCCTTGGAGACGATCATCGCCGTGGTGAGGCCGTGCTCTTTCGCCAGGCTGAAGATGGTGGGGACGCTCACCGGCCCTTTGGCGGGCTGGTAGTCGTTCCAGAGAATTTGATGCTTCTGGATGCCGACGCCGGTGAGCATGGAGGTGTGGGAGGGGAGCGTGAGGCTCGGGACGATGGTGTAGGCGTGCCACGTGTGGGCTCCCTCGGCCGCCATGGCTTTGAAGACGGGCATCGCGGCTTTCTGGATGCCCGCGGGCGCGCCCTGGTCGAAGCTGACGATAAAGACATGCCCGGCACGCGGCGGCGCGGCGAAGACGGTCAGGGCAAAACAGAGGAACGCCTGGACGGCAAGGAGGAGCGGCTTCATAGGGAAAGGAGAGGCAGCTTTCTCATAGGCCCCAAGGCATGCCCGCGTCAACCTCCAACCCCGGACTTGATCGGGGGCGGTTTTCTCTCTAGGGTAGGGTCCCTTTTTCTCCTATGACCACGCCGACCTCCGCTGCTTCCGTTCCCGAAACTTCCCTCATGACGGGGGCGGAAATTCTCGTCAAAAGCCTCGAACGCGAGGGCGTGGACACGATTTTCGCCTACCCGGGCGGCGCGAGCATGCCCGTCCACCAGGCGCTCACGCACAGCAAGAAGATCCGCACGATCCTCCCCCGCCATGAGCAGGGCGGCGCGTTCGCGGCGGAAGGCTATGCGCGCGTGACCGGCAAGGCGGGCGTGGTGATGGCCACCTCCGGCCCCGGCGCGACGAACCTCATCACGGGCATCGCCGACGCCTACCTCGACTCCGTCCCGCTCATCGCCATCACCGGCCAGGTGGCCAGCCCGCTCATCGGCAAGGGGGCGTTCCAGGAAACGGATATGTTCGGCATGTCGCTGCCGGTGGTGAAGCACAACTACCTCATCCTCGACATCGCGGACATCCCCCGCGTCATCAAAGAGGCGTTTTACATCGCCCAGACGGGGCGGCCCGGCCCGGTGTTGATCGACATGCCCAAGAACGTCCAGGAAGCCAAGGCGCGCCCCGTTTTCCCGGAAACCATCGACCTCCCGGGCTACCACCCCCTGCCCACCGCCGAGGACGCCCCACTGCGCCAGATGCTCGACCTCATCGCCGGGGCCAAACAGCCGATGATCTACTGCGGCGGCGGCATCGTCTCCGGCGAAGCCTCGGCCGAGTTGCTGGAGTTCGTGGAACGCACCGGCATCCCCGTCGCCACCACGCTGATGGGCGTCGGCGGCTTCCCGGAAAACCACCCGCTCTCGCTCAAATGGCTGGGAATGCACGGCACCGTTTACGCCAACAACGCCGTGAACGAGGCCGACGTGGTGCTGGCCATCAGCGTCCGCTTTGACGACCGCGTGACGAGCAAGGTGGAGCGCTTCTGCGAACGCGCCACCATCGTCCACCTGGACATCGATGCCTCGGAGATCAACAAGAACAAGCCGGTGCAGCTCGCCATCCAGAGCGATGTGAAATACGCCCTCGGCCGCCTGAACGCCATGCTGGAGGAGGAGGGGAAGGCCCGCGTCCCGCACGATTTCTGCGCCTACCCCGCGTGGTATGCCAAGATCCGCGCGTGGAAGGAGCAATTCCCGCTGAGCTACCGCAAGAGCGACAAGGTGATCCAGCAGCAATACGTCGTCTCGCTCCTTTCGGAGATGACGCAAGGCAAGGCGATCATCACCACGGGCGTGGGCCAGCACCAGATGTGGACGGGGCAGTTCTACGAATTTTTGAAACCGCGCACGTTCCTGACCTCGGCGGGCCTCGGCACGATGGGCTTTGGCTATCCCGCCGCCATCGGCGCGAAGGTGGCCCGGCCCGATGTGGAGGTCGTTGATATCGACGGCGACGGCTCCTTCCTCATGAACGTGCAGGAGCTGGCCACGGCGCACATCGAGCGGATCGCGGCCAAGGCCATCATCCTCAACAACCAGCATCTCGGCATGGTGGTGCAGTGGGAGGACCTCAAATACGGCAGCAACCGGGCCCACACTTACTTGGGCGACCCGAAGCACAAGGAGCAGATTTACCCCGACTACGTGAATATCTGCGCCGGGTTCGGCGTGAAGTGCGAGCGCGTCCTCCACAAGAAAGACCTGCGCGACGCGATCCAGCGGATGCTCGACGCGAAGGAGCCGTATATCCTCGACGTGATGGTGCCCTACACGGAGCACGTTCTGCCGATGATCCCCGGCGGCATGAGCTATAAGGACGTCATCACGGATAGCGCCCGCTCCAAGCTGACCGCCTAGGAGGGGGCACAGCTCCCCACGGCGCTGTAGCCGAGGCGGTTCCTCCGTTCAGCTACGCGAGGCGACGGTAGGGCTGGCACTCCGTGCCGGCCAGCGCGGTTCAGGCTTGATCTCCAAGGCACGAAACGGCATTGCTTCCGCCGACCGAATCGCCGTTTGCGGGAAAGCCCTCCTCTCCATGACCCTCCTCGTGTACACGCTGTTGCTGCTGGCGCTTCTGGCCGTGATCATCGGCAACGTGATGATCCTCGTGGCGGCTTTTCGCCAGAGCCTCCTTTGGGGGCTTGCGACGTTGTTTCTGCCGTTTGCGCAGGTCATCTTCCTTCTCCGCCACTGGGAAAAGTCCAGGTGCGGTTTTCTCCTGGGGCTCGGCGGCGCGCTCCTGTTTGTCGGGACGGTCTTCTCCCTGCCCAATCGCGAAGACCGTTTTGGCGGCGGGTGGGAAAAGGCCCTCGCCCGTTCCGGGTTCGCCGCCCCGGGCGCCAGCTCAAGCGGCAAAATCAAAGACCTGACCGGCCGCATCGAGGAAAAACGCTCGGACATTTCGCGGCTTGAGGGCGCGTATGCGCAGTCCGCCGCGACCCTGGCCGGCCAATACAAAGAGATCACCGCCAAACGCCAGGCGCTCAATGTCAACGATCCCGCCGCCGTCCGGCAATTCAACGAAGAAGCGGCCGCCTACCATCAGCTCAACAACCAGGTCAAACAGACGATCCAGGACTTGAGCGCCGCCAAGCAGGAGCTGGAAGCCCTCCTCGCCGAGCGTTCCAAAACGCAAGCCGCTCCCGCCGAAGCGCTCAAATAGAACGGCGCTCTTTTTTTGCGGCCTCCTATCTCCCTTTCTCCGCGGCTCGCTTTTGCTCCGCCTGATAGTACGCGTAGCGGCGCAGGATCGCCTCCACGTAGGCGCGCGTGCTGGGGAACGGGATGCGCGAGCGCAGATCGGCGGCGGTCACGTTCCTGCCGAGCTGGGTCTGGTCGATCCAATGGTCCACGCGCGTCCCGCCCGCGTTGTATTCCGCCAGCGCGAAGGGAACGGGATCGTCCTTCTCCGCCCAGCGGTTGAGCTTCTGCCGCAGATACCACGCGCCGATCTCCAGGTTCATCCGGGGCGAAAACAAGTCCGCCGGCTGGAACGTCTCCGCCTTATTGGCGCGCGCCCAATCGTTGGCGGCCCCCAGGCTCACTTGCATGAGACCCCGTTCGCCGCTGGCCCCGGTCTTGTGGGGGTGAAACTCGCTCTCGCGCCACACCAGCGCCTTTAGGAGCAACGGATCCACGCCGTATTTGGCCGCCGCGTCGGCGATCATCGCGTCGTACCGCTGGTAGCGGCCCCGGCTCATCCAGTCCGCCGCCGTGTAGAAGGGATCGCGGGAAAGCGCCAGCACAACCGCCGCCGCCGTACCAACGGCGAAGAGGAGGAGCAACAGCAACTTGGCTAAAAAACGGATCATGGCGCTTTCTCGGTGCCCCCAACCATGGCACGAAAAAGGCTTCTCCTCCAATGACATTCGCGGCACGCTGGCGCGGTATGAAATTCGCCCGCGTGCTCGTCGATCAATCCGGGGGGGCCTCCCTCGATTACGCGATCCCGCCGGAATGGGAAGCCCTCGTGCAGCCCGGCACGCGCGTGGCCGTCCCGGTGCGGCAGCGGCAGGCGCTGGCGACGGTGATCGAGCTGCTGGACGAAACGGACGTTCCCGGCATCCGCCCGCTGGCGAAGGTGATCGGCGACCGCCCGATCCTGGGCCCCAATCTCCTGCGGCTGGCCCGCTGGATGGCCGCCTACTACTGCTGCCCGGTGGAAGCCGCCATGCGG
>JAQTMF010000055.1:0-6927 GCA_028714515.1 Chthoniobacteraceae bacterium | reverse complement strand
CGGCTTCAAGCAACGGCTGATGGCCCGGCTCACGCGCCCGGTGGACGCGGCGCTCCTGGCCGAGTTGGAACGCCGCGCGCCGAAACAAGCGGCCATTGTCGAGACGCTCCAGGAAGCGGCCGAGGGGGAAAAACTGGCCACGCTGCCCGTCACCACGCTGCTGAAGAACGCCGGGGCGGACCGCGCCGCGCTGGCCGCGCTGGCGCACAAAGGGCTCGTCGCCACGGAAAACGCCGTCGTCCCGCGCGACCCCAACGCCGGGGAGACGTTCGTGGCCGCCGCCCCCCACGTGCTCAACGAGGAGCAGGCCGCCGTGTTCGAGGCCGTCTGCGCGGCCATCGACCACCCCGAAAAGCCGATCCTGCTCCACGGCGTGACCGGCAGCGGCAAGACGGAGATTTACCTGCAAGGCATCCAGCGCGTGCTGGACCGCGGCCAAAGCGCCATCATGCTGGTGCCGGAAATCGCGCTCACCCCGCAGACGGTGGACCGCTTCAAGAGCCGCTTCGCCGCGATGCAGCAGGAGGTGGCCGTGCTCCACAGCCACCTCTCCGAGGGGGAGCGGCACGACGAATGGCACAAGATCCACAAGGGCCAGGCGCGGATCGTCATCGGCGCGCGCAGCGCCATCTTCGCCCCGCTGGAGCGCCTGGGGCTGATCGTGGTGGATGAGGAGCACGAGAACTCCTACAAACAGGAAGACGCCCCCCGCTACCATGCGCGCGACCTGGCGGTGCTGCGCGGCTCGTTCGAGCACTGCGCCGTCCTCCTGGGCAGCGCCACGCCGTCGCTGGAGAGCTACCACAACGCCGCCACCGGCAAGTATCAACTGCTGCGCATGGCCCTGCGCGTGGACGACCGCAAGCTGCCCCTCATCCGCGTGATCGACCTCCGGCGCGAGGCCCACGGGGGCGAAACGCCGTCGCTCCTCTCCGAGCCGCTGCGCCAGGCCATCGACGCCCGGCTCGTCCGCAAGGAGCAGACCATCCTTTTCCTGAACCGGCGCGGTTTTTCCACCTCCCTCTCGTGCCCCGCGTGCGGCTACGTGGCGGAGTGCCCGAATTGCTCCGTCGCGCTGACGTTCCACCGGGCGGAAAACCGGCTGATCTGCCACATCTGCGGCCACACGGCCGTGGCTCCCAATCGCTGCCCGGAATGCAGCCAGCAGGGGATCAAATATGCCGGGTTCGGAACGGAACGGGTGGAGGAGATCGTGGCCAAGCTCTTTCCGCAAGCCGTTGTCCGCCGCATGGACGCCGACACGATGACGCGCAAGGAGGCCTACCGGGAAACGCTGACCGCCTTCCGCACCGGGAAGATCGACATCCTGCTGGGCACCCAGATGATCGCCAAGGGGCTCCATTTTCCGAACGTGACGCTGGTGGGGATCATCAACGCCGACACGGGCCTCCACATGCCCGACTTCCGCGCGGGCGAGCGGACCTTCCAGCTCCTCACCCAGGTGGCCGGGCGCGCCGGGCGCGGCGACGTGGAGGGGGAAGTCTTCGTCCAGAGCTTCACGCCGCACCACCCGGCCATCCAGTTCGCCCGGCACCACGACTACGAGGGGTTCGCCGAGCAGGAGATCGAATGGCGGCAGCGCTGGGAATACCCGCCGTTCCGCAAAATGGTGCTCATCACGGCCCGTTCCGCCCACCAGGAGCGGGGGAGTTTCTCGCTCGAAACGCTGCACCGCCGCCTGAAGGAAGTGCTGCCGCCCGACACGGTCCTCGGCGATCCCGCGCCCGCGCCGCTGGAGAAGAGCCACGGCAGCTTCCGCTTCCACCTGATTGTGCGCACGGGAGCCGTCCAGCGCTTCACGCGCGTGCTGGCGGAGGTGCTCGCCAAGCTCTCCTTTCCCGACGACGTGACGGTCACGGTGGACGTGGACCCCTACCAGCTTTTGTAGGCGGGCCAGGCCGAACCGACGTTTAAGAGAGAAACCCGGTTTCCAGACGTTCGCCGGTGGTCGAGGCGCGTCCACGCGCCGAACCCAACCGTTACGCGCCCGGTTTCTCTTTCGGCCCGATTTTCACGGAAACGGCGTCGTAATCCCCGTCGGCGCGCTTGCGGACGGCTCCCCGGATCTCCATGCCGGGCGTCAGTGTCTCAAACGCGGCCGGGACCGTGTCGCCCCGGGTGATCTTGGTTTCCGGCAGGATGTGGACCTGGTGAATGACTTTTTTCCCCATGCGAAAGGTGCGGGCCGCCGGATCGACGGAGACGATCACGCTCTGGAAGGGGAACGGCCGGGGCTTGGCGGTGGGAGCGGCGGTTGCGGTCGTGGCGGGGCTGGGCGCCGGGTCGGCAGGGGCCGCGAAGGGGGCGGCGAAAAGCGCCAGGCAGAGGGCGGCGGCGAGGGGGAGGTGGCGGCGGAGAAAAAGCGAGGGTTGCATGGGATGGAGAGGAATATGGGTTCTAGACAAGGTTCGCCGGGGCGGCGGCCGAGGGTTCCTGGTTGAGCACGGTTTCGAGACCCGCGCGGGCGGCTTCGAAGGCCTCCGCGTCCAGGTCCGGGGAAAGAACGTACGGTTCGCCCAACACGATGTGGACGCGGGCGAACGGCTTGGGGATGCGGAAGGCGTCCCAGCTTTTCAGCTCCCAATAGCGGGAGTAGGCGACGTGGACGGGCATGACGAGCGCGCCGGAGATTTGGGCCAGCTTGATGACGCCGGGGTGGAGCCGGTAGATCGGCCCCCGGGGACCGTCGGGCGTGATGGCCATGTCGCCCCCCGCCGCCAGGACGGCCGCCATTTCGCGCACGGCCGTGGAGCCGCGCCGGGAGCTGGACCCGCGCACGCTGCCGACGCGGAAGCGCTGCATCACCCCGGCGATGATCGCGCCGTCCTTGCTCGGGCTGGTGAGGCAATGCCCCCGCCGCCCCGGGCAGAAGCGGCGGTAGAACAGCGGGATGGCGAGGATGCGGTTGTGCCAGAACACGCCGATGATCGGCTGGCGGAAGCCGGGACGCGTGATGCCGCAGCGGTCGTCCACGCGCCAGCGCAGCGTCCACGCGAGCGCGCGCATCAAAAAAACGATCAGAGCGGGAAGGTATCGGCGGGCGGCCTGCATAACAAATGCCACCTATAGCGCACCGCTTGCCGGATTGCCAGACTTGCCAGCGCGTCAAAAATGTGACAAAGGTTGTTTTCTTCCCCATGCGCTCTTCCCTTTTCCTCCCTTTGGTCCTCGGGGCGGTTCTGTGCCTACAGGGGGTGGCGTGGGGGGAGCCGAAGTCGGAAGACCCCGTCCAGGCCCAGGCCAAAGCCCAGGCGGAAGGGCAAAAACTCCGCGAGCGCCAGCGCCGCGAACGGCAGCGCAAGGACGAGGAACGGCGCAAGCAGCCGCCGGATCCGCGCATTGAACAGATCCTCCATCCCGATACGGAACGGTCGTTCGACCTGTCCAAGGAAAAACACTTCGGCGCGAAGGGATACGACTCCCGCTCGAACAAAGTCATGGAGCTGAAATCCCCGGTGCTGCCGCAGAAGTTCAAAGCCAAGGAATACATGACGGGCAGCTTCCATAACGAAAAATCGTTTTGGATGGGGGATTTCAAATATTCCGTGGGCGGTGCCAACACCACGCCCCGTTCTCTTTATTTAGCGCCGGAAAAGACCTACCAAACAAAGGCCGCCCCGGTGAAAGACGCGGCCGGTTTAAAAAAATACACCGACGCCAACACCATGCTCCCCACGCGGGACTATCGAGGCAGGGAACGCCAGAAATTCGAACATGAGCTGACGCCCGAGCAGGCCGCCAACAACGGCTTCCGGGGGGAGCTCATGGAGATGAAGTCCATCGAAGACGTGCGCACGCTGCTGAATAAAAGCAAGTAAAACAGGCCATGAGCCCCGAACAACAACTCGAAATCCTCAAACGCGGCGCGGCCCAGATCATCTCCGAGGCCGATCTTCTCGCAAAACTTCGCGAAAACCGTCCCCTCAACATCAAGCTCGGCGTCGATCCCACCGCGCCGGACATCCACCTCGGCTTTACCGTGGCGCTCCAGAAGCTGCGGCAGTTCCAGGACCTCGGGCACACGGCCATCCTCATCATCGGCGACTTCACGGCCATGATCGGCGACCCCAGCGGCCGCAGCAAGACCCGCCCCCAGCTTACGCACGACCAGGTGATGGCCAACGCCCAGAGCTTCCGGGCGCAGGCGTTCAAAATTCTCGATCCGCAGCGCACCCGCACCGTCTTCAACGGCGAATGGTTTGAGATGATGACCTTCGAGGAAGTCATCCGGCTCAACAGCCGCGTGACGCTCCAGCAAATGCTCCAGCGCGAGGACTTCGCCAAGCGGCTCTCCAAAAACGAGCCCGTGCGGCTCCACGAGATCCAATACCCGATCATCCAGGGCTGGGACTCCGTGAAGGTGAAGGCCGATGTGGAAATCGGCGGCACCGATCAGCTTTTCAATATCCTCGTCGGGCGCGACCTCCAGAAAGAAGAGGGGCTCCCGCAGCAGGTCGTCTTTTTGATGCCGCTGCTGGAGGGGCTCGACGGCGTGCAGAAGATGAGCAAGAGCCTCGGCAATTACGTCGGCGTGAGCGAGCCGGCGGAGACCATGTTCGGCAAGCTGATGAGCATTTCGGACGCCCTCATGGAGCGCTACTACCTGCTCCTGCTGGGCGAGGTGCTCGACAAGAATCTGCACCCGATGGACGCCAAGAAGCAGCTCGCCTTCCGCATTGTCGAGCGCTACCACAGCAAGGAATGCGCCCAGGCCGCGCTGGACGGCTTCAACACCCGCTTTTCCAAAAAGGACCTGGCCCACGCGGACCTGCCGGAGGTCTCCGGCATCGGGCCCGACATCGTTTCGGCGGTCGTCGCCTCCTATTCCCAGGCGTTCAAGATCACCAAATCGCGCGGCGACGCGCGGCGGCTCGTCGAGCAGGGGAGCATCCAGTGGAACGGGGCGAAAGTCACCGATCCGAAGGCCGCCCCGGCGTTTGCCGAGGGGGGCGAGCTGAAGCTCGACAAGACCCGGGCCGTGCGCGTGACGGCATAGGGAAGACGGGGCGGCGCGGAGAAGACGCGCTTGAAGCGCCGCGCCCCCGGCTCCATGATAGGGGCCTTATGCCTCGCTTTTACATTCCGCCCGCCCGCTGGAACGCGGGCTCGCTTCTGCTGGACGCGGACGAATCCCACCATGCCACCGGTGTTCTGCGCCTCAAAACGGGCGACCGCGTGACGGTTTTCAACGGCGAGGGAGAGCAGGCGGCGGCGGAAATCGCCGGGGGCGGCAAACGCGCCCTGGAACTCCGCCCGCTGGAGATCACCGCAAGCCCCAAGCCCTCCTGCCGGATCACGCTGGGCCAGGCCGTCCCGAAAGGGAAGACGATGGACCTCATCGTCCAAAAGGCGACCGAGCTGGGCGCGTCCGCCGTCGTGCCGCTCTTGACGGAGCGCACCGTGGTTCAATGCGACGCCCGGGAGACGGAGAAAAAACGGGAGAAATGGCAGACCGTGGCCGTCGAGGCGTGCAAACAGTGCGGCCAAAACTGGCTCCCCGCCGTCGCCGCGCCGCAGAGTCTTGGCGAGCTGCTCGCCAGCGCCGCCGATTTCGACCTTCTCTTGATCGCCTCGCTGCAACCCGACGCCCGGCACCCGAAGGCGGTGTTGGCGGAGGCGCGGAGCGAAAAAGGGGGCTCCCCCCAAAACGTGCTCGTGCTGGTGGGGCCGGAGGGGGACTTCACGGACGCGGAGATCGCGCTGGCCAAAGCCCGCGGCTGCCGCCCGGTCACGCTGGGCCCCATTATACTGCGGGCCGAGACCGCCGCGTTGTATTGCCTGAGCGTGCTGAGCTACGAATTGCTGGGGGAGAGCCGCTAAGATACTAGCCCCATGCTTTCCGCCGTTTTCGCCGCCATCGCGCCTGTTTTTGTCATCATCCTGGCCGGGTTTTGGGTCCGGCGCTCCGGGATTCTCTCCGAGGAGGCCGACGCCAGTTTGATGCGGATCTACGTCAACCTCCTCTACCCGTGCCTGATCGCCAACAAGATCCTCGGCAACGAGGCGCTGCACCAGAGCGTGAACCTCTGGCTGCCGCCGCTGGCCGGGGCCGCCACGATGGGGGTCGGTTTTGTTTTTTGCTGGCTGGGGGCGCGGCTGCTGCGCATCCCGCGCGGCCCCTCCACGCGGACGTTCACCTACGTCACGGGGGCTTACAACTACGTCTATACGGCGGTGCCCGTCATCGGCAGCCTCTTTGGAGACAAAACGCTGGGGGTGCTTTTCCTCTTCAATCTGGGGACGGAAGTGGCCTTCTGGGTCGGCACCGGCCTGATCCTCGCCAACAGCTCCGGCATGGGCCTTTGGCGGCGCATTTTCAATGTCCCGGTGGTGACGGTGCTCGCCTCGGTGGCGCTGAACTTCCTGCACGTGCGCGAGATCGTCTCGCGGGGGCAGCCGTGGATTCTCGACGCCCTCCAAATGCTGGGCAACTCGGCGATTCCGCTGGCGCTGCTGCTGACGGGGGCGGTGATCACCGATTTCCTGGCCGACGCGCGGCCCTCGTGGGCGGACGCGAAGGCGTTCGGCGGCGCGTGTTTCCTGCGGCTCGGTTTCCTGCCGCTGACCTTCCTGGCGCTCGCCTGCTTGCTTCCCTGCTCGCTGGAATTGAAACAGGTTCTCATCGTGCAGGCAGCCATGCCCGCCGGGATGCTGCCCGTCGCGCTTTGCAAACACCACGGCGGCGACGTGGGGCTCTCCGTCCAGATCGTCATCGGAACCACGGCGATCGCCCTCCTGACCATCCCGCACTGGATCTCGCTGGGGTGGAGGCTGGCGCTTTAGGGCGTGTTCACGCATTCAAACCAGAAGAAAAGAGAAACGTTGGAAATTTTAAACAGGATTGGCAGGATTTCTAAAGATGAACGGGATTTTGCTCAGATGCCGCAACAACGCCCCTTCATCTTA
>JAQTMF010000054.1 GCA_028714515.1 Chthoniobacteraceae bacterium | reverse complement strand
GGGGGAACTGGCCTACGCGTTGAATGAATCATTGAACCTGCTGGACTTCGGCGATCCCGCCACGATCGCCGCCGCGCGCGGCGCGCTGGCCCCCGTCCTGGCGAAAAAGAACGGCGGCACCGTGCACCAAATCTCCGCCATCGGCCACGCGCATATCGACTCGGCCTGGCTCTGGCCCTTGCGCGAAACCATCCGCAAATGCGCGCGCACGTTTTCCACGGCGGTCGATTACATGGAGCGCTATCCCGACTACGTCTTTGGATGCTCCCAGGCCCAGCAGTATGCGTGGATGAAGGCATACTACCCCGGGGTTTTCGCGAAGATCAAAGAACGCGTCAAAAGGGGACAGTGGGAGCCGATCGGATCGATGTGGGTGGAGGCGGATTGCAACCTCGCCTCCGGGGAATCGCTGATCCGGCAAATTCTCCTCGGGAAGCGGTTTTTCAAGGAAGAGTTCGGCTACGAGCCCCACGACGCCTGGCTGCCCGATGTCTTCGGTTACTCCGCGGCCCTTCCGCAAATCTACACCAAGTGCGGGATCGACCTGTTCGTGACGCAGAAGATCTCCTGGAACCAGTTCAACAAATTCCCCCATCACACCTTTTTGTGGGAAGGGCTGGACGGCACGCGGATCTTCACGCATTTTCCCCCGGCCGATACTTACAATGGGGAAATGGACCCCGCCTCGCTCGTTTTCAACGTCCGCAACTTCAAGGAACACGGGCGCGCGAGCCGTTCCTTGTATGTCTACGGCTACGGCGACGGCGGCGGCGGCCCCACGGTGGCGATGCTGGAGCAGGCCCAGCGGGCGCGCGACCTCGACGGGCTCCCGCAGGTCCAACTGGAGCGCGTGGCGGACTTCGCGAAAAAGGCGAAGGAAGACGCCCGCGATTTGCCGGTGTGGGCGGGTGAGCTTTACCTCGAACTGCATCGCGGAACCTACACGACGCAAGCCCGCACCAAGCGGGGCAACCGCAAGTCCGAGTTTCTGCTGCGCGACGCGGAGTTCCTGGACGCCTTGAGCCTCGTGCTCGCGCCGCAACGCCAGGAAAACGCGGCGGATCCCGCCCGGGCCGTCTACGATGTGACGGGACTCCACGCCCCCGGCGCAAACCGGCATGCGGCGGCCTTGGAGCGGGCCTGGAAGCTCCTCTTGCTCAATCAATTTCACGACATCATTCCCGGTTCGTCCATCGGCTGGGTGTATGAGGACAGCGCGAGGGATTACGAAACCATCGCCCAACTCGGAACCTCGGTGGTGGACTCCTCGTTCGCCGCGCTGGACGGGCTGATCGACACCTCGGCGTTCCAGGAACCGCTGCGGATTGTCAATACGCTCGGTTTTGAACGCGGCGAGGTGGTGGAATTGCCCAACGGCGAATTCACCAAAGTGCACGTGCCCTCGGCGGGTTATACGGTGATCGACGCCGCCAAGCCGCTCCCCGCGGCGGATCAACCCGTCTCTGTTCGCCAGGAAAACGGCACCGTGACGCTTGCCAACGGAATCCTGACGGTTTCCGTCGCTGCCAACGGCCTGATTACGAGCCTCCGGGACGAGGAAGCCGGGGGGCGGGAAGTCCTGGCCCCGGGCGCCGAAGCCAATCTTTTCCAGCTTCACCCGGACAAGCCCAATGCCTGGGATGCGTGGGACGTCGACCCCTTCTACCGCGAGCGCGTCAAAGATTTGCGCGAGGCGGATCGGGTCGAAGTTCTCGAATCCCGCCCGCTGCGGGCCGTTCTCCGCATCGAGCGGAGCTTTGGGAAATCCCGCATTGTCCAGGATATGATCCTCAGCGCCGGATCGCGGCGCATCGACTTCGACACGCGGATCGAATGGAACGAAGACCACCAACTGCTCAAAGTCGCGTTCCCCGTGGCCGTCCATTCCTTGCGGGCGACGTATGAAACGCAATTCGGACACGTCGAGCGGCCCACCCATTACAACACAAGCTGGGACCTGGCGCGGTTTGAAGTCTGCGCCCACAAATGGGCCGATCTTTCCGAGCCCGGCTACGGCGTCGCGCTGCTCAACGACTGCAAATACGGCTACGACATCCATGACAACGTGCTCCGGCTCAGCCTGCTGCGGGCGCCGTCGTCCCCCGATCCCACGGCCGACCGGGGCGCGCACCGGTTCGTCTATTCCCTGCTGCCTCACCCCGGGGATTTCCGCCAGGGCGGCGTGATCGAAGAAGCCTACAAACTGAACGTCCCGCTGCGTTCCGGCCGGCTGCCGGTGCAAAAGGGCGCGCTCCCCTCGGCGCAATCCTTTTTCCAAGTGGACCAGCCGGGAATCATGCTGGAGAGCGTCAAGCTCGCGGAAGATGGCGCGGATGTCGTGGCGCGGTTCTACGAAGCCCACGGAGCGCGGGGAACCTGCACGGTGCACACCACGCTGCCGGTCGGCGCGGCCGCGCGGACGGACTTGCTCGAAAACGACCTGGAACCGCTCGCATGCGAAAACGGCTCCATCCGGTTTGGCTTCCGTCCCTTTGAAATCGTGACGCTGAAGCTAGGTATTCACGAATTTTAAAAGACAGAAGAGGGTCCGCAGATTACGCAGATTTTCCGAATGACAATAATGGATCTTCTGCCTTCCAATCTGCGTCCCTCTGCGAAATCTGCGGATAAACCTTTTTGAATTAGAAGCGCCCCCCGTCCCCAAAGGCGGGAGGCCGCTTCCTTCCCCATACGTAAAGCGTCAGGCCCCAACCTGGCGTTTACGTAATCTTTGAAATCCCATCAGCATTCCCACCCCACCCACGAGCATCGCCCATGTTTGAGGTTCCGGGACAACCGCCATGAGCGCGACGTCGTTGCCGCCGGAGGACTCGCCGCCATACAGCCCGGTATTGTTGTAATCTGCCGTGTAAGTAAGGGCGAAATGCTCGCCGCCAATCGTGATATTGCTCAGGTCCGTGAGGGTCTGGCCATTGAGCGTCACCGCGCTAAACGGATCGCTCGCGGTGCCGATGCCGTTGTTGACCAGCAGGAAGAGCAGCTCGTCGCCGCCGGTGAACACCGTCCCGGCAAGCGTCGTCAAATCGAGGACGCCGCCGCTAATGCTGGCTGAATCCGCCCCGAGAACGTTCAGGCGATCATATCCCGCCGCACTGTTGCCTCCGGCTGTGATTCCGCCGATCTGCATGGCCAAATGGGCCCCGCCGCTCAGCGAGAGCGAGTTGGTGTTCAGAATACCGGCGGTGTTGCCCTCCACACCCGGGTCGATAATCGCCCCCGAACTCACGGCCGAAATGTCTTTGACGGTGGCGCTCGCGGAAGCCGTTCCGTTGCCCCCCATCAGGATGGCGGCGGCGGACGGCTGGCTCAGATCCCCGACAATCGTGGAACTTCCCGCGATGGAGCCAGAGACTACCAAGGTGCCCGCATTGACGTGAGTCGCTCCGGTGTATGTGTTCGTGGCGGAGAATTCCTGGACGCCGCTGCCGTTCTTCACGATGGAACCGCCGACGCCCGAAACAATACCCGAGTAGACCGCCCGGCTGGTGTTGGTTCCGTTGAGCGTCAAGGTGCCGGAGCCCAACGTCACGTTGCTCGGACCGAAGTTCCCCGTAACGGTCGCCCCCGTTCCCACGCCGTTAATCGTAAAGGTGGGCGTGGAGGTGTAGTTGGAACCGTAGTTGGTGATGGTGATGCCCGAGATCTTCCCGGAAGTCACGGTGGCCGTCGCCGTGGCGCCCGTGCCGCCGCCCCCGGAAACTGTGACTGTCGTGGTCGCCTGCGCGTAACCCGAGCCCGAGCCCGTGATGGTCGCAGAGCCAATGCCGCTGGTCAGCGAATCGATGGACAGCGCCGAGCCGTTCAAATCCAGGCCCGTGGTGTTGATGCTAGTCAACTTGACCTGGCCGGTGCCAAGCGCCGCCGCGTTGCCGGTTCTTAACGTGCCGCTGGTGATCCATGTCCCGCCCGTGTAGCCGCTGGAGCCGGTCAGGGTCAAGAGAGCCACCCCGGCTTTCGTAAAGGAGTTGGTGAACCCGTTTGAACCATTTTGCATGGAACCGGCGATGATCGCCGTCCCGCTGGTGGTCAGCATCCGGGTGGTGCTGGTGCCAGTCGCCCCCAAATCGATCGTTCCGGTCAGACCCCAGTTCAGAATGTTTCCACTGCCTCCGTTGACGGTCCAGTCACCATTCCAGATTTGATTATTGGTGCCGGAAATGACGGCACTGGCGTTATTATACTGCCTGGCTACCAATGAGTTGATCGTGACCGTGCCGGTGCCGAAGATATGCCCCGAATTGAAGCTCATGAACGTGTTGGTATTCGAAGGATCAGACATGCTGATTACGGTTCCTCCGGAATAGGTACTATTGGCATTGCCGAAATAGTTAATATTGTAACTCTCGACAAGATTCACGACCCCGGCTGTGCCTGCGAGGCCGGAGGGATCCTGAATCACCCCCGTATATCCGCCATAGTTACCGCTGCCGTTGGTGGTCAGGATCACACTGTGGCCCGCACCATTGGACCCCAGAGTCAATGTGCCGGACATGACGCCGGAGTATGCTGTGAGAGTGACCGTCCCTGTGTTACCCGACTGTACCGTAATATTGCGGGACAGACCGATCCCGCTACCCATCGATATCCCAGCGTTTAAGCTCCCGCTGGTATCGCCGACCAGAATATCCGTAGTGCTGGTGCCAAAGGAGGTGCTTTTGTTGGCAGTTACCGTGCCGCCCAAGATCGTCGTCGTGCCGGTGTAGGTATTGGCATTGGAAAGAACCAGGGAACCGCTGCCGCCCTTGACAAAGTTGACCGTCGGGGTGGTCGCGTCGGTGCCGTTGGAGATCACACCGCCAACGGTCAATGAGCCGCCATTGACCGTCACCTTGCGGGTCGCGCCGGGCGTGGATCCCAAGCTCACCGCTCCCGTTCCGAGGTTCAAATTCTTCGTCCCGGTGAAAGCGAAGTCGCCGTTCCAGATCTGGGCGTAGTTGCTTGTCGTGACAGCCGCGCTGGAAGTGTTGTTCAGCGTGCCGCCGTTAATGATGAACGTGTTGTTGGCATCGCCCAGCGCGGACGCGCTATTGATATTCAGCGTGCCGGAACTCAACGTAAAGCTGTTGCCCACGCCGCCGAAGGTATTTGCGCCGGAGAGGGTGAGCGTGCCCGCGCCGGTTTTCGTCAGACTAACCGCGCCGCTTGTTACCGCGTTAAGGGTCAGGGAGGCCCCGGCATTGGCGACGTTGAAGTTTCCGCTTTGCGCCAGGTTGAGGGAGAGCGTGCCCGTCCCCGTGGATTGTCCTCTCTTGAGGTTGGCGCCTTGGATCGTCAGGTTGGAGGTGGCTCCCCCAAGGTAAATGAGATCACCGGCCGCCGCGCCGCTGACGGAGTTGGCCTGCGTTGCCGCCCCGCCCAGTGTCAGTGTCGCGTTGGAAGTCGCGGCGTCGCTGCCGTTATTGCCGATGACGATCGCGTTGGAATTGAGATCGTTCAACGATTGCGCCGTCAAATTCGTGGCGCTGACTCCGCCGAGCGCTCCCGTCTGGAAGGTGCCCGAGGTCGTCGGATACGACGCCCCAAAAAGGATGTCCGTCGTGTTGTCGGGAGTTATCCCGCCCGCCTCATACGTTGCCGCGTCCGTCAAATCGCCGGGCGACGTGCTGATCGTGTCAATCGTGATGGCCTGGGCCGACTGCAACCCGGCAGGCGACAATCCCGCCACCGAAAGGCCAAGGCCAACGGCGACGATCTTTGTAACGGTTACGGGAGACAGGGAACTCAGGGGGGATTTCGTTTTTTGAGTTTTCATCGGTATGATAGAAGGGTTAACGGATCGAGAGGTCTACCAAAGTAGGCGGGAATAGTCGGTAAACCAGTGGTTTGTTATTTGACCGTCACAATCCCCTTTTCCCCCGTCGGCATTTTGACTGTCAAGCAAGCGCACAGTAGCTTCCGCCGGGTTTTGCTGCGATGAGATGCCTCGCGTATCCGCTTCGCCAACCATCCCCTTCGCGCTGATTTTTCCGGCGCGCCGGGAGATCATTTCGCATTCAACCCACCATACCAGAACCCACACCCAATGAATAAACTTGGACTTCTTTGCGGCCTGACCATCGCCGCCGCAAGTTCGTTCGCCGCGCCTCAAAACGCGGCCCCCGCCGCCGCGTCAAAACCCGCGGCCAGCCCCACGCCAGCCATCGCCGTTTACCGGTGGGGCGCGGCCAACCCGTCGGGAGGCGCGGCCGCCAATGAGGCCTTTGCCCAATGGCTGAACCAGCCCGTGGTCTGGGGGGAAGACTTCACGCCCACGGAACGCTGGGAGAACTGCATCGAGGGCGGAGGCTGGCAACTCGGCGAATGGTCCAAATGGAAAAAAGCCGTCCCCGGCCGCCGGCTCATCATCTCCATCCCCCTTCTGCCCGGCGGGTGGAACCGCGGCGGGATCAAGGGGAGCGACGGCAAATATAACAACCCCGTCTCGTTCGAAGCGGGAGCGCGCGGCGATTACAACGAGCACTTCAAAAACCTCGCGGAGAACCTTATAAAATACGGCCTGGAAGACAGCGTTATCCGTCTCGGCTGGGAATTCAACGGCGGCTGGTATACCTGGCGCGCGAGCGACAACATCCCCGGCTTCATCGGCTATTGGCGGCAGATCGTGACTACCATGCGGGCCGTACCCGGCGCGGAAAAACTGCAGTATTGCTGGAACCCGGCGCAAGGCTGGCTGCAATTTCCCGCCGAACAAGCATGGCCCGGCGACGAGTATGTAGACATCGTCGGGCTGGACTTCTACGACCAGTCTTGGGCGAAAAACACGTATCCCTGGCCGGAAAACGCGACGCCCGAGGAGATCGAGGCGCGCCAGCGGCAGGCGGTGGATAACGTGCTCATCGGCGGCAAGGAGGGGTTGAAGCAGTGGAGCGATTTCGCCCTCAAGCACAACAAACCCTTCGCCCTTCCCGAATGGGGCCTCTGCAAACGGGGCGACAAGCACGGCGGACTGGACAACCCCTACTTCATCGAGCAGGTGCACAAATTCATCAACAATCCGGCGAATCACGTTGCCTTCCATTGCTACTTTGACGTGGAAGCAGGGGACGGCGGCCACCAGCTTTCCCCGGGGTTCCGCGGCAACGCGCATGAAAGCGTCTTCCCCAAATCGGCCGCGAAGTTCAAGCAACTCTTTAGCGGAACGGGAGCCAAGTAAGCGTTGGCAAACCTTCCAAAGAAAAGGAGCGGTCCAACACGGCCGCTCCTTTTTTTATACGCGACGATCGCGAAGGAGGATCACCGCGATGTTTCCAAGAGGACCGCCACGGCGTCGAACTCGCCCTCAAGAGGGCAAAGGAGCTTCCCGCCGCACACGGTGGGCCGCGCGCGGCCCGCGCCGAAGACATTCTCGATCCGCCAATCCGCCGCGCCGGGAAGGTCGATCTCGACCTCCTTGGGCACGGGATGGGCAAAAGCGTGGAACACCACGAGGGCGCGCTTCCCCGCCGTTCGCAAAACCGCCTGCCAGCCCTGCGGATGGCGGAAGCTCAGCAGCTCGGGGCCGAGACGCAGCGAAAAACCGTCGCGGATCACCGGCGCCGCCTGCGTGTAAAACGCGCACGCCCGGTCCACCATCTCCCGTTGCACGCGGCTCAACTCGGTCAAGTCGCCCGAAAGGCACATCCGCCCCAGCAGCGTGGCGGCAAGGGAATAGACCAGCCTGCGTTCATCGTCCTGCGCCCGCAACACCGCCCAGATCTGGGATTGCCGAGGCAGAATGAGGCGGTGCAGATTGGCGGCGATCACCGGGATCTCGATATTTTCGTGGGCGTCCGAGAAGCTCGCCTGGGCGCTCAGCGCCATCATGGACGGCTCCAGCCGGTGCCCCCCCGAGGAGCAATTTTCGATAATCAGGTCGGGCAGCGCCTCATGAATCCTTTTGAAAAAGGCGTATACCCCCTCGATCTGCTGGCGCAAGCCCTCGCCCGGCGATTCCGCCCCGTCGCAGCCGATGCCCAGCGTGTCATTGTAATCCACCTTCAGATACCCAAAGCCGCAGTCGCGCAGAAGGCCGATGACCCGTTCCGCGAGATGCTCCTGAACCCACGGCTGGCGCATGTCCCAGAACCGGCGCTCGCCCACCGTGATCGGCAGCCCGTCCAGTTGAAGCAGATGGTCCGTCAGCGAACACGACGAAGCCGAGGTGCACGTCTCCATCTCGAACCACAGGCCGGGGATCATCCCGCGATCCCGGATTGCCCGCGCCGTCGCCGCCAGGCCCTCGGGGAAGCGGCGCTCGCACGGAAGCCATTCCCCATGGCTGTTCCCGTCTCCATACCACCCGGCATCGATGACCAGGATTTTTACATCGGACCCGCGCAAGCGGTCGGCCAGGGCAAGGATCTTCTCGTGATCCGGCTTGCCCCACGTGGTGCACCATTCGTTGAAGACGATCGGCAAATCGCGCTCCATCGCCACATGGCTGTCGGCGGCGCGTTTTTGCACCGAGGTGAGGCGGTCGCAGAGGTGGTCGATGGTCCCGCGCGCGACAGCCATGATCGCCCGGGGCGCCTCGAAACGTTCCCCCGGCGCGATCCGCTTGAACCAATGGCCGAACTCCCGGTCCGCCAAACCGCCCGAAAGCGCGATATCGTCGTATTTACGGTAGATCTCCATCTGCCAGGAACCGGCCCAGGCCAGTTGAGCGCCCCAGAAAACGTGTTCCTCCGCGTCCTCCATGGCGACAAAAGGGAAGAACCCGCGCACCGGCATCGAGCCGACCTGCCCGAAGCGCTCTGAAAACGCGGCCGCGCCGCTGTGCGAACGCTCCAAGTGAAGCGCCTCCACCGGCAGATGATCGTGGCGACCCTCCGCGCTCCAGCCGGAGCGGAAGCGGTGAGCGATCAGCCGTCCCGGCGTATCCCCGGGCGCATAGGGCGTCATCGCTCCGAGCGAAAAACTCGTCACCATTTCCAGCGTGAGCGGCGAGCCCGAAGTGTTCTCGAAAACGGTCCGCACCTCCACGGCCTCATCGCCGCGCCGCCAGGAGAGGAGATGGTTGCAAGCATACCCGCTATCGCTTTGAAGGCGCGTATCGACGGTGGCCGCCTCCGCCGACTCGGTGACGTGCTGCGCGTGGAACTTGAGCGAGGGCGACGCCCCCCGCATCGTCCGCCCGTTGGAGAAACCGCCCACGCGATCCTCGCCGCGCACGAAAACGTGGACCAGCGGATCCACGGGGGAATCCTTTACCGGGACGCTTGCGCCCGGGTCTCCGGGCAGCAGGCGCAACCCGATCTGATGGCTCGCATCGTCCAGCAAATACTGAACGGCCATGCCTGCGAAATGGAACTCGGAGTGTAGTGTGATCATTCCAGAAAAGAGGGTTTCATTTTGCCAACCTGTGAAAAGCGGCCGACGCCGCCGAAATTTGTGATGGAGGAAGATCTTGTCATACTCAGTCCAGCAGCTCGCTGCTCTCCAACATTTGCTTGAACAAGCCTTCCCGCTCAGACAACTCCGCGAACGAACCGTCCTGCACAATGCGCCCCCCGCTTAACACCAGGATGCGGTCGCAGGTCCTCACGGTGGCAAGGCGGTGGGCGATGAAGACCGCCGTGCGGCCTTTCGTCACGCGGTTCAGGGAATCCTGGATCAGTCGCTCGCTCATCGTATCGAGAGCGCTCGTCGCCTCGTCAAAAACGAAGAACGGCGGCGCGTTGAGGACCGCGCGGGCGATCGCAAGACGCTGGCGCTGCCCGCCCGAGAGCGTGGAGCCGCGCTCGCCGACCGGCGTATCCAGGCCCGCGGGCATCGTCTCGATAAACTCCCAGGCGTTCGCCTCCTCGCACGCGCGGCGGATCGCGGCGTCATCGGCATCCGGAAGCGCCACGCAAAGGTTCTCCCGCAGCGTGGTTTGGAAAAAATAGGGATCCTGCGGGACCACGCCGAAACACCGCCGCAGCTTCGTACCGCTGAACCGGCGCAGGTCGGTCCCACCCAGGCGCACCGAGCCGCCATTGGGATCGTAAAGGCGCAGCAACAACTGAACGAGCGTCGTTTTCCCGGAACCGGAAGGGCCGACCAACGCGACATGCTGGCCGTAGGGGATGCGCAGATTCAAATCCTCCAGGATCGGCTCCTTCTCGTAGGCAAAGCGAATATGTTCCAGGCAAATATCGCCGCACAGGGGAACCGCCTCCTCTTTGCCGCCGGGATCCGGCGTCGAACTCGACGTACGCAGCACGGCGTTCAATCGCTCGATGCTCGCCTGCGCGGCTCCCCGCTGCGAACTGATCTGCACCAGCGTTTGCAGCGGCCCCTGGAGCACGACAAACGCTCCCAGGTACGCCTGCAATTCGCCGACCTTCAGCGCGCCGCCCAGGAAACGCCAGGCCCCCACGCCGCACAACAAAACGAACGAAAAATACGTCACCGCCTCGGACTTCATGAACTGCATGTGCCACTTCACATCCCGCTCCACCGTCTTGCGGCGGATCAGCCCGGCCTGCAGCTCGAAGTCTTCGATGACCTGCTCCTCCATCGCATACAGTTTGACCTCGCGGCTGCCGCGGATCAGGTCGGCCACGTGTCCGCTGACATTCCCCTCCACATACTGGAAATCCTTGTGAATGCGCTGCATCCGCAACCGCGTGATGCGCATCAACAGCACGCTCATCCCGATGGAAGCCATCACCACCAGCGTCATCAACCGGTCCCATTGGAAAATCCAAAGAAGCGAGGTGGCCAGCGTGAAGGTCGCCCCCGGGGCATTGACCGCCAGTTGCCCGAAGTATTGCTGCACCGCCCCCAGGGGCGCGCCAAAAAGATAACTAAACAGCTCGCCGCTGCGCTTCTTGCCGTGGAAGCGCAGGCAAAGACTGTTGATGTGCCGGAAAAAATCCGCCCGCAGGCCGAAGATCACGTTTTCGCGAATGCGCGTGAAAATCCGGTAGCTCCAGTGCCAGACCAGCATCCGGCACACAAGGGAAACCACGAGATACGCCGACAGCAGTTCCGCCAGAAGAATATAGCGGCGGGAGGTGGCGATCCCCTTTGCCAGGAGCACGTCGTCGATCAGATATTTCGGCACCAGCGTTTGAAACGAAATGGCGGCTCCGTGAAAGGCGTTCAGGGCCAGCGCGAAAATAAGCCACCCCCGATGCGGCCTGAGGTAGGGAACCAGGAATTTCCACAGTCCCTCCTCGGCGGCATTCCCTGAATCTGCCCTGGTCGCGAAAAACGGCATATCCAGCAAAAGGAGACAATTACGCGGAAACGGACGCCCGCCCCCTCCGGGCGGCCCCGGCGCACAAACAGAAGATCTTTTTCATGAAAAAATCGCGGGAAATAAGGAAAAGCGTCAGGCGTTAATCGATAGGAAGGGAACGGGTTCAAAGCCCCTCTCACAAGGGACTTTCCGACGATACTTTCTTTTGACAGGCACACCACCCGCTTCTATTGTGACAGTCAAGTAACCCCCCGATGAACACGCCTCCCAGCATTCGGCAACTTGCGGCTATTGCAGGAGTTTCGCGCACGACCGTCTCCCTCGCCCTGCGCAACCACCCCAGCATCGCCGCCAAAACCCGGGCGCGCATTCAGGAGATCGCGACCGCCCACGGCTACATCCAGGACCCGGTGATCTCCTCCCTGATGAACAAGCTGCGCGTGGGGCGCTCCAACCGGCCGGGAGAGAAACTGGCCTTCCTGACGATGTGGCCCAACCTCAAGGACTGGAAGGCGCTCTGCCAGGCCGACCGCAATTATTACCATTACTTCGAAGGCGCGCGCGAACGCGCCGCCATGCTCGGCTACGACCTCGAAGTGTTCGTGGGAAAGGGCGCGGGGATGACGGCGCGGCGGTTGAGCAACATCCTCTACACGCGCAACATTCGCGGGCTCATCATCCCCGGCGTGCCGCAGCCGAGAGGGCACCTTTCCCTGGACTGGGAACACTTCGCCTGCGTCGCCCTCAGCCACACCGTCTTCAAGCCCGATCTGGACCGCGTTTCCCACTTCCACTTCGAAGGCATGATGCTCGCCCTACGGCGGCTCAAACAATACGGCTACAAACGCATCGGTTACGCGAACACCATCGACCAGGACGAGCGGGGGCATCACGGCTGGGTGGCGGCCTACCTCGCCTACCAGCAAACCCATCCCGATGAATGCAAGATCCCCCCATTCTTCGAGAAAAAATGGAACGCCAAAATCTTCAACGCCTGGGTGCGGGACAACGCATTGGAAGTCGTCATCAGCAACTGGCTTTTGCCGACCGACAAGGCCCGCCAGGCGGGGATTGAAGTGCCCCCCGGCGTCAGCTACGTCTCCCTGGACATTCAGGACGACAATCTGGACGAAAGCACCGCCCTGATAGCGGGCGTGGATCAGCAAGCCAAAACCCTGGGCATGACCGCCGTGGACGTGGTGGTCTCCCACATTCAGCGCAGCGACTTCGGCCTGCCCGCCAACCCGAAGATCACGCATCTGGGCGGGGTCTGGCGCGACGGAGCGACGCTCCTCAAAAAGCGCTGACCGGAAGCCGGGAAACCGGCCGTTCCCCGGGGAATTTGACTGGCAAGTTGCAACCCGGTTGCCGGAATGCGGTATTGCCGCCACAGTCGAAGGACGCACAGAGCATCCGTGGGAGAAAATCCCGCCGTTGCATCCCCCCCATGGGATTTGTTGCCGCGATCCCGCGAAGATCTCGCCTGCCGGTCCTCCGGCGGAGGAGTGACTCCCGGAACACCCCATCGAGAAATATTCATGACCACGGAAGCGAAGATCTACCACGCGGGCACGTTGACCTATACAACGCGCACCCTCGCCATTTTGTTCTTCTGGCTCTTGTGGGGCGACTTCTGCTTCGTGTTGATGGAAACCGTGGTGCCCAGCCTCATGCCGCTCAAGTTCAAGGAACTCGGCGCGCCGAACACCTTCATGGGGCTCGTGCTCGGCACCGTTCCGGGGATCATCAATTCCTTTTGCAACCCGGTCATCAGCTTCAAAAGCGACCGTTACCGCAGCCGCTGGGGACGGCGCATCCCGTTCATCCTTTTCACCCTGCCCTTCCTGGTGATGTGCCTGTTCGCGCTCGGTTTCGGCACGCACATCGGGTATTGGGCCCGGGAACATTTCTCCGGGGTTCTCGGCCGGTTCGAACCCAACACCGTCGCCATCGCCGTCATGGGGACGGCCATGGCGCTGTTCAGCTTCTTCAACACCTTCGTCAACTCCGTCTTCTGGTATTTGTTCAACGACGTGGTGCCGGAGCATTTGCTGGCGCGGTTCATGTCGTGGTTCCGCATGGTCAGCCTGAGCGCGGGAGCCATTTACAACCTGCTGATCTTCAAACACGCCGCCACGCATGCCGCCGAGATCCTCATGGGGGTGGGCGTTCTCTATTTCGTCGGGTTTGGGGCGATGTGCCTCTCCGTCAAGGAGGGGGAATACCCGCCGCCGCCGCCGAATATCGACGGAAAATCGGGGCCCCTCGCCGCGATCAAAACCTACGTGGAGGAGTGCATGGGCAACACCCACTACTGGTGGCTGTTCCTGGCAAACATGGGCATGGTCACGGCCTACTCCTCCGGCATGTTCACGATCTTCTTCCAGCAATCCATGGGGCTGACGTTCGAGATGATCGGCAACCTGGCGTTTGCGGGCAGCATCGCGGGGGCCGTCTCCATTCCCATCTCCGGTTGGCTTGCCGACCGTTTTCACCCCATCCGCATTGTCATCACCGGCCTGGCGCTGCAAGCCCTCATGGCCCCGGTCGGCCTGATGTGGCTCTTCTGGCAGCCCTCGCCCCAGGTCGTCTTTTCCGTCATGCTGGGGCTGAGCCTCTGCCTCTATTCCCCGATTGGCGCTTTAATCGCCGTCATGGATCCCCCGCTCTTTATGCGGATCTTCCCCCGCGAACGCTTCGGCCAGTTTTGCTCCGCCAACTCCCTCTGCCGCTCCATGGGCAGCATGGTCGGCGGCGTCCTGGTGGGGCTTTTTCTTGACTGGGTCACGCGGCGCTGGGGAGCGGACGTGGCGTACCGGGTGCTGCCCATCTGGTCCTTCACGTGGATCACCCTGGTCGTGTTTGCCATGACGAGGCTCTACCGCAGTTGGCAGCGCCATGGCGGCGACGACGCCTACGTGCCACCGCTGGCCGCTCCCAGGGAACCGGCCGCCGAACCGGCAGGCAAGCTCTAGAATCTAGACAACCTCAACAAAAAACCAAACATACCTATGAACTCTCCCCTGCGAACATGGACAACTCCTCTTGTCCTTGGCGCGAGCATCGCGCTCGCCGCAAACCTCAACGCCGCGGTGACGCTTCCCGCGGTCCTCAACAGCCATATGGTGCTTCAACGGGATATGCCGGTCCCCATCTGGGGCACCGCGGATCCCAACGAGAAAGTCACCGTGCAATTCCGCGGGCAGCAAAAGACCGCGACCGCCGACGCCCAGGGAAAATGGATGGTCAAGCTGGATCCCCTCAAGGTGGGCGAACCCGGCACTCTCACCGTCACCGGCAACAACACCGTGACGCTGACCGACGTGCTCGTGGGGGAAGTCTGGCTCGGCTCCGGGCAGTCCAATATCGACAGCCCCGTCAACATGTACACGGGGAACGACCCCGTTCTGAAAGAAGCCGCCGCCAAGAGTTACCCCAACCTGCGCCTCTTCCGCGCCCCCAACGCGAAAAACGGATGGACGGAAACGAAGCCCGATCGCGTGGGCGGTTTCTCCGCGCAGCTCTTTTATTTCGGGATGAAGCTGCAAGGGGAGCTTGGCGTGCCGGTGGGCCTCGTGGAGGCGGCCGTCGCGGGGTCTCCCTCCGGCCCCTTCCTCAGCCAGGCGGCCTTCGATGCCGACCCGGATATCCAAAAAGCCCTCGCCAAAGCCGATGCCGACGAGCCGATTGAGGCGCGGATGAAGAAATACGAAGAGACGATGGCCAAATGGCAGAAAGACGCCGACGCGGCCCGGGCGGCGGGAACCCCCGAAAACAAGCTGCCCTGGCACCCCTCCATGCCGAAGCCTTACTCCCAGATCAAAACCGGCGATCGGTATGAAAAACTCATCCGCCCGCTGATCCCCTTTGCCATCCGGGGCGTGCTTTGGGACCAGGGCGAAGGCGGAGCGGTTGGCAAGCCGATCTGGCAGCCGATGACCATGGCGGCGCTGATCCGTTCCTGGCGCGCCGACTGGGGCCAGGGCGAATTCCCGTGGCTCTACGTCCAAAAGCCGAGCGGCGGCGGATGCGCCCTGGACCCGGCCAACCCCGTCAACGCCGGGGCGATGCCGTTCGTCCCCCTACCCAAAGACCCGCCCGCCTCGGATTATTTCTCCGGCCTCCGGCACGAGGGCTACGCGGTCATGAAGAACCCGAACACCTTCCTCGTCATCAACTCCGACCTGGCCCCCGGCGTGCATCCGCCCACCAAGTCCGGCTACGGAACGCGCGACTTGCAGGTGGCTCTGGGC
>JAQTMF010000053.1 GCA_028714515.1 Chthoniobacteraceae bacterium | reverse complement strand
CTGACGTGCGGGATGCGCGCGACGGAGGGAGCCATAGGACGCGTGGTTGTGACGCGGAGCGCCTCGGGCACGGTTTCCGTGGAGTTGTAGACGATCGGCAACCGCCCGCTTGCGCAGGCGCCGGGCATTTGCGGGTCGGCCTATATCGACTTTCTCGCGCAAGCGCGCGCTTGCGGGGTGCTTTTGGAGAGCGGCCGGTTCGACCCGGAGGCGGTCGCCGCGAATCCCACGTTGTTTTGCCATGGCGATTGCGGGCGCACGATGCTCTTGTGCGGCGAGGTCAATCCGGCGGGGATCAGCGAGCCCGACATCGCTTTGCTGTTGCAGGCGAAGGCCGCGATTGCCGCGGGGATCCAGACGTTGATGGAGCGCCAGGGGCTCCTGCCCGGCGACTTGGGGGCGGTGTTCCTCGCGGGCGGGTTTGGGATGCACCTGGCCATCCCGCATGCGATTGCGTGCGGCTTGTTGCCGGGGTTTGCCCCGGAGCAAGTCGAGACGGTGGGGAATACCTCGCTGGGCGGCGCGTATCTAGCCATGCTCGACCGCACGGTGCTGGACGAGTTGGAGCGCATCCGCACCCGCGCCGAGATCGTCGAGCTGAACCTGGACCCCGGCTTTGAGGACCGCTACATCGACCATTTGAGCCTGCCGCCCGCGGACGCCTGAAACCGCCGGTTTGTTGACTGTCAACGCCTCGGTTGCTTGCGCCCAGGGTAAGATTTTCACCTATTTATCCCATGACTCCGCATCCCCGTCTTCTGGCTTCGCCGTTTCAACTTGAACGTCTGAAGGAACCGCCGGAATCCTCCATGCTCCGGCGGGCGTCCCGCCTGGTGGCCGCCGAAGCCAGCGGTTTTGTCAAAAATCGCGAACTGCTTTACGGCCGCAACTTGCACAATGCGTTGCTCGTGCGCGCGCGCGAAATGCAACACCGGGTGCTGACGCTGGTGGTGCGATGGAAGCAGACGGGGCAGGAGCGCTTTCGCCGCGCGGCGATCGAGGATGTGCGGTCGATGGGGGCCTGGGAATACTGGAGCTGGGACATGGATCGTACCCAAAATCCCGATCCGAACGCCGATTTCGATCTGAGCTATGGGGAGAACAGCGCCACGCTGGCCCTGGCTTACGACTGGCTGCATGCGTCGTTGAACGCGGAGGAGCGCGTGCTGTTTTTGGAGATCGCCTCCCGCTGGTCGTTCGGCCCGTTCCTGGCGCGCACGGAGGGCGAGCGCAAAGCGGCGTGGTGGTTCGGCGTTCCCCATAGCAACTGGAACACCGTCTGCGCGGGCGGCGCGGGGATGCTGGCTCTGGCGATGCTCGATGATTTGCCCGAGGCGGCGGAGGTGTTGCGGCGCGCCGATCTTTCGGTGACTCCCTATCTCGAATCGCTCGACGCGACGGGCGGGGGCTGGATCGAAGGCATCGGCTATTGGAATTATGGCCATCGCTACGCGTTTTGGTATCTGCTGAGCTATGAGCGCGCCATGGGGAAGGAGCACCCTCTTCTGCGGTTGCCGGGGGTCGCGCGGACGCTGGATTTTCCGCTCGATTTCTGTCCGCATGGGCAGCCGTGCAGTTTTGGCGATGTCAACACATGGTCGGCGATGGCCTTCCACTACGCCGCCGCCGCGCGGCTGGGTCGCGCGGATCTCGTGGAAAAACTCGATGCGTTGTCGGTGGCCAAGGGGCCCCCGGCGTCCGAGGGTTCGTGGCCCAACGCGGCGGAATTACTGGTGTTCCATCCGCGTTGTGCGGAGGCGGCCGCGTCTTCCCCGGAGCGCGTTTGCAAGCTGTATCCGGAAATGGACTGGGGGATTCTGGCCGATCAGCGGACCGCGCCCGGCTTGTATCTTTCCGTGCGCGGCGGCGCGGGAGGCTGGAATGTTCCCCACGGCCATCTCGATTTGTTGAGCTTCCACTGTGTCGCGGGCGGGGAGCGTCTTATTGTCAACCACGGCATCAACGGGGGCGACGAATACCTGGACACGACGTTCAGCAATCGCCGCTTTGAGCTTTTCGAGACGACCCCGGCTTCCAATAACACGCGTCTTGTCAACGGCGTGGGGATGGAGAATCCCTCGCGCGTGACGACGACGCGGATGGAAGGCGAGGGGTGGAGCGGGTTCCGCATGGATGCCACGGAGGCGATCCGGTTTGAGTATATGGAGCGCCCCTCGACGCGGTTTTGCGGCCGCCTGTTTCTGCTGCTGGAGGGGCCTTGCGCGGTGGTGCTGGACCAGGTGGAACTCTTTAGCCCCGGCCGTGTGGAAACGCGCTTGCACACGTTTGCCCGCGTGCGTTTTGGGCGCGAAGCGGCGGAGATCCTGGGACGCAGGGAGCGCCTTCAACTGGCCTTCGCCTCGACTGTCCCCTCGGCGCTTTTCCGGGCCGAGGATGCGCTGACGACGCCGGGCCCGCGTTCCACGGTGCTGCGGTGGTGCACGCGCGGGCGGACGCACACGCGGATGACGATGGCCACGCTGCTGGTTCCGGGCGGTTTGCCCGCGAAGATCAGCCTGGAAGAGGGCGAGGGGTTTGTGTTGGTGCGCGCCGAACACGGAGGGCGCTCGGATACGCTGCGAATCTCGACGGATTTGCGCGAAGTGCGCGCGGTGTGATTTTGGCTAGGCTGCCGGAGTCTGGCCGCCGTAGCAGCGGACTTCAAAGATCGCGGCGGGCGCGCCCCATGTTTCCAGGACGCGGACGGTGAGGGCCTGGGTGCGGACGGGCGTTTCCAGCCGGTGAATCGCGTGGCTGAGGTGCGCGTTGTCTTGCCGCGCGATGACCCGGTTCGCGTCATCAACGATTTCGTAACGCTTGACGGCGAAGACGACGGCACGCTCCGGGTGCCCCATGAAGACGGATTCCATGGCGTGATCGAAGTCGCCGTCAAAGAAGAGGTGGATTTCGGAGATGGTGCGCGGGGCGTCCCATTCCAGGCGCAAGCCGGGGGCGTCCGCGCCCGGTTCGGCGACCCACGCGTTGGGCTGCGAGGTGGGCCGCTGCCAGCCGTTGACGACGTTAGCTGCTTCGAATACCGCGATCGGCGGCTCGGATTGGAGGGCGAGGTTCTGGCCGCCCGGGCGGCGTTCGGGGGCGAAAATATCGAAGTCCTCGCCGCCACGGTCCGCGCGCTGTTCCCGCCAGTTGTGGTGCAGGCGCAGCAAGCCGGTGACGCGGGTGGCGGATGTGTGCAGCGAGATGCCTTGCGCCGCCTGGAAACAGACGAAGACGTATCCGGTATGCTTCAGTGTGGATGCAAATTCCACGCGCACGGGAATGTTGCAGCCCGGTTCCAGCGGGATGGTTTGGCGTTCCAGCACGATGTCCGGCGTGTGGTGCCCCGGGTCGCTTGGGACGCGGAGTTCGATGTCGAGCCGCGTTGCTTTTGCCACGTCGGCGCGGAAGGTGAAAACGGGGAGCGCTCCGGCGGGGAGGGGGAGCATTTGCGCGATGGCTTTTTTCAAGGGAAGGGCGGGGCCGCCGCCGGGAAGCTCGCGCAGGCGCAGGGTGCTGGACGCCGACACCCGCGCCTGGCGCGCGAGGTCGGCCGGGTCCGCGCCCCGGATGCCCGGGATGTAATTGCCGGTGCGCAGCAGGCGCTGCTGCAAAACCGCGATGTGTTCCGGCGCACCGACAGCGCGAGGAAGCACGCCGTGCTGTTTGCAAAGAACGGCGGCGTGGGCGACGGCCTGGGCTCCCACGGCGCACGTGGCCATGACGCGCGTGGAGCCGAACGCGACGTGCGAGCTGCTTGTAATGCGGCCCGCGAGGAATAAGTTTTCGATGTTGCGGCTGTAGTAGCAGCGGTAGGGGATGGGGTAGACGCCCTTGGAGTGAAGATGGTGCGAAGGCGCGATGGCGGCGTAGACGCCGTCGGCGGGATGGAGGTCCACGGACCAGCCGCCGAAGGCCACGTCGTCGGGGTGGGCGCGCCGTTCGACGATGTCGTGCTGCGTGAGGATGTAGTCGCCTTCAAACCGGCGGCTTTCGCGCTTGCCGGGGATGTGGCCCATCCATTCCAGCGTCAGGTTCGCGGCGTCGGGGAATTTCCCGGAGTTTTTGATGTAATCCCATACGCCGTAGACGACGCGCCACAGCTCCCACTTGATCTCCTCGGTGGCGTGCACGGTGTCGAGCCTGCCGCCCCATTCGATCCACCAGAGCGCCAGGCCGTGCTGGTTGGTGCCGAACTGCCGGAAGCGGGGGATCCGATTTTCCACGTCTTTGAGCGCGAAGGCGGGCGCGATAAACCGGACGGGGCGGCCGGTGTCCTTGGTGTAGAAGTAGAGGGAATGGCCCAGCAGTGCGCCGAATTCGCCGGTTGGCGCGAAGCCTTCGCCGAATTCTTCCTTTGGCTCCGCGCCCATGCGGAACGCCGCGCCGGAGAGGAAGCCGACGACGCCGTCGCCGGAGGCGTCGCAAAAGAGCGGGGCGCTGACGCGGTAGAGGGTTTCGTTCTGGCTGCAATAGGCGGAGACGCTTTCGATGCGCCCGGGCGAGGCTTTGCGCACTTCGGAACAGGATGTGTTGAGGAGCACGGTGAGGTTTTTTTCAGCATCGGCCAGTTCGAGCAGCACGGTGTCGAAGATCAGCGGGTTGCCCTCGGGATTGCGCCAGAGGTTTTCCATCATGATCTCGTTGATGACGCCGCCTTCGCGGGCCCACCGGTTGTTGCTTCCCATGTGGCAGGTCGCGCCGAGGAGCCAGAGCCGGACTTCGCTGGAGGCGTTGCCGCCAAGGACGGGGCGGTCGTGTATCAAGACGACGTGGAGCCCTTCCCTCGCGGCGGTGATGGCACAGCAGACCCCGGCCGCGCCGCCGCCGATGACGGCGAGGTCGGCGGAGAGGGACACTTCGTGGAGAGAACGCGCGGGGGCGGGGGCCTGGATAAGCATGGGGGCAAGGATGCGCCCGAATGCCCCGGCTCGACAATGGCCCAAGGCGTGGATAAAGTTGCACTGAAACGGTGATCCGATGAAGTTCGATATTCTCAATCCTTCCGGCTGGAATGGCGCGCTGACGGCTCCGCAGACGCGGGTGGCTGTGCGGATGATGAATTTCCCGTTCCGTTTTCTGGCCCCGGAGGGGTGGGATACGGGCGACGTTTTTCTGGGCGAGCACCTGGTTTATTTCGCCGGGCGCGGGAGCTGCCGGGTGGTGTTCGGCGGCCGGGAAAGGGAGCTGAAGGCGGGGGAGGTTTGTTGGGCGAACCCCGGCACGCGGATCCGGCTTTACCGGCGCGGGCCGCAGCCGGAGTTGTTCCGTTTCCGCTTTTCGGTGACGGCCGGGGGGGCGTCGCTGCGGTTGCCATGGGATTGCCGGGTGGGGCGTTTCGGGGCGGAGGCGCTGGATTGGGCGCGGCGGTGGGTGGAGGAGTGGGAGCGCCCGGGCTGTTATGCGCAGGCGCGCATGAAGGCTCTGGCGGCGCTTTTTTCGGTGGCGTTTTTCGAGGGGACCCGGCGGGGCGGGCGGAGCGAGGCGCGCGGGCTGCCGAGGGAGCGGTGCGCGGAGTTGGCGGACTGGGTGGCGCGGCATCCTTCGTCGCGGTTGCGTCCGCCGGATCTCGCGCGGCGGTGCGGGTTGAGCGCGGATTATTTTACGCGCCTCTTCCGCCAGGCGTTCGGGGTGAGCCCCAAGGCGTGGATTCTCAAACAGCGGCTATCGTACGCGGCGGGGATGCTCGCGGAGTCGGACCGGAGCGTGTCGGCGATCGCGGCGGAGCTGGCTTACAATGACGTGTATCTTTTCAGCCGGCAGTTCCGGAAGGAATTCGGGGCGAGCCCCCGGGCCTGGCGCAAGCAGCACCGGGCGGCGCATACCGCGCGGGGGTAGCGCCCGCTATTGCATCGCGCCCGCGCCGACGCCTTCCTGTTCGCTCAGCAGCACGGGCGGTTCTTCGCTGAGCCGCGTGGAGCGGGTGCCCCGGAGGATTTGCCACCATACGCGCAGGGAGCCGAGGATGATCGCCGCGACCATGACGAGGAATCCGCCGGTGACGGCGGCGTCCAGGCGGGCGTTGAAGATGAGCGCCTGGAGTTGTTTCAATTTCCCGGGGGAGAGGAGGCCCGGCGCGGCCTGCGATTGCAGGCTCGACGCGGCGGCCAGGAAGCCGAGGCGCGGATCGGGCGAGGCGATTTTCGTCCAGCCCGCGTCGAAGGTCGCCCACGTGAGGAAGATGAGCGGCACCAGCGTGATGGCCAGGGCCCGGCGGTGGCCCATTTTGAGGAGGACCGTGGTGCCGAGGCAGAAGGCGATGACGGAGAGGAGCTGGTTGGCGATGCCGAAGATGGGCCACAGGGAGTTGACGCCGCCGTTGGGATCGACGACGCCGTTGTAGAGGAACCAGCCCCACGCGCTCACGAGCAGCGTGCTGGAGAAGGCGTTGGCTGTCCACGAGCCGGTGTTGCCCAGCGGACGCCAGATGCCGCCCAGCAGGTCTTGCAGGAGGAAGCGCCCGACGCGCGTCCCGGCGTCGATGGTGGTCAGGATGAAGAGCGCCTCGAACATGATGGCGAAGTGATACCACAGCGCCTGCGCTTGTTTGCTGGCGAAGGCCTTGGAGAGGATGCCCGCCATGCCGACGGCGAAGGTCGGTGCGCCGCCCGCGCGGCCGAACATGGTTTTTTCGCCGACCGCCGCGGCGAGGCTGTCCATGGATTCCTTGGTCAGGGGGAAATGGGTCAGGCTGCTGACTTTCTGCACGACGGCCGCCTGGTCCGCGGCGTTCAGCGGATCGGCGATGGCGGTGTTGATGGCGAAATACTGACCGGGCTCCATGGCGCAGGCGGCGACGATGGCCATGACGGCGACGACCATTTCCGTGACCATGGCTCCGTAGCCGATGGGCCGGATGCCGCGCTCGCTGTCGAGGATCTTGGGCGTGGTGCCGGAGGAGATGAGGGCGTGGAAGCCGGAGACGGCGCCGCACGCGATGGTGATGCAGACGAAGGGGAACACGGGGCCCGCGAAGACGAGGCCGGAGCCGTCGATGAAGGAGGTGACGGCGGGCATGTGCAGGACGGGGCGCAGCAGGACGATGGCGAGGACGAGGGCCGCGACGGCTCCCAGCTTGAGGAACGTGGAGAGGTAATCGCGCGGGGTGAGCAGCAGCCACATGGGGAGCGTGGAGGCGATGAAGCCGTAGAAGATGACGGCCCAGGCGAGCCAGATTTTATCGTGCGCGAACCATGCTTCCAGCGCGGGGAGGGCATGCAAGTATTGCCCGCCCCATACGGAGAGCAGCAGGCCGATGACGCCGAAGATCGTGACGCCGGTGACGCTGACTCCCAGGAAGCGGTTTGCCAGGCCCATCATGATGGCCAGGGGGATCGTCATGGCGATGGTGAAGAGCCCCCACGGGCTTTCCGCCAGGGCTTTGACGACGACCAGGGCCAGCACGGCGAGGATGATGACCATGATGGCGAGGATGCTGGTCATGGCCAGGAAGCCGATGCCGGTGCCGACTTCTTCGCGGACCATTTGCCCCAGGGATTTCCCGCCCCGCCGCACGGAGCAGAAGAGGATGAGCGAATCCTGCACCGCGCCGCCCAGCGCCGCGCCGACCAGCAGCCAGAGGACGCCGGGCAGGTAGCCGAACTGCGCGGCCAGCACGGGGCCGACCAGCGGGCCGGGGCCCGCGATGGCGGCGAAGTGGTGGCCGAAGACCATCCACGGGTGCGTCTTGACGAAATCCTTGCCGTCGCCATGCACGATGGCCGGGGTGGCGCGGACGCGGTTGACGACGAAGATTTTTGTTTCCAGCCATTTCCCATAGAAACGGTAGGAGATGGCGGCGACGCAGAGGGCTGCCGTGACCAGCCAGAGGGTGTTGATCGGCTCGCCGCGGCAAACGGCCACGACGCCGACGGAGGCCGCGCCCGCGAGCGCGATCGACGTCCACAACACACATTGCAGGATGTTTTTCATTTTCGGATGTTCTTGATGGGGGGAAGGGGGGAATACTGCCTCCGTGGCCCGGGTCCATTGGACCGAACCATTATGAAAAACCATCATGGGCCCGGTTGCCAGCACGAAGATTTCCGCGGCAATCTGTTGTGGCTTTGGAGGGGGGCTCTGCTCTATCTTTCCCGCGCATGAGATCTGGCGCAAATCCCGGTTTCTTTCGCTGGCCGCTCGGCGCGCAACCCCGCGTGCGGCTGGCGGGCTGGTTTCCTTTTGAGCCCGGGAGTGTTGCGGGCCGGTGTTACCGGCACCCCACGGTGGCTTTGCATCAGCATTTTTATCACGCGCGGTTGTTTGTGGAGGGCGGCGCGGTGATCGCGCTGCGGCCGGGGGATGTGACGTGGTCGCTCCCGGACCGGAGGACGCGCTATGAGCTTGCCGAGCCGGGCCATCACTGGTGCGTGCATTTCAACGCGGCGGCGGCGCGGACGGCGAAGTGCGTGAAGCAGCCGCTGCATTTGCCGCTGGGGGCGGCGGGGGCGTATGTGACCGAGCGCTTCCGGGCGATCGCCGATTTGCAGGGACGCTTGCAGCGCGCGCCTCGAAACGGGCTTCTCGAAGCCGCCGTGTCGCTCTCGATGCAAGAGTTGATCTTCTGGCTGGCGCTCCAGGCGCCGGGCCGGGGAGGGGCGGGGGGTGGCGCGAAAGCGGAGGCGGCGGTGGAGGAGGCGCGCCTTTTGCTGGATGCGCATTTCGGCCGGCCGCTGGCGGCTCACGAGGTGACGCAAACGGTGGGCTTGAGCCGGAATTACCTGGCGGCCCGGTTCCGCAAACGGTTCGGCGCGACGATGGAGAATTACTTGCTCCGCCGCCGCATCGAGGTGGCCAGGCATCTGCTTTTTACCACGGATTTCCTTATTAAAGAGGTGGCCTTCCGCGTGGGGATCCCCGATCCGCAGTATTTTAATAAGCAGTTCCGGCGGATTGTGGGGATGAGCCCCTGCGCGTTCCGGCAATCGGTGGAGCGGGGAACGGATTGGTGAGATTCTACCAGCGATCGGCGCGGTTTACCAGCGTGCGGTCTCGAACCGGAGGGCGGGCGGCGTTTGACTGGCGCGCATGAATCTTCCCTCTGCGATGACTCCCCGCCGGCGTTTTATCTCGGCTTTGGAACGCAGGCCGCTCACCGGACGCGTGCCGCATTTTGAATTGGTGTTTTTCTTGACGATGGAGGCGTTTGGCAAGGTGCATCCGTCGCATCGCAACTACGAACAGTGGCTCCAAATGGAGGAGCGGGAGCGCGAGTTGCATCGGCGCGATATGGCGGATCTTTATATCGCGACGGCGGAACGCTTTGAGCATAGCGCCATCTTTTTGCATCCCAACCCGGGCTCGGAGGAGGAGACGATGCGGCTCATTGACTTGATTCGCGAGAAGACGGGCGACCGCTATTTCCTGCTATTGCACGGCGATGCCACGTTTGGCATTCCGGCGGGCGGGAATGTGGAGGAGTTTTCTTATCGGCTGGCGGATGAGCCGGAGCAGCTCAAGGCGGAGGCGGCCGCGGAGGTGGAAAAGGCGCTGGCCCGCGCGGAGCGGCTCCGGGCGCACGGCGGGCTGGACGGGTTCGGGCTTTGTTCGGATTACTGTTTCAATAACGGCCCGTTTATGAGCCCCGGGCAGTTCGGCGAGTTTGTGACGCCGTATCTTGCGCGGCTGGTGAGGGGCTGCCGCGATCTGGGGTTTTATGTCATCAAGCACACGGACGGGAATATTTTGCCGATTGTCGATCAGTTGGTGCAGACGGAGCCGCACGCGCTGCATTCGCTGGACCCGCAGGGGGGCGTGGATATCGCCGAGTTGAAGCGGTGCTACGGCGATCGCGTTTGCCTCATCGGCAATGTGCACTGCGGGATGATGGATGCGGGGACGGATGAGCAGGTGAGGGAGTCGGCGCGTTATGCGTTGCGCCACGGTATGCCCGGCGGCGGGTATATTTTTTCCACGAGCAATTGCATTTATACCGGGATGCCGCTCGCGCGGTACGAGACGATGCTGAAGGTGTGGCGCGAGGAGGGGAATTACCCGGCGCCCGGGGTGCGCGGGTAGGGCGCTGCACGGGTATCTGTTTAGCCAGGAGGCACGAAGCGCGAATCATGAGAAAGAACCCCGGAGGGGTTCCAGACGTTAGCCGGTGGTTGAGGCGCGGCCACGCGCCGACACCACCGGAACAGGTTCGTAATAAAAATCACCCCGGAAGGGGTGGCAGCGGTTCTGCCACCCCTTCCGGGGTGAGATAAACGTCTCAAGTATACCGGGGGTGTCGCTTCGCTCGACCCCCGGCTACCGTCTTTCAATCCTTTGGATTGATTTCTTTTTTGCGCGCTAAACAGATACCGGCACGGAGTGCCGCCCCTACCGGCTCGCGTTCTTGCGGAGTATCGGGTTATCCCATGACGGCGGTGACGGCGACTTCCGCTCCCGCTTCCCGCACGGGGATGACGTTGCCCGCCACGGGTTGGCCGTCGACGATGAGCTGTTTGATGCCTTTGCTGACGCCGTCCGGGTTCTTGATCTCGATGTGATACGTAACTTCCCGGAAGACGCGGTGGACGGTAAAGCCTTTCCACGCGGGCGGGATGCACGGATCGACGACGAGCCCTTGGGCGCTGGGACGGACGCCCAGGATGTATTGCGAGATGGCGACGAAGCACCACGCGGCGGTGCCGGTGAGCCAGCTGTTTTTGCCTTCGCCGGGGGTGAGGGCGTCGCGCCCGGCGGTCATCTGGTTGTAGACGTAGGGCTCGCAGCGGAAGGTGTCGATTTGGTCTTCCTTACCGCTGGGGCAGACGCTCATGTAGTAGGCAAAGGCGCGGTCGCCCCGGCCGACGAGGGTTTCGGCGACTTGGATCCACGTGTTGTTGTGGGTGAAGATGCCGGCGTTTTCCTTGTAGCCGGGAGGGTAGCTCGTGATCTCGCCCAGGCGCGGCTGGTAGGTGGAGAAGGCGGGCTGCTGGAGGATGATGCCGTTGGGCGTGGCAAGGCGCTCTTGCACGGAGTCGAGCGCGGCGAGCGCTTTGCCGTTGGCGATGCCGATGCCGCCCAGCACGCCCCAGCCCTGGCTTTCGATGAAGATTTTCCCTTCGTCGTTTTTCTCGGAGCCGATCGGTTCGCCAAAGGCGTCGTAGGCGCGCAGGAACCATTTGCCGTCCCAGCCGTGTTGCTCGACGACGTCTTGCATGGCTTTGCGCTGGGCGAGTGATTGCGCGGCTTTTTCGGGCTGGCCGATCTGGCGGTAGATTTCCGCCATGCGTTCGGCGGCGGCGCAGAAGAGCCCGGCGATCATGACGGACTCCGCGATGCGGGCTTGCGGGCCGGAGACGTCGCCGGCGAGCTGGAAGCTCTCGCCCGGGGTGGTGGAGAAGCAGTTCAGGTTGAGGCAGTCGTTCCAGTCGGCGTGGCCGATGAGCGGCAGGCCGTGGGGACCGCGTTCGCGCAGGGTGTAGGCGATGGAGATTTCCAGGTGATCCAGCAAGGTCGCGCCGTCTTGGTTCTCCTTGTCG
The DNA here is from genome assembly GCA_028714515.1 of Chthoniobacteraceae bacterium. GTDB lineage: Bacteria > Verrucomicrobiota > Verrucomicrobiia > Chthoniobacterales > Chthoniobacteraceae > UBA695. The sequence goes on along the minus strand of JAQTMF010000053.1, from coordinate 4,062 downwards.
GCGTAGCCGATTTTTTCGTTGAGGATGGAGGTGTCGCCGGTTTCGTTGAGGTAGGCGGCGACGGCCAGCGGCAGCCACAGGGGGTCGTCATTGAAGCCGCCGCCGAGTGCCGTGTTCCCTTTTTTGGTGAGCGGCTGGTATTGGTGGTAGCAGGTGCCGTCGCTGCATTGGGTGGCGGCGAGGTCGAGGATGCGTTCGCGGGAGCGCTCGGGCTGGAGATGGACGACGCCGAGGAGGTCCTGGTTGCTGTCGCGGTAGCCCATGCCCCGGCCGATGCCGGATTCGTAGAAGGAGGCGGAGCGCGAGAGGTTCAGGGTGGTCATGCACTGGTAGGGGTTCCAGGTGTTAACCATGCGCGCGACGTGCGGGTCGTCGATTTCGACGCGGTAGATGGAGAGCAGTTTATCCCACTGGGCCTTCAATTTGGCGAAGGCGGCGTCCACGGCTTCGGCGGTGCCGAGCCGCGCGGCGACTTTGCGGAAGGGGGCTTTGTTGGCGACGAACGGTTTTTCGAATTTCTGGTCGTCGGGGTTTTCGGCGTACCCGAGCAGGAAGTGGAAGCGCGTTTCCTCGCCCGGAGCGAGGTCGAGGTCGATCTGCTCCGCCGCGATGGGGGCCCAGCCGAGGGCCGTGGTGCTGGTGCATTTGCCCGCGACGATGGCGCGCGGGGCTTCGAGGCCCTCGTGCACGCCCACGAAGCGGTCGCGGCTTACGTCAAACCCGCTGGCTTGCGCGCCGAAGAGGGCGAAGTAGGCGAAATGGTTGCGCCGCTCGCGGTATTCGGTGACGTGGAAGAGGGCGTTTTGCTCCACTTCCATTTGCCCGATGGAGAAGTTGCGCTGGAAGTTGGATTGGTCGTCCATGGCGTCCCACAGGCACCATTCGGCGAAGCCCCACAGGCTCACGGCTTTCCGCGCGCCGCTCACGTTGCGCACGCGCACGTCCCAGACTTCCACGGTTTCGCCCAGCGGGATGAAGTAGCGGACGCTGACTTCCACGCCGTTCTTTTCGCCGGTGATCTGCGTGTAGCCCATGCCGTGGCGGCATTCGTAACGGTCCAGGGCCGTCCGCGCGGGCTTCCAGCCGGGGTTCCAGATGGTGTCGCCGTCTTTGATGTAAATATAGCGCCCGTTGGAATCGAGGGGGACATTATTATAGCGATAGCGCGTCAGCCGCCGCAGCCGCGCGTCGCGGTCAAAGCAGTAACCTCCGGCGGTATTGGAGATGATCCCGAAGAAGCTCTCGCAGCCGAGGTAGTTGATCCAAGGCAGCGGCGTGGCAGGGTTCGTGATGACGTATTCGCGGTTCGCGTCTTCGAAATGTCCGTAGGGATTCATGTGGTGGGGATGGGGATGAAGGTTTTGCGGGATTAGATAAGGCTTGCCGCGTTTTTTCAATGCAAATGACCTTTTGCGAAGCGGATTGAGGGATTGCTATATGCCTACGGGGGTATAGCATTTGGCGAAATTCCTTTCCCTTGAACATTCTCCCCGTTCGCGTCAGTGGCGATCCGCGCGCCAACGAGCAGCTTCTTTATTTCACCTCCTCCAGTCTTTTGAGTGACGACCGCCAGCTCATTTTCCTGAGCGACCGCACCGGCTGCCCGAATATCTTTTGGCGGAATATGGATACCGGCGAGGAGCGCCAGTTAACCTCCAATACCGCCGGATACCTGAAGTCCTACGTCTATTTTGACGGCATCCCTTACGCGGGGCTGGGCAAGGCGAGCGTCAGCGTCCACGCGCCGAGCGGCATGGTTTACTACCTCCAGGGGCGGCAGATTCGGTCGGTGGATTTGCGCGGGCGCGAACGGGTTCTCGCCGAATATCCCGAGGACCAGATGACGGCGTTTACCCATGTTTCCGCCGACGGTTCCCGGCTTTGCGTCCCGACCACCGATGCGCGGGCCCTGGATGGCGGCAAGCAGCTTCCCGGCCAGCCGGACTTCGATATCGACGCGCGCGTGCAGGCGGAACACCTCTCCTCCTGGCTGCATATCTACGACACCGCGACGGGGAAGGAGATTGCCCGCGAACCGGTGCCCGATGCCTGGGTGACGCATGTGCAGTTCTCTCCGCTCGACGCGAACGTGGTGGTGTACAATCACGAATGGCCGTCCGCCTGCTGCGGCATCCGGCGCATGTGGCTTTGGGACGGGAAACAGCATCGCAGGCTCCGGACGGAAGGGGCGGCGGACTGGACGTGCCACGAAATGTGGGAGCGGGACGGCCGGGCGATTCTCTACCATGGGAGCTACGAAGGCGGGAGCGCGTATATCGGCAGGGTCCGGCCCGACGGCTCCAAACGGGTCGAGATCGCCCTTCCCGGGGGCTGGAAACGCTACGGGCATTTCACCGAAGGCGGGGCGGGGCTGCTGGTGAGCGACGGCTACTACGAGGAGCCCGGCGACGGCGAACCGGCAGGGTGGGGCGGCTCGTGGATTTCCATTCTGCATGTCGATTGGGAAGCCCGGCGCATCGACTGGCAGCCGTTGTGTGTCAGCGGGTCGAGCTGGAAGTCGCAGGACGCCCATCCGCACCCGATTTTCAACCACGCCGCCGATGCGGTTTATTTCACCTCCGACCGGGAAGGGAAGCGCGCCGTTTACCGGATTGCCGTGCCAAAGCGGTCCGCGGAGCCAGCCTCCCGGGGGTGATATTGCTCTTGCGCGGAGGGAAAGCGGGGCATAAAACTACGAACCCTTTTGCGGCGGGCAGCCGCTTCTTTTCCCCTTACTCCAAGTGTCTAAAAAACGAGTGATTGATCTAAATGCCCAGGGCGTGGCGCTGCTGAGCGGCGACGAAGCCGTGGCCCTTGCGGCCCTCCACTGTGGCGTCACCCTGGGAACCGGCTATCCCGGAACGCCTTCCACGGAAATTCTTGAAACTTTTTCCGAGTTGGGCGGCAAGGCCCAATGGGCTCCCAACGAAAAAGTCGCCGCCGAAGTGGCGCTGGGCGTGGCTTTTGCCAGCGGGCGCGCGCTGGTGACGATGAAGCACGTGGGGCTGAACGTCGCCGCCGATGTCCTCTTTACCGCCGCCTATTCGGGCGTTTTGGGCGGCTATGTCCTGGTCTGCGCGGACGATCCCGGCATGGCCTCCAGCCAGAACGAGCAGGATAACCGCCGCTATGCCGTCGCCTCGGGCGTGCCGATGCTGGAACCGTCCAATTCCCAGGAAGCCTACGATTTCACCGGGCTGGCCTTTGAGATTTCCGAGCGCTGGCGGATCCCGGTGATCCTGCGGATGACGACCCGCGTTTGCCACTCGCACACCCGGGTCCAGCCGCATGGGAAATTCACGCCTCCCTTGAAGCCCGCGTTTGAGCGCAACGTGGCCGAGCGCGTGATGGTTCCCGCCCACGCCCGCCCGGCTCACCGCCGGTTGCGCAAGAAGCTCGCCGAGATCGAGCAGTGGAACGGGGAGCAAGGGCCCAACCGCGTTATCGAGGGCTCGCGCAATCTGGGGATCGTCGCCTCGGGGATCGCGGCCATCCACGCCATGGAAGCCGCACCCGGCGCCGCCATGCTGAAGCTGGGGATGACGCATCCGCTGCCGATGGCGCGCATCCGCGAGTTCGCCTCCGGCTGCAAACGCGTGGTTGCGGTTGAGGAAGGGGATCCCTACTTGAACGACGCCTTGCGCGCCGATGGGATCGCCCTGGAGCCGCGCCGGGAGGAATACCGCTTTGGGGAACTCGACGTAAACCGCGTCCGCCGCCTGCTGGCAGGCAGGCCGGAGCCGCAAACGGCCGCCCCGCGCGGCAAACCGCCACAGCTCTGCGAGGGCTGCCCGCACCGCTCCACGTTCTCCGTGCTCCGGGAACTGGACTGCATCGTAGCGGGCGACATCGGCTGCTACACGCTGGCGGCGATGCCCCCGTTGCAGGCCATGGACACGCAAATTTGCATGGGCGCGAGCATCGGCGTCGGCCTCGGCATGCGGCACACGCTGCCCGAGGACCAGGCCCGCCGCGTCGTGAGCGTCATCGGCGACAGCACGTTTCTCCACAGCGGCGTGACCGGCCTCATCGAGATGGCCTACAACCCGCCCGCCACCCGCC
>JAQTMF010000052.1 GCA_028714515.1 Chthoniobacteraceae bacterium | reverse complement strand
AGTCAGCGCCCTGCTCCAGAAGATGCAAGCCGCGCCGGAAGGCAGCGACGCCTATAAAGCCGCCGCCCGCGCCTATTTGAGTTCCCTCTTTGCCACGATGCGCAAGATCGACCCCGCCCAGGAAGAGGCGCTCAACCGCAAGGAAGCGGCCTACCAGCGCCGGGCCGAAAGCGGAAAACCGATCGTGGAATAGCCGCCTGCCGCCGCCCCTAGTCGTAGCGGCAGTGGGTCTGGACGAGCTGCATCAACCAGCGCATCCGCCCGACGCCCGTTCCCGCGGCCAGCGATCCCGCCGTGGTCACGTGCAACCCGCCCGCCCCGCCGTCCTTGGCAAAGTCCTCCATCACGCGGGCTTCGATTTCCGCCGGGGAACCGTTGCGCAGAAGGAACGGCGGCATCTGGCCGTGGATCATCGTCGCGGGCATCTTGGCCCGGATCAACGCCACATCCACGGTCGGCCCGTAATTCCCCGCGCGGATTCCCAATTCCCGCTGGGCATCCAGGAGGTGCCCCATGGCGCTGTCGGAATGCTGGTAACGCCAGGCGTCTCCCGGCGCGAACGCATCCATCACGCGCCGCAGCACGGGGAAGCAGTATGCGCGGTAGAGTTCCTCGTTAAAAAGGGCGCAGTTGTCATCGGTGATCCACCAGCCCGGCGCGGTGTTTCCGCTGAACCGGCGGAGAACGCCGTTCAGCTCCACCATTTTCTCCGCCAGCAGATCGCGGAAGCGCGCCATCAGTTCGGGGTAATCGTAAAACCAGAAAAACGCGGTTTCCGCCGAGAGAACGGAGGTGATCACCGTGGCCGGTCCCCGGCTGCCGCCGCCGAGGCTGGGCAACGGCTTGCCCTCCGCCGCGCGCCGGTCCCACTCCCTGCGATACGCCTCGGGAAGCGCCCAGCTTTCCAGGTCGGTCTTCTCCACCCCGTCGAGAACCCGCGCGAACTCCTCGGGATCTTCCGTCACGGCCGTCAGCCACGGCGTCCCGCCTTCGTGGTAGGCAAATTCGGAGCCGAAAAGGTTCTCGATGCGCTTGGGCGAGGTCTCCCACGTATCCTCTTCAAAAAACGCGCGCCCGACGTATTCCCGGGTGATCCGGTTGGATTCGCGGTGCAGACCGTCGCGGTAGGCCTTGTCGCGGTAATAGCGGAGCGTGGAGGGGACGGGGAGAAACTCGAACAGCCAATGGTCGTCGGGCGAGAAGCCCAGGGGACACCGGGGTTTGCGGGGCGTGAATGCCTCGCACTTCGCGTTTTCTTCCCAGAAAGCGGTCACATCGAGGCCCTGGGCGAGGTCGAGAAATTCCTGTTCAACCATGGGGGTTTTTTGTCGCTTGCATCGGGGAGGCAGTCTATAGTGCGCCCCATGCCGCACAAGGGACAAAACCGACCTTTCACTGTGTCATTTCCGACGCAGGAAACGGAGGGCTCCCTCTTTTTCCAGAACTCGCGTCTTTCCCAATCGGCCCCCGGGCCATGCCGCCTTGCCGTGGGAGACAGCGTCTATGCCGCGCGCATTCATCACGCGGAGGTGGGCCACCGGGGCGAGCCGCTCGCGCGCCGCCCGCCAAGCCATGCGCACCCGGTTTACCACATTGTCCTGGCAACGGTTGGAACAGGACATTTCCTACTTGGCGGCCATCTTGCCGCGGTGGAGCGCGGGACACTCGTCACCACCGGCCCGGGAGAATCCCACGGCTTCTCAAGAGTGGCGGGGGAGACGGCCTGCTACGCCGAAGTCACCTTCGACTTTGCGGACCGGCGCGGCCACGTTCTGGAGGCCTCCTTCCTGGAAATGTTGTCTCTCTGGGCCGGGCAAAAAAGCGCCTGCCGCCCGCTTCAACACCTCTCCGAGCCCGCCACCGCCGAGCTGGAGCAAAGGATCGAGCACTTGGTACGGGTGGGGCGCTCGCCCTCCTCCGAACTGACCTTCCCGCGCCTCTCCACGGCCCTCATCCAGATCCTCGAAAGCACCCACATCGCCACGCTGGCCCCCGCCGCGCCCACGATGCCGTGGGAGAAAGCCTATCGCCTTCTGCTGGAGGACTTCGCCCGCCCGCTTCCCGTCACGGAGCTGGCCGAACGCCTCGGCGTTCACCCGGACTACCTCACGCGCCGCTTCCGCAAAGCCTACGGCATGGCCCCGCTGGCCTTCCAGAACTGGCTGCGCCTGGAGGCCGCCAAGACGTGGCTGATCAGCTCGGACTACACCCTCAAGGAAATCGCCGCGCGCGTCGGTTTTGCCGATCCCGGCTACTTCGCCCGCATCTTCCGGCGCAAAATGGGCGTCCCGCCCGGGCAATTCCGCCGCGCAAAGCGCTCGGAGTAGCCCTGCGTCCTTCCGCGAAATCTGCGGATACTTGCTCTGTGATTGTTACAGCCTGCTGGAGTCCGCGAGGTAGGTGGCCCATTCGGGAGGGAGCTGCGCCGCTTCCAGCCCGCTTTCGATCCGCCCTTCGGCGGCGGGGTCGAAGCAGGTGGAGGTGCCGTAGACCATCACGACGTCTTCGCTGCTCTCCGCGCGCAAGGCGTGGGCGACTCCCGGCGGGATGACGACGCCCGCGTTGTTGGGGCCCCGGTGGTTGTCCCCTTCCAGCCGGAAGCGCAGGATATTCCGCTTCAGCCCGGCGCGTTCGTCCACGAGGACCATTTCCGCGCTCCCCTGGAGGAAGAACATGATGTCCCACTGTTCGCGGTCGTAGGGCCGCAGGGCGAAAGCGCGCGGTTCGTCGCGGTACAGGCGGCGGAACCACGCTTCGGGGCCGACGCCCGTGGGGATGTAGGGGGGGTGGATGTGAAAGCCTTTGGCGCTGCAAGGCCACATGGTCGCGGTGGCCCACTGGGTGGGCCAAAGGCCGATCTCGGCCAGCGGGCCCTCGGCCTGGCGGGCGAGTTCCCCGAAAAATCCCCGCTGCGGCTGCGGATGCACCCGGCGCGGGAAAATCTCGACGCCGGGAATCCAGTGCGCGGCCAGGGCGGAGCGGTCCGCCGCCAGCAATTCCGCCACTTCCACGCCGCAGGTGGAAAGCCGCTCGGCAAGCGGCGCGGGCTGATAATCGCGCTGGGTGAGGTGTTCTCTGGCCGATTCCCGAAGACCCTTCCATTGATCGTCCATCATGGCCGGAAACGGTAGCGGGCAACCGGGCTGCTTTGCAAGGCTAGACACCGTAAGGTGGCCTCGGAACGGGGGAGACGGGGAGACGCCGAGGCAAAGACTGTCCGGCTGCTCTACTCGGCCTTCTGGATCACGGCAAACGAGCGGATTTTCCCCCGGGCGAGGGAGAGCAGGACGGCTTTGCCGGGGGGAATGCCGGCCGCGAGCTGCCGGAAGGCCTCCGGCGTGGGCACCGGCTGGCCGTTGATCTGTTCGATCACGTCGCCCGGCTGCAACACGCGGGCCGCGGCGGTCTGGCCGTCCACCGCGGCGACATAGACGCCCTGCACGTTGCCCGGGTAGGCCGCCCGCTGGCCTGCGGGAATTTCCGTGACGGAGACGCCCGCCAGCGGGTTGCCCGGGGCGAGACGGCCGGGCGCGGAGGGGACCGGGGAAGGCTGCGGAGCGGGGGTCCCGGCGTTGGGCTGCAAGGTGGCGGGGCGGTTTTCGAGCGTGACGCGGAAGGCCTGTTCTTTTCCGGCGCGCAAGCCTTTGATTTCCACCGTGGAGCCGACGGAGACGGCGGCCACCTGCCGGGTCAGGTCGCGGGGGTCCTTGATCGGCTTGCCGTTGAAGGCGAGGAGGATGTCCCCGGGCTGAACCCCCGCTTTTTGCGCGGGCGAACCGGCGTAGACCAACTGGACGACGGCCCCGGTCTGCCCCGGGATGCCGGCTTGCTCCGCCAGTTCCGGGGTGAGCGGCGCGATGAGAACCCCCAGGTAGCTGGGAGCGGCCGCCTGCCCGCCTTTCAGGATTTTCTCCAGGGAGCGCCGGGCGGTGTTGGAGGGGATGGCGAAGCCGACGCCCTGCCAGGTGCCGCTGCCGGAGTAGTTGCCGATGGCGGTGTTGATGCCGATGACCTCGCCCTTGATGTTGATGAGGGGGCCGCCGGAATTCCCGGGGTTGATGACGGCCTCCGTTTGGAAATACTCCGGGCCGTATGCGTCGGCGACGCGCCCGGTGGCGCTGATGATCCCCTTGGTCACCGTCTCCTGGAGCCCGAAGGGGTTGCCGATGGCGAAGACGAGCTGACCGACCTTCACCGTGTCGGAATCGCCCACCGGGAGGGGGCGCACGCCCTTGGCGTCGATCTGGATCACGGCGATGTCGGTGGTTTCGTCGCCGCCGATGAAGCGGGCGGGGACGGGCGCCCGGCCGTCGGAGAGCTGGACGAGCACTTCGTCCACGTTGGCGACGACATGGTAATTGGTGAGAATGTGCCCTTCCTGGGAAACGATGACGCCCGAGCCAAGGGAGTTTTTGACCGTCTCCCGGGGCGCGGCGCGGCGGCCGAAGAACAACTCGAAGGGGTCGATGACCTGGGGAGCCGCCACCTTGCGGGAGGTGGTGATGCTGACCACCGAGGGGACGACGGCCTGGACGAGCCGCGTGGTCTCGTCGTCAAGGGCGGCCAGCGAGGGCGTCTCGCCGATATGGAGCTGCCCGGCGGTGGCCGGAGTGAAGGAAACCGGGGCCCTGCGCCGCTGGTTCCAGCGGGAAACGGCCAGGAGCGCCAGCGCGACGAGGAGGACGAAAAGAAGGAACCGTTTCATGGAAAAGGGATGCGTCATGTATTAACCGAATCGCATGCCGCAGGAACAGGCTTTTCAACCTCGTTCCCAAGCTCCAGTTCCTGAATAGAGCAGTTAAAGCCATTCCACAGCCGTTCTTTGGGGCGGCGAAAGCCGTTGCACGGGGTTTTCGAGCTTACAAATACAGCCCCTAATCGAACCGCGGCCCGTTCGGGAGGTGGGTCAGGCCGTAGGTCAGCAGCGTTTTGCTGTCCACCCAGATGCCCGGCTTGTCGGAGTGCATGACCACGGAGATCACCTCGCGGTGGTTGCGCAGCGCGGAGGAGACGAGGACCTGCTGCGCCATCACGGTGTAGCCCGTCTTGAGCCCCGTGCACCCCTCCACCTTCCACGGCGGGCACCAGAGCAACTTGTTGTGGTTGCGCAGGACGGTGGTGACGCCTTGCGCGGAGACCCACGGATACTCGACCGTGCCCACGATTTGCCGGAAAACCGGCTGCTGCATGGCGGTCCGGGCGATGAGCGCCAGGTCGTGCGGCGTGGTGTAGTGGTCCAGGTTGGGGAGGCCGTGGGGATTGGCGAAATGGCTGTCGAGGGCCCCCAGGCTGGCGGCCCGGCGGGTCATTTTCTCGGCAAAGGCGGCGATGCTCCCGGCGTTGTCGCGGGCCAGGGCCTGGGCGACGTCGTTGGCGCTTTTGAGCATCAGGGCGTAGAGCAGCGCGCGCCGGGTGTAGCGTTCGCCGGGGCGGAAGCCGATGGCGCTCGGCTCCACCTGCGTGTCCTCGGGCTGGATGACGACTTCCCGGTCGAGGTTGCCCTCTTCGATGACGAGGAGCGCCGTCAGGATCTTGGTGGTGCTGGCGGGGTAGAACCGGTTGTAGGCGTTTTTCTCATACAGCAGGCCGCCCGTGAGGGTGTCGAGGACGGTCGCGCCGTGGGCGGCGAGCGTCAGGGGGCCGTTGGCCTGCTGCCCGGCGGAAACGGCGTCGGCCACCGGGGCCTCGGCCACGGCGGGCGCGGCGTTCCGGGCCGCGTGCGGCTTCGCCTTGGGCGGCGCGGTTTTCTTCGCCTCCACGGTGGGCGCGCTCATCACGAGGGCGGCGGTGAGAAGGGAAAGCAGGGGCGCTAGAGAATGTTTCCGTTGAGCATTATCCATGGAACAGGGCTCCGGTTGGCAACGATTGCGTCATAAACTTGGGCCGTGGCCCCGGCGAAAGGGAGGGCGATCAGGTCGGCATGGGCTCCGGGCCGGATGACCCCCAGTTCCCCTGCCTTGCCTAGAGCGCGGGCCGGGTGCGTGGTCACGGTCTTTAACAAGGTTTCGGAAGTCAGGCGCGGCCTGGCTTGTTGGAGGGCCTGCATCTCGGCGAAGAGGGAGAGCGATTCGTTGCTGGCCAGGCTGTCGGTGCCCAGGCTGATGCAGACGCCCGCCGCCTCCAGGGCCTCCCAGGGGAAGGGCCGGTGCCCGAAGAAGGCGTGGCTGCGCGGACAGTGGACCACGTGCCAGTCGCCCGGCGTGGCGGCGATCAGGGCCACGTCGGCGGCGTCGAGTTCGTTGGCGTGGGCGATCAGCCAGCCGGGCCCGGCGAGGCCGTTGCGGACGGCGTTGGCAAAGGAGGAGAGGCCGTGGCCGCAATCGTCCATGGGCCGCCCGATCTGGCGCATGAAGGCGGCAAGCTCCCCTTCGCCCCGGCGGAACATCGCCTCTTCGTCGGCGGATTCGGCCAGGTGGGTCGTCAGCGGCAGCCCGCATTCCGCCGCGCATTCGGCGCAGAGGCGGTAGAGTTCGGGCGAAGCGGTGTAGGGGGCGTGGGGGTTGAGGCCGAAGCCGCCCAGCCAATCCTCGTGGCGTTCCAAAAAGGAGAGAGCGCCCGCCAGGAGCGTATCGGCGGGGACGCGGCTGCGGAGGTCGATCAATTCCAGGAACCACCAGGTGCGCAGGGGCGGCCGGGGCATGCGGGCCAGCAATTCCGGGAAGGCCTCCAGGTTGCAGACGCTCGTCGTGCCCCAGGCGCGCATTTCCCGGAATCCGGCGGCGATGGCCTCCAGGTAATCGTCATTGGTCATCTGCCGCTTGAGGGCGTTGATGCGGGCGATCCAGCGGGTGAAGGAGGCCTGGCGGTTGAGGGCGTTGCGCAGGCCGGTGTAATCGAGATGGCAATGGGCGTTGATGAGGCCGGGCAGGAGGACGTATTCCCCCAGGTCCGTCACTTCGCCGCCGGGTGCGCCGCGCGCGACCTCCGCGAAGGGCCCCACGGCGGTGATCCGCCCGGAGGAATCGACCGACACCGCGCCGTCCTCCAGGGGCAGCCCGGTCATCGTTACCACGGTTTTGGCGCGCAAAATCATCAAGCGCCTCCACCTTGCAAAAGAATGCCGCAAGATGCGCGTCTTTTTTGCCGTTTCCCCGGAATTTTTTTCCCGCCAAACACCCCGCGAAGCCGCCCGGGCAGGGGCACGGCGTGCGGTTAGGGATTATGGGATATTACGGAATACCGCGCGAAGCATTCGCCGCCGAGCGGTTCCAGGGACTCCAGGCGGCACTCCACGGCGCTTGGGAAAAAGCTCCCGGGCCCGCCCGTCAGCGCGGGGGCTTCCGCGCCGCCGAAGACGCGCGGGCAGAACGTGACGTTGATCTCATTGACGAGGCCCGCCTCCAAAAGCGAGCGCAGGAGCCCGGGCCCTCCCTCGCACATCACCCGCCGCACGCCGTAGCGCCCGCGCAGAAGAGCCAGCATCCCGCGCAAGTCCACGCGCGGCCCCGGCCCCAGGTGGAGCGTGGCGCGGGCCGCCGCCAGGGCGGCGCGCGTGGGCACGGGCATTTGCTCCGTGGAGAAGACCAACAACGGCGGCGCGTCCGTCTGGAAAATCCGCGCGGCGGGGTCCAGCGCCCCCGAACCGCTCACCACCACGCGCAGCGGCTCCGGCGGCAAGCCCCGGCGCACGCGGTCCGCCCGCAGCTCCGCGTCCGGCAGGCTCATGCGCATCCGCTCGGTTTCCACCGTCACGCGGCCCGCGACGACCGCGTCGGCCCCCGCGCGCAGTTCGAGCAGGCGGTGTTTGTCGCGCGGCGAGGAGAAATCGGCGCGCGTCCGGGCTCGCGTGGAAACGCGGCCGTCCCACGTGAGGGCGAAGTTCACCGCCACCTCGGGAAGCGGGGTCTCGGGCGCCGGTTCCATCTTAGCGCGCCTCCCTGGCCTCCTCGGTTTCGGCGATCTCGCGTCCCACCGCCGCCACTTCCCCGGTCATCGCGCCCAGGCGGGCGTGCTCGGAGGGGCGGTAGCAGAGATAAACCACGCCGCCCACCAGCCCCCACAGGATCAGCACAAAAGCGCCGGAGAGCGAGATGGCGAGCGCCGTCCGCTCCGGGATCTGGCAAAGGCCGCCCAGCAGGTCGAGCAAGAGCTTCTCGCGCACGCCCATCCCGCCGATGTTGACCGGGATGGAGGTGAGGGTGTTGACGATCGGCATGATCCCCCAGAAGTCGAGCAGCGCGCCGCGCCGGGCCGACTCGGCGAAGGCCCGCCCCGCGCAGTAAAACACCGTGAAGGAGCCGAGGTGCACCGGCACGCAAAGGAGCAGCGCCAGCAGCGACGAGCCCCAGGCCCGGCCATACTGGCCATAGGCGGCGGCCAGATCGACCAGCGTATCGCGCATCGGCAACTTTTGCGGGAGCCGGTGGACGAGCCCCATTTTCGTCACAACAAAAGAGACGGCGAGGAACCCGAGCGCGCCGCCGAAGATCGTCAGCAGCGCGTAAAGCAGCCCCGCGGCCACGGGCGTCTGGGTGAGCCAGCGGTAGCGCATCGCGATCACCACGCTGGCGATGGCGATCAGCCCGAAGAGGCCGACCATGCGGTCCATCAGCACCGCCAGCATCGCGGCCGGTTTCCGCCCCGGCGTTTCCTTCAGCAGGTAGAAAATCTTGGCCACGTCGCCCCCCGTGCCGCCGGGCATGAACGGGTTGAAGAAGATGCCGATCATGAACAGCGCGGACAGCCTCCCCCAGCCGATGCGGATGCCCTGCACGCGCAGGAGCACCTGCCAGCGGATCACGGCCGCCAGCTCCACGATCCCGAACACGCCAAACCCGGCGGCGATCCACCGCCAATCGGCTTGGGAAATCGCCTCCCAAATCTGCCGGTTCCGCGCCGGGTCCCGGAAAAGCCAGGCGAGGATGCCCAGCGTAAAGGCGATTTGCAGCAGCGTCAGCAGCGTCTTTTTGTTCATGATCCGAAACGTTCCTTCCAAAGCCGCAGCGATTCCGCGATCTCCTCGCGGGTCCGGCGCGGGCTCATTTCCCAAACAAACAGCATCCCCTTGGGGATCAGCGGAATCAGTTTTTCGTAATCGACCGAGCCGCCCGTGAACGGGGGCTGGTGGTCGCGCCCCGGCCAGATCACGTCGTGCACGTGGCAGCCGAGCAGGCGCGGGGCCATCTTGGCGAGCCACTCCGCGTGATCCACAAAGCCGAGGTTGTGCCGGATCTGCACGTGCCCCAGGTCGTGCCAATACCCGGCGGTGGGCGCGAAGGTGTCCAGCAAATCGGGGAACTCCCGCTCGCTGGGGATCTCCTCGTATGCCTGCCGGGTTTCCAGCCCCAGGCGGACTTCCTTTTCGGCGGCGTGCTCGACGATCCGCTTCAGGCAATCCTTGAGCCGGGCGATGTGTTTGGGCGCGCGCGCTTCCCGCATCCGCACCGCCCGCGTCTTGAGCCGGGCATACTCGGGCGCGAGATGGCGGCCCTTCCCGGCGAGGCGGAGGAGTTGGTCCGTCACCGGCGGCATGACCACCCGCCCGCAATGGAGCACGACCTTGGGAGCCCCCAGCCGCGCGGCGAAGTCGATCGTCTGGAGCGTTTGCCGCACCGCCCGGTCCCGTTCCGCCTCGCGGTGCGAGGAAAAAAGCAGGCAATCGGGCGACGGCGTCAGAATCTCCACCGGCAGCGGGCAGAAATTGTGCAGGCTGGAAATGCGCACCCGGCCCTGCTCCACCGCCGTCTGGATTCCCTCCAGCAGCGAAAGCCGGATGCCGTGCCCCAGCTCCACGGCGTCAAAGCCGAACCCCTGCAACTCCTCCAGCATCGCCGCGCCGTCGGTGTGGCGGGTGGAGTTCCAGCAGGTGGAGATGGAGAGCATGGGCGGGCGCGGGTTTGGTCGATCCGTTGAAGGAGGGGCAACCTACCACACCCCGGGGGCATCCCACAACGGCGCAATTGCCGAGCGTTTCGCCTTGCCCCCGGCAGGCGCTCCCGTGATACTCGCGTTTCTCTTTATATGATCGTCACCACCGCCCAACTCGCCAAACACGCCTACGGCAAATACGCCGTCGGCGCCTATAACATCAACAACATGGAGCAGACGATGGGGCTCTTCAAAGGCTGTCTCGAAAGCCAGGCCCCCTTCATCATCCAGATCTCCAAAGGTGCCCGCACCTACACCGACAAACGGATGATCGAAGGCGTCATCCGCGCCGCCGAGGAAATCTTCCCGGAAGCCATCTACGCCGTCCATCTCGACCACGGCGACGAGGAAACCTGCTACGACTGCATCGACTCCGGGTTCTACAGCTCGGTCATGATCGACGCTTCCCACCATTCCTTTGAGGAAAACATCGCCACCACCCGCCGCGTGGTGGACCGCGCCCACGCCAAGGGCCTCACCGTCGAGGCCGAACTCGGCCAGCTCGGCGGCGTGGAGGAAGACGTGGTTGTCGAAGAAGGCAACGCCTGCCTCACCAACCCCGACCAAGCCGTCGAATTCATCCAGCGCTCCGGGTGCGACTCCCTGGCCGCCGCCATCGGCACCAGCCACGGCGCCTTCAAATTCAAAGGCCAGCAGAGCCTCCACTTCGAGGTGATCGAAGCCATCGAGGCGAACCTCGCCAAGGCGGGCATGGCCCCCGTGCCGATCGTCATGCACGGCAGCAGCAGCGTGCCGCAGGACGAAGTGGCCCGCATCAACGCCGCCGGCGGCAAGATCGCCGACTCCTGCGGCGTCAACGAAGACGAATACCTCCCGGCCGCCAAGCTCGGCGTCTGCAAAATCAACATCGACACCGACGGCCGCCTCGTCTGGACCCGCGTGCACCGCGAATACTTCCGCGACAACCCCGGCCAGTTCGACTTCCGTCCCCCGGGCAAGATCTTCATCGCGGAATACGCGAAATTCATCGCGCGCAAGAACGCCAAGCTCGGTTCCGCCGGGCAATTGGAGTCCCTCCGGGCTTCCCTGAAGTAAGCCTCCGCGAAAATCGTAAAGGGCGGTTTCCCTTCCCTGGGAACCGCCCTTTTTTTCTCCCCGGCGTCTTTCCGGGCACGCAAAGCGCAGATTACCCTTGCCCCGGCGTAAAAAGTCGCCTACATGCACAGGTTGGCATTCGAATACTCGGGTGCCACCGGAGGGCGATAGCCGCGCGTCCGCCGGGAGAGAGGAGCGGTCGGCGGAGGGAAACCTGCGCGCATCAGAGCGGCACCAAAAAGAAAAAACGGGCTCCTTCTTCCGCTTCGAGGAAGGCTCCCCAAGGAGAATCAGGTTATTCAAATCCAGCAGATCCGAGTCAACGGACGCATCCGCGCCAAAGAAGTGCGGGTGATCGTCGCATCCACGAACGAGCAGCTTGGCGTGATGAAGCTGCAAGACGCCCTTCGCCGGGCGCAACATCAGGGCCTCGACCTGGTCGAGGTCGCTCCCAACGCAACCCCCCCCGTCTGTCGCATCGTCGACTTCGGCAAGTTCCGCTATGAAATAGCGAAACAAGAAAAGGACAAGAAACAGAGCGCCAGCAAGCTCAAGGAACTGAAATTCCGCGTCAACTGCGCCGAGCACGACTACATGACCAAGATCCGTCGTGGCGAGCAGTTCCTGGACAAGGGCAACAAGCTCAAAATCCAGCTCCAGTTCCGCGGGCGCGAAATGGCGCACAAAGACCTCGGCGAAGCCGTCATGCGCCGCGTGCGCGACGACCTTTCCGGAATGGCCGTCGTCGAAATGCCAGCCAAGCAAGTGGGCAAGAGCATCAACATGACGCTCTCGCCGCTGCCCGCCGCCAAGCGCAAACGGCGCTTCTCCGTGGCGGAACAGGACGAGGAGAACCTCCAGGACGACTCGCAAATCGAGGACGTCGAGGATTAGCCTCCCCGCCGGGCACGCCGGAGTAAGGGGCTCCCTTTTATAGGAAGCCCTTCCCGCGGCTCCGTGCCTTGAACGCGCCTCCCGCCTTCTTTTACGCGAACACCGCCGCGATTTCCGCCTGGATGGCGAGCGCGGCGGCGCGGGAATCGGGGGCGTTGCGGATCGGACGGCCCACGACGATGTAATCCGCGCCCGCTTCAAACGCGGCGCGCGGGGTCACGATCCGCTTCTGGTCGTCCTGGGGACGGTTTTCCACCGGGCGGATGCCGGGGGAGATAATCAGCAATTTCTCGCCGAGATGCTCGCGCAGGCGCGCGGCCTCAAGGCCCGAGGAGATCACCCCGGCGCACCCGGCTTCCAGCGCCCGCTTGGCGCGCGAAAGGACGAGTTCCGGCGTGTCGCAGGCAAAGCCGAGATCGGCCAGGTCGCCCCGGTCGAGGCTCGTGAGCACCGTCACGGCCAGGACTTTGACGCCGCTGTCCGCCGCCACGGCCGCTTCCATGATGCCCTGGTTGCCGTGCACCGTGCAGAACTCCACAGGCCGGCCCTTCAGCGCCGCGACCGCCCGCTTCACCGTCTCGGGAACGTCGAAAAATTTGAGGTCCACGAAGGTTTTCTTCCCCTGCGCGGCCAGCCAGTCGAGCAGCTCGAAGTAGCCCCCGGCCATGAAAAGCTCCAGGCCGATTTTGTAAAAGAGGACGGCGTCGCCGAGCTTCGTGACCAGGGCCTTGGCCTCCTCGGCGCTCTGCACGTCGAGGGCGAAGATGAGGCGGTCGGCGGGGGGGATCGGTTTGGTGGAGCGGAAATTCGTCATGGCCCGGCCATTATTCAAAAGATCGGCCGGATGGAAAGCGGGGAGTGCGCCGGAGTTAGTGTCCTGTTAGCGAAATAGATAACAAAAATCCGGCCAACGTGCTTGTCATCCCGAACGCAGTGAGGGACCCCGCAAATGTCTCAGCGCTTCGTCTTTTTCAGAGTCCTCAGGTCCGTTATGGATCCCTCGCAAGCTCGGGATGACCCGTTTGGAGACCGCGTTTCCTTTCACGCTTTCTGCCACGAACTTAGCTAACAGGACATTAGGGCGTGTTCACGAATTCTAAAAGACAGAGGAGGGTCCGCAGATTACGCAGATTTTCGGAATGCCAAAAAAGGGATCTTCTGCCTTCCCATCTGCGTCCATCTGCGAAATCTGCGGATAAACCTCTTTGAATTCTAAGGCACCATCAGGATCATGCCGGGCTTGAGCTTGGCCGTTCCGTCCATCGGCTGGAAGTTGGCGTCTTGGATGTCTTTCCAGCGCGCCGAGTTGTTTTTGTAAAACTTGCGCGCGATGGAGGCCAGGGTGTCGCCCGGCCCGACGGTGTAGGTGCGCACGCCGTCGAGGAGCGGCTTCTGGATTTGCTCCGGCTTGCCGCCGCCCGGCCCGCCCTTGGTGCCGAGGGCTTTGTAGGCGGCGATGCGGGCTTTGTTGGCGGCTTCCAGGTCGTCCTTCAACTGGAGGATTTTCTTCTGAAGCTCCTGGTTGGCGTTTTTGATCCGCTTGGCTTCTTCCTGCGAAACGGACGCGCCGTTGCCGAGCTGGGCGGTGAGCTTGAGCTGGTCTTCCTTCAGGAAACGCTGTGCGTCCCTGGCGTGGGGGCCGTCGGGAGCCATCTCCACGTAGCGCTGGAAGTGGTGGATGGCGGCGATGGGGTTCTTGATTTGGTCGTCGTACATCAGGCCCAGCTTGAAGTGGACCTCCGCCGTCTTGGGCGTGCCGTCCAGCGACGCCTCGTAGAGCATCACGGCGTCCGTGTATTCCTGCTGGCTGAACTTCCGCTCCGCCTGGACGAAGTTCCGCTCGGCGGTATTTTGAAACGCCTGGTCGCATCCGCCCAGGCAGAACATGGCGGCCACGGCGGCGAGGGCGAACCCGGCGGGGGGAAGGCGGCGGCTCATTTTTCGAGGGCTTTTTCCAGGCGCTCGGCCACGATCTTGACGATCCTCAGCCGGGCATACCATTTGTAGTTGGAGGGGATGACCTCCCACGGGGCGTCGTCCGTGGAAGTCCGCGCGAACATCTCCTCGGCCGCCTCGCAGTGCTTGTCCCAGTTGCGCCGGTTGCGCCAGTCTTCGTCGGTGATCTTCCAGTGTTTGTAAGGGTCCGCCTGGCGGCGCTTGAAGCGGATGAGCTGCTCGTCCTTGTCGAT
This sequence comes from Chthoniobacteraceae bacterium, assembly GCA_028714515.1. Classification (GTDB taxonomy): domain Bacteria; phylum Verrucomicrobiota; class Verrucomicrobiia; order Chthoniobacterales; family Chthoniobacteraceae; genus UBA695. Next base: position 1,899 of record JAQTMF010000052.1, on the reverse strand, counting down.
GTGGAGGTAAAATTTCAAGAGTACGCTGCGGTCGTCGGCGAGCACCCGCTCGAATTCGTTGATCTCCCGGAAGGCGCGCTTCCACTCCGGCTCGGCGGCGAAGCCTTCCACGCGCTCCACCAGCACGCGGCCGTACCACGAGCGGTCGAAAATCGCGATCTGGCCATAGGCGGGGAGTTTGTTCCAGAACCGCCACAGGTAGTGGTGCAGATACTCGTCGGCCGTCGGCTTGACGATGGAGTAGACGCGCAGGAGCCGGGGATCGAGCCGTTCCACAAGCCGCTTGATCGCGCCCCCTTTCCCGGCGGCATCGGGTCCCTCGAAGACGACCACGACGTTGAGCTTGGAATCCGAGAGCCGCCGCTGGAGCCCCAGCAATTTCAACTCCTGCTCCTTGAGCTTTTGGCGATATTCCTGTTCGGAAATCTGTTTGTGCTCCAATTCATCGAGCCGGAGACGGCTTTTTTTTGCGGACGCGGGCATGGCTGGCGCCATTGTAGCGTGGCGCGCCCCGGATCGGCAAGAAAGGAGCGGAGGGAAACCCCGCCTCCATGCGAGATTTCCCTCCACTGGATTTTCATCCCCTTGGCGCCGATGGCTCCTCCGGCCGATCCTTCGCCCGGTGTCGTCCTTGACGGAAACCGCCGACGAGAGAGAGTAAATCAAAAAAACGCGCCGGGCGGTATCGGGGTAACTCCCCGATTCGTTCCCGGGCAAAACCGCGCGAGCCGGAAAAAGTCCCTTTTTTGCCCTCTGGACGCCGTGCCCGGTTCTGAGGTAAAATGGCCCCTTTGCACAACCCACTTATGAGCACAGCCTACCAAATCGTCGTTTGCGGAAGCATCGTCCCGGACCCGCTCCAAACTCTCGAACCCGTGAGCAGTCCCGCCGGTCCGGCGCTGAAGAACGAAGCGATGCTCCCCTCCGTGCTCGACCCGTGGGCTGGCCACGCCCTCTTTGAAGCGGCGCACCTCGCCAAGAGCGCCCCCGGCAGCAAGGTCTACCTGGTCAGCCTCGCCCCGAAGGCCAAGCTCCAGCAGGTGATGATGAGCCTCGCGCAGAAAGTCCCCTTTGAACTCGTCGCCCTCGACGGCTCCGCCAGCGGCTTTACCGACACGGTGGAAACCGCCGACGCCCTGGCCGCCGCCATCGCCGCCATCCCCGGCCTGGACAAGTCCCGCCTGTTCCTTTTCGGCGGCTGGGAAAGCGCCTCGCGCTGCGCCGGGAGCACGCTGCAAATCGTGGGCGAGAAGCTCGGCATCACCGACCAGTTCCAAGGCGTGGACCAGCTGACGGTGAACGCCGACGGCTCGCTGGAAATCCTGGAGCGCATCGAAGGCGGCCGCCACCAGACCTCCGTCTGTTCCGCCCCGCCCGCCGTGTTCGGCTGGGCCACCGGCAACCTCCCCGAGCCGAAAAACAACCCGCAAGTGGGCATGATGAACATGCGCACCGTGATGCCCGCCCTGCAAAAAGCCAAGCCCGCCAAAGTCGGCGCGGAAGGGGCCGCCTTCGCCAGCGTGGCGCTTCCCAACCAACTGCGCGAAACCCGGATCGTCAAAGACGCCACGCCGGATGCCATCGCCCAAGAGATCGTCGAATGGATCGGGAAGTAATTTAACCGCAGCACCGCTTTACTTTTTTTGTTTATGGAAACTCTTCTCCTCCTCCTCCACACCGAAGCCGACGGCAGCCTGGCCAAGTCCGCGCTGGAAACGCTCCACGCCGCGAAGTCCCTCGCAGGGGCGCTCGGCGGCGGCTTCAACGTCGGCATCGTCGGCGAGAGCGCGCAGGCGGCCGCCAACCAGATCGCCGGTTGCGGCGCGGCCAAATTCCTCGCCGTGGAAGGCGCGGATTTCGCCCAGCCCCGCTACGCCTCCGACGCCGCCGCCGCGCAAG
>JAQTMF010000051.1 GCA_028714515.1 Chthoniobacteraceae bacterium | reverse complement strand
AAATTCACGTGGTGAGCGCCGAACGCATCCGCGAGGAATTGACGCGCATTTTCACCGCCCCCAGCCGGGTGCGCGGCTTCGACCTGCTCGACGCCAGCGGCCTCCTGGCGCAAGTGCTCCCCGAAATCACGGCCCTCAAAGGGTGCGAACAGCCGCCGCAATTCCACCCCGAGGGGGACGTTTACGTCCACACCCGCCGGATGCTGGAATTGCTCCCCGCCGAAACCAGCGTCCCGCTTGTCTTCTCCGTTCTGCTCCACGATATCGGCAAACCGGCCACGTTTTCGCGCGATCCCGCCGAGGGGCGCATCCGCTTCAGCGGGCACGACAAAGTGGGCGCGGAGATGACCGCCCGCGTGATGGAGCGCCTGCGGTTTTCCCGCGAGGAGATCGACGCCACGGTGGAGGCCGTCGCCAACCACATGGTCTTCAAGGATGTGCAATCCATGCGCGTCGCGCGCTTGAAGCGCTTCATGGCGCGGCCGCATTTCGCGGACGAACTGGAGCTTCACCGCGTCGATTGCGCCAGCAGCCACGGCATGTTGGACAATCACGCGTTTCTCCTGCAAAAGCGGGAAGAGTTCGCCAACGAACCGCTCATCCCGCCGCCGCTCGTCAACGGCCGGGACGTCCTGGCGCTGGGCTGGAAGCCGGGGCCGAAGATCGGCGAGATTTTGGAAGCCGTGCAGACGCGGCAACTGGAAGGCGCGCTGACCTCGCGCGCGGAAGCGCTCGCGTGGGTGAAGGCCGAATTTCCGGCGTCTACACAAACCTGAGCGCGGCGGTATCCGGCGGCAGGAGGTTGTGTTTGCAAAGCAGGGCGCGGAACCGCTCGATCCCCTCTTTTTCCTCCGCGCCGAGGCCAAAGCGGATGTATTCGGTGAGATAGCGCCGGGCAAACGCGGCGTGGTGTTCCCGGTGGCGCGCCACGATGGCGTCGAGCTGCGCCTGTCCGCGCCGGGAGATCTCGCGGAACGCCTCGGCGACGCGCGCGGGCTCCTTCACCTCCGGGCGGATCAGCCAAACCGCGAAGACAAACGGGAGCCCCGTGCGCCGGAGCCACTCTTCGCCGAAGTCGAGGATGTTCCATTCCCCCTCGTGTTTCTCGCGGAAGGCGATGGCCTGGTTGCCGATGATGACGCGGGCGGCTCCCGGCGGCGCGGGTTCGGCGACGTATTCGGGAATATCCCCTCCCCTTTCGGCAAAGAACACTTTGCACAGATGCACCGAGGTGCGCGAAGCCGGGTCGAGCGCCACTTGCCGCACTTCGGATAGCGGGCCTTGATACGCCAGAATCACGCTCCAGACCGGTCCGCGCGACGCGATGGCCACGCCCTCGGCCGCCACGCATTCCGGCATCCGCAGCGCCTCGAACACGGGCACCAGCCCCACGTCGAGATCCCCGCGCCGCAGCCCGTCGGCCAGTTCCGAGGGATGCGCCTGCAACACCGGGCCGTCGTACGGATCGATCAACGGCCGGGCATTCAAATAGCGCACGCAGCCGATGCGTAACCCGCGCAACGCGGCGAAGGGGTCGGAAGAGGCGTTCATGAGGGGGCAAGGTTCGCGCAAAGAGGCCCGGGGACGCAAAGAAATTCTCGCGCGGCGAACCGCTACCGATACCGCTCGACGAAACGGCCGATCCACTCCACGCACTGGGCCTTGAAGGGATCCGCGCGTCCGCTGGTCAGGAACTCCAGGTGCGCGCCCAGGTCAACGCGCTCCGCCCGCTCTTTCCAGTCGCCCGGCAGCGGGTAACCCTCGGCGGCAAACCCGGCCTCGATCTCCCCGTGCAGCGCCGGGTCCGTATGCCGCAGGAGGTTGCCGAGGTCCATGTACCGGTCCCCGGCGTGGGCGAACTCCCAGTCGAGAACGCCGGTGACGGCCCCGTTCCGCACCAGGATGTTCGTGGGGTTGAAGTCCCCGTGGACCAGGCACGGGGGCTCGTCCGATTGCGCGGCGGGCTGTTTCGCGTCGATTTCCCGCAATGCCTGGACGGTTTCCGGGCCGATCCACTCCAACACCCCGCGCCGCTCCAGGATCGCGTCCAAAAAACTCCGCCCGTTGCCGAAATCAAACGGCGTGATGGAGCCGTCGGGCTCAATCCAGCCAGCCGAGGGAAACCGGAGCGTGGAGAGCCGCGCCAGCGCCTCGGCCGCCGCCCGCGTGCATTCCGGGGCCTCCGCGAGGACGGTCCCCTCGATATAGGAGTGGATCGACCAACTCTTTCCCCAAGCCAGGATGGAGGGAACCGGCACGAGGCCGCGCGCCAGTTCCAGAGCCGCCCGGTCCCGTTCGGGATGGGCGGAGCGGTGATGCAGGCGCAACACGAAGATCTCCCCGTCGGAAAGCGTCAATTTGTAGTTCGTCTGGCTTTTGCCCAGGAGGAGCGGGACGGCGGAAAGCACTCTTCTTTCCCCCAAATAATCGGCGATGAGCGAGGGATCGAAGGGACGCCGGGGATGCCTGCGGTCTTTGTCCACCTTAGTTCGCATGGCGCACCGGTTCGTAATAGCTGTCGCGTTGCACGGGCTCGCGGCCCGCTTCCCGGATCGCCCGTTCCAGGGTGTCCACCGTTTGTTTTTGCGGAGTTTGCGCCCCGGCCATGTGAAAAACCTTCTCTTCCTGGATCGTCCCGTGGAGATCGTCCACGCCAAAGGCGAGCGCCACCTGGGCCAGCGGCAGCCCCATGCTGATCCAATACGCCGTGATGTGGTCGATGTTGTCCAGGTAAACGCGCGCCACGGCCAGCGTGCGGAGCTGGTCGCGCCCGCCCGCCGGGCGGATGTGGGGCAGTTTCGTTTTTTCCGGCGCGAACGCGAACGGCACAAAGCCGGTGAACCCGCCCGTGTCGTCCTGCAACGTCCGCAAGCGGCGGAGATGGTCCACGCGCTGTTCCAGCGTCTCGACATGCCCAAAAAGCATGGTGCTGGTGGAACGCCCCCCCATTTTGTGCCAAGTGCGGTGGACATCGAGCCATTCCTCCGCGCTCTCCTTGCCCCGGCAAAGGCGGTCCCGCACCCCTGCGTCGAAGATTTCCGCCCCGCCGCCGGTCAGCGAATCGAGCCCCGCTTCGCGCAGCGTGGCCAGCGTTTCTCCCACCGGTTTTTTGAAAACCCGCTCGGCAAGGTGCAGGATCTCGATAGCCGAAAAGCATTTCAAATGGAGCGCGGGGTCCAGCGCCTTCATCGCCCGCAACAGTTCCAGATACCACTCCGCCTTCAGCCCCGGGTGCAGCCCCCCCACCATGTGGATCTCTGTGATCCCCCGCCCCAGCGCCTCTTGGACGGTGGCCACGATTTCCTCGATCCCCAGTTCAAAAGCATGCGCGTCCCCGCGGCTCGCCCGGTAGGCGCAGAACTGGCAGGAGAGCAGGCAGATGTTCGAGTAATTGATGTAGCGGTTGAGGATGTACGTCGCCCGGTTCCCGTTTTTGCGCTCGCGGACGATGTTCGCCAGAGCGGCCAGCGCGTGGAGATCGCGCGTTTGGAACAGGGCGAGCGCGTCCGCTTCGCCGATCCGCTCCCCGGCGGTCACTTTATCATAGATAGGGAGAAGGGATTCGGAGAGAAGGGAGCGTTTCATCGGGTGCGTCTCCCTAGCGTAGAGAAAAAAAGGCGGCGGAGCAAGCCGCTGAATGCCGAATCCGCCGCTTGCAATCCCTCCTGCGGCACGGCAATATGGGCCGCTTATTCCTATGTCCGAGCCCGCCAACGTTTCCAAGATCGTCATTCTCGACTTCGGTTCGCAATACACGCAAGTCATCGCCCGGCGCATTCGGGAATGCCAAGTTTATTCCCAAATTCTCAAATTCAACACCCCGGCCACGGAAATCGCCAAGGCGGGGGCGCGCGGGATCATCCTCTCCGGCGGCCCGAGCAGCGTTTATTCGCCCAACGCCCCGCAGATCGACCCGGCGGTGTTCGAGCTGGGCGTCCCGGTGCTGGGAATCTGCTACGGCTTGCAGTTGATGGGCTTCCACCTCGGCGGAAAAGTGGAGCATTCGGACCGCCGCGAGTACGGCGCGGGCGTCGTCTACCTGACGGACGAAAAAGGCCGGCGCATCAGCGAAGCGGGCCTCTTCGACGACCTTCCCGACAGCCTCGACGTCTGGAACAGCCACGGCGACAAACTGACCAAGCTCCCCGCCGGGTTCCGCGCCATCGGGCACACGCACAACTCCCCCTTCGCCGTCATCGAGCATCCCGCAAAGCGCTTCTTTGGCCTGCAATTTCACCCCGAAGTGGCCCACACGCCGCGCGGCAAGGAAGTGCTCCAAAACTTCGTCTACAAGATCTGCGGCTGCAAAATGGACTGGACGATGGGCTCCTTCATCGACCAGACGTGCGAGGAAATCCGCCGGAAGGTGGGTTCGGACCACGTCGTGCTGGGTCTCAGCGGCGGCGTCGATTCCTCCGTGGCGGCCGCTTTGCTCCACAAAGCCATCGGGCCCCAGTTGACCTGCGTTTTCGTCAACAACGGGCTGCTTCGCGCCAAGGAAGCCGAGGCCGTCCAGCGGCTTTACGGCGAGAATTTTCAAATCAACCTCAAATACGTGGACGCCACGGAGCGCTTCCTGACGAAGCTGGCGGGCGTCACCGACCCGGAGACGAAGCGGAAAATCATCGGCGGCGAATTCATCCGCGTTTTCGAGACGGCCGTGCGCGAACTGACCACTTCGGACCAGAACTTCAAATACCTGGCCCAGGGGACCCTTTACCCGGACGTGATCGAAAGCGTCTCCATCTCCGGCAACCCGGCCGCCCTCATTAAGAGCCACCACAACGTCGGCGGCCTCCCGCCCGACCTGAAATTCGAGTTGATCGAGCCCTTGCGCGAACTGTTCAAAGACGAAGTGCGGCAAGTGGGCCTCCAGCTTGGCCTCCCGAAGGAAGTGGTCTACCGGCAACCGTTCCCCGGCCCCGGCCTGGCGGTGCGCATCGTCGGCGAGATCACCCCGGAGCGCCTGCGCATCCTGCGCGACGCCGACGCCATCGTGGTGGACGAGATGAAGGCGTCGGATTGGTATTACCGCGTTTGGCAATCGTTCGCCGTCCTGCTCCCCGTCCGCTCGGTGGGCGTAATGGGCGACGAGAGGACCTACGAGCACACCATCGCCCTACGCATCGTCGAGAGCCAGGACGGCATGACGGCCGACTGGGTCCGGCTTCCCTACGACATCCTGGGCAAAATCTCCTCCCGCATTATCAACGAGGTCAAGGGCGTCAACCGCGTCTGCTTCGACATCTCCAGCAAGCCGCCAAGCACCATCGAGTGGGAATAGCGGGAGGGGGGGTGATGAAGTTGAGAGTTTTGAGAGTTGAGGGTTGAGAGAAAGAAAAGCGTCGACGCCTTTTCTCTCAACTCTCAACTTCCTCTTATCTCAACTTCTCTTTGCTCGCCAAGGGGACGGCGAGTTGCTTGAATCGCCCCGCTATGCCGAAGCCCCGCCTTTCTTCTCTTGCGGCCGGTCTGACGGGTGCCTCCCTATCCGAGGTTGTCCGCCATCTCGAAACCACGCTCCACCACCGCGACGCGGCCGACTGGTCCAACGCGATGAACGGCTTGCAGGTGGAAAACCGGGGCCGCATCCACCGCATCGGCGCGGCCGTGGACGCTTGCGAGGCGACATTGCGCATGGCCGCCGAACGGGGCGTCGATTTCCTCCTTGTTCACCACGGCCTCTTCTGGGGCGGGCAGCAAGCCGTGCAGGGGCCGCAATACCGGAAGCTCCGCCTCGCGCTGGACGCCGATCTCGCCGTCTTCAGCTCCCATTTGCCCCTGGACGCCCATCCCCGGCTGGGCAACAACGCCCTCCTGGCCAAGGCGCTCGGGGTCCGCCGCCCGGAACCGTTCTTTTTTGAAAAAGGGCGCTTTATCGGGTGGAAAGGCGCCCTTTCCCTGGACCTCGCGGCGCTCGCGGCCCGGCTGGAAACGGCCGTGGGCGGGCCCGTGAAGCAGATCGGCGGCGGGCCGAAGCGAACGGGCGTCGTCGGTGTGGTGACGGGCGGCGCGGGGGGCGAACTCGTCAAAGCGGCCGCCGAAGGGGTGGATACTTTCGTCACCGGCGAAGGCCCCCACTGGAGCTACACCGCCGCCGAAGAACTCGGCCTGAACCTCCTTTTCGCCGGGCACTACGCCACGGAAACCTTCGGCGTCAAAGCGCTCGCCGCCCACCTCTCCCGCAAATACCGCCTCCCGTGGGAGTTCCTCGATCACCCCACCGGCTTGTGATGCTTCTCCAACGCGAATTTTTCGAACGCGATCCCCTCACCTGCGCCCGCGCGTTGATCGGGCAGGAACTGGTCGCGGGCCCGTGCGCCGGGATCATCGTGGAAACCGAAGCCTACTGCGCGGCGGGCGACGAAGCCTGCCACACTTTCTTCCGGCCCAGCACCCGGGAATTCATGTCCGTCCACGACCCCGGCGCGGCCTACGTCTACCTCAACTACGGCATGTATTGGCTGCTCAACGTCCTTGTCAAAGGGGGCGGCGGCGGGGCGGAAGACGGTTTTGTGCTGATCCGCGCGCTGGAGCCCGTCGTGGGCATCGAGTTGATGCGCGAGCGCCGGGGTCGCCACGCCCTCCATCAACTCTGCTCCGGGCCCGGCAAGCTGACGCAGGCGCTCGGCATCACCGGCGCGGAACACGGGGTGAACCTCTGCGAGGGGCCCATCGGCTTCCGCCCGCGTCTGGAGCATCCGCAGGTGGAGACCGCGTTGCGCGTCGGCATCACCAAGGCGGCCCACCTCCCCTGGCGCTACCTGCTCAAGGGCAGCCCTTTCATCAGCGCCCCCACCTCCTCATTATGAAAAAGCCCTTCCTCCCGGCCCTCCTCGCCGTTCTCTGCGCCGCCCTTTTTCTCGGCGGCTGCGGCAGGAAATCCGCCGTCCCCACGTTCGAAACCGCGCCGGTCCAGACCGGGGATATTACGCAATACGTCACCGCCACCGGCACCCTCAACGCCGTCGTCAGCGTCGATGTCGGCAGCCAGATCTCGGGCCGCATCCAGGCGCTCAACGCCGACTTCAACTCGCTCGTGAAAAAGGGCGAGGTGATCGCCGAGATCGACACCTCCCTCTACCAGGCCGCCGTGGACCAGGCCAAGGGGGACCTGGAAAGCGCGCGCGCGGCTCTCGACCTCGCGCAAATCAAGGTGGACCGCGAACGCGCCCTCATCGAACGCAAGGCGGGGCCGCAATCCGATCTCGACACCGCCGAGGCCGAATATCGCCAGGCGAAAGCCACCTTGGACATCAAAAAAGCGCTCCTGGCCCAGGCGAACGCCAACCTCGACCACTGCCGCATCGAGGCCCCCGTGGACGGCATCGTCATCACCCGCAAGGTGGACGTCGGCCAGACCGTCGCCGCCGCGATGACCACGCCCGTGCTCTACACCATCGCGAAGGATATCCGCCAGATGCGCATCATCACCAACGTCTCGGAGGCCGATATCGGGCAGGTGAAAAACGGGCAAACCGCGGAATTCACCGTGGACGCCTTTCCCGACGAGGTGTTCAACGGGAAAATCTCGCAGGTGCGCCTCTCGGGGACGTGCACGGACAACGTCGTGACCTACCAGACCGTCGTGGACGTGGCCAACCCGGAGCAGAAACTTTTCCCCAACATGACGGCGCAGGTCTCCATCCTCGTGGCGCAACGGCGCGGCATCCTGACCGTTCCCAACGCGGCGCTCCGCTTCGCGCCGCTGGAGGGGACGAAATTTGAGAACGCCGACGTTGCCTCGCTCAAGGTGGCTCGCGGGCAGCGGGTGGTTTATCTGCCGGGCAAGGCCCCCGGCACGCTGCGGGCCGTTCTCGTCAAAGTCGGCATCACCAACGGCATGGATTCCGAGATCCTCGACGGCTTGAAAAAGGGAGACGCCGTCGTGACCGCCTCCACGGCGTCCGGCGCCAAATCCGGCGGCCCGCCTCCCCCGATATAGCCGTGAAACCAGCCTAGAAACCATGCCCATGCTCTCCTTCCGCCCGTGGCTGACCGCCCGCACCGCCCTGCGCGCCCTGCGGCGCAACAAGCTGCGCTCCATCCTGACGGCCCTCGGGATCATCATCGGGGTCGCCTCCGTGGTCGCCATGGTGGCCGTCGGCAAAGGGGCGCAGGTGCGCATCGAGGCCAAAGTCGCCGCGCTGGGCCAGAATTTGCTGACGGTCTTCGCCAGCAACCGGCGCACCAGCGGCGTCAATAGCGGGCTGGGCAGCGCGGGCACCCTCAGCGTGGCCGATGCCGACGCCATCGCGCGTGAAGTCCGGGAAGTCGTGGCCGTCAGCCCGGAAGTGTCCACCACCGCCCAGGCCATCGCCAACGGGCGCAACTGGCAGACCGCCATCTCGGGCGAATCCCCCGATTACCTGAAAATCCGCGATTGGCCGCTCGCCGACGGCGCGATGTTCACCGAACGCGAAGTCCGTTCCGCCGCCAAAGTCGCCGTCATCGGGGCGACCACCGCCAAGCAACTCTTCGGGCCGGTCAACCCCATCGGCCAGACCGTGCGGGTGAAGGGAACGCCGTTCGTCATCATCGGCGTGCTCAGCAGCAAAGGCGCGGGCATGGGCGGCAGCGACCAGGACGACCGGCTCGTGGTCCCTTTCACCACCGTGATGAAACGGCTCACCGGCGCCAAATACCTGCGCTCCATCAGCCTGCAAATCGCCAACGCCAGCCGGATGAGCATCGCCCAGGCGCAAATCGACAGCCTCTTGCGGCAGCGCCACCGGCTCCCCTCGACAGGCGACGCCGATTTCCGCATCATGAATCAAAAGGAGATCGCCGATACCGTCAGCTCGATCACCGGCATCGTCACCCTGCTCCTCGGCTCCATCGCCGGGATGTCGCTGGTGGTGGGCGGGATCGGCATCATGAACATCATGCTCGTAAGCGTCACGGAACGGACCCGGGAAATCGGCATCCGCGTGGCCGTCGGAGCCAAGGGGGCGGACATCATGCTGCAATTTCTCATCGAAGCCGTCACCCTCAGTTTGCTGGGCGGCGTCCTGGGCATCCTGCTGGGCGTGGGGGCTTCGCGGTGCGTCGCTTTCTTCACCGACTTCAAAGCCATCGTCTCATCCGGCTCCGTCGTGCTCGCCTTCAGCGTCAGCGTGGCCATCGGCGTTTTCTTTGGGTTTTACCCGGCCCGCAAGGCGGCCGCCCTGGACCCCATCGACGCCCTGCGCTACGAGTAATACCAGTTCAAAAAGTAAAACGGACAGATGGAACACAGGATTTTCAGGATTTTGCGGATGAACAGGATTTCTATTCCTGAGAATCCTGTAAAATCTTGTGAATCCTGTTGAAATTTCCAGAGCCAAGTGTCTGGATATTTCTGCGAGTTGGTATAAGGCGCTGATCGGCTCCTACACTTTCGAGAGCGGAGCGGCCACCGCGTCGGCCAGGCGGCGTTTCGGGGCCACCAGCCCGGCGGAAACCACCATTTTCATGGCCTCCTCCAGCGTCAGCGAGCTTTCGGTCAACTTGCTGGCCGGGACGGCAACCACGAGGCCGGTCATCGGGTTCGGGGCCGTCGGGATCACCACCGTTGTCATCTCCTCGCCCAGCTTGGCGTCATAATACTGGCCGGTCACAAAACCGATCAGGCGCGCCCCCTCGGCCGGGTAGTCGAGGTAGACCACCCGCTTGAAGTTCTCCATGTTTTTGAACGATTTGAAGGAGTCGATGACCTGTTTGACGGCGGTGTAGACGGTGGCGACGACCGGGACCTTCAGGAGCGCCGCCTCCAGGCTTTCCAGAATCCGCCGGCCAAAGACATTGGAGGTCATGAAGCCCAGGGCGATAAAGACGCCCAGCGTCACGAAAAACGGGACCAGCGGGAGGTGGATGCCGAATTCCTTGAGGGCCGGAGCGCTCAAATCGTTGATGCTCGAATAGGCGAACTGGACAACCCAGATCGTCGCCAGCAGCGGGATGGCGACGACGACCCCGGTGAGCGCCTTGTTGCCGAGGCCCGAGAGCACCGGGCGGCACCGCTGGCAGGAGGCCAGGGCCTTCGGGGCATAATACCGCGCCGCCGCGGCCGAGCTTTTCCAGCAGCGGACGGTCATTGCCTGAAACTCGGGAAAGTTTTTCGGGATTTCCATGGGTAGGAAGAAGAGTAGCGGCAGATGGCGCGGATTCAAGCCCCCGTCTGCCGGGGCCCCTCCGTGTCTCCGGCGAAGAATCGTTGCAATTCCCCCTCCGTGCGCCTATTTCATTGGACTTTCCATGCCGCTTTATCGCCGAACCCTCGCTTACTTTCGCCCCTTCCTGGGCCCCACGCTTTTCGCGACGCTCCTGACGTTCGGCTCCATCGGCTTCAACCTCCTCAAGCCGTGGCCCTTTAAGTACATCATCGACGGCGTGCTCTCCCCGGCCGACGCCGCCCACGCCGGTGCCCACGCGCAGCTTGCCCGCTGGTTCGGCGATCTCCCCCAGCAGTCCGTCGTCCTGATCCTCTGCGGGGCCATCGTCGTCTTTAGCCTCCTCGGGGGCTTCATCAACCTCGTCACCAACCTGATCTTCGTCCGGGTCGGCCTTTCGGCCCTGCTCAAGCTGCGGACGGAGCTGTACGCCTATTTGCAATCGCTGCCGCTCAAGTTCCACGACTCCCGGCGCTCGGCGGATTCCAGCTTCCGCGTCGCCTACGATTCGCAGGCGATCCAGACGATCTACAACAAAGGCTTCACGAATATCTTCCAGTGCGTCGTCACGCTGATCAGCACCTTCGCGGTGATGGTGGCCCTCGACTGGAAATTGACGCTCATTTCGCTGGGCATCGTGCCGCTCATGGTGGTGGCGATCCGCTACTACGGCTCGCGGATCCGGCAGGAATCCACCACCATCCAGGAACGCGAAAGCGCCGTGCTGACCGTGGCGCAAGAGGGGCTCGCCTCCGTGCGGATGGTCCACGCTTTCGGCCGCGAAGACTGGGAAGTGGGGCAATTCCACCGGAGCGCCCGGCAAAGCCTGGAGGCGAACCTGAAATTGACCGGCACCAACATGCGTTCCGCGCTGGTCATCAGCACCTTGATGTCCGTCGGCATCGCGGCGATGTACGGCCTCGGCTCCGTGCACGTCCTGGGCAACACCCTCTCTATCGGAACGTTGATGGTGTTCATCGACTACCTGACCGTGCGGCTTTACCCGCCGCTGGAGCAGCTCACCTACACCGCCTGGGCCCTGGAAGGGGCGGCCGCCGGGATGCAGCGCTGCTTTGAAGTGCTCGACCGCGAGGACGACGTAAAAGACGCTCCCAACGCCGTGACCATCAACTCCACCCAGGGGTCCATCCGCATGGAACGCGTCACCTTCGGCTACAGCCCGGAGCAGCTCATCCTCAAAGGGGTGGATGTCGAAGTGGAGCCGGGCCAGACCGTCGCCTTCGTCGGCGGCACCGGCGCGGGCAAAAGCACGCTCCTCTCCCTGGTCCCGCGCTTCTACGATCCCAACGGCGGCCGCGTGCTCCTGGACGGGCGGGACATCAAGGACATCACCAAAAAGTCGCTCCGCTCCCAGATCAGCATCGTTTTGCAGGATACGCTCCTTTTTTCCACCACCATCCGCGAGAACATCGCCTACAGCCGCCCCGGCGCGACGGAAGCCGACATCGTCGAAGCCGCCAAGCGCGCCCAGGCGCACGACTTCATCATGGGCCTCACCGGCGGTTACGCGGCGCAAGTGGGCGAACGCGGCGGGCACTTGAGCGTGGGGCAGCGCCAGCGGCTCGGCATCGCCCGGGCGTTCCTGAAAAACGCCCCCATCCTGCTCCTGGACGAGCCGACCAGCGCGCTCGACCCCACCACCGAGGCGGCCATCATGGAAACCATCAAAGAGCTGATGCAAGGCCGCACGACGCTCATCATCACCCACCGCATCGCCACCGTGCACGACATGGAAAAGATCGTCGTGCTCAAGAACGGCTGCATCGCCGAACAAGGCCGGGGGCCGGAACTGGTGGCCCGCGGCGGCGCTTACGCGGATTTGTACCACTCCGCGAACCTGGGGTAGTCTCCTTATGACAAATATTCTGCCAGACCGGACCGTGGAACAGGATTGGTATAGCAAGCCGATCCCGGAAGGCATCGAATGGGGCGACGGCTGTTACTTTGAAACCGCGCAAATCTTCCGCTTCTTCCGTTCGAGGCACCGGCCGGGGCTGATCCTCGGCGCAAATTGCTCGTGCTACTCCGGGTGCTCGTTTTCCATCGGCAAGGAAGGCAAATGCACCGTGGGCGACTACACGCTGCTCAACGGCGCGCTCATCATGGCGGAGGAGCTGATCGAGATCGGCAACCACTGCATTATCTCGTGGAACGTCGGCATCGCCGATAGCGACTTTCACCCCGTCGATTCCGCCCAGCGGCTCCAGGATTCCATGGCGCTCGCCCCGTTCGCCCCGAATCGCCCGCCGCGCCCGCCGATTCGCACGGCCCCGGTGCGGATCAAAGACAACGTCTGGATCGGCATGGGCGCGGTGATACTAAAGGGCGTGACCATCGGCGAAAACGCCGTCGTCGCCGCCGGGGCCATCGTGACCAAGGACGTGCCGCCCAATACCATCGTGGCCGGGAACCCGGCGCGGGTCGTCAAGCAGTTGCCGTAATGCGTTAGCCAGGTAATAGGAAGCGCGGATCAAGAGAGAACCCCGGGTTTCCAGACGCTGGCCGGCGGTCGAGGCGCGTCCACGCGCCGACACCACCGGGATTCGCCCCGCACCAACCCACGAATTCCAAAAGACAGAGGAGGGTCCGCAGATTACGCAGATTTTCGCAGATTCCCGGAATGACAAAAAGGGATCTTCTGCCTTTCAATCTGCGGCCATCTGCGAAATCTGCGGATAAACCTCTTTGAATGCGTGAACACGGCTTAACGCGCGCCGTCGGCGATCTCGCACAGGTGCGTGATCGCGTGATTACCGGTCCGCGCGAGATACTGAGCCTCCATCGCCTCCCGGACAGCCGCCGCGTGTTCGCGTTCCAGCAGCGTAACCGTCGCCCCGCCAAACCCGCCGCCGGTTAGCCGCGAGCCGAGCACCCCCGGCAGACCGCGCGCGATCTCCACCAGCACATCGAGTTCCGGCGCGCTGTTCTCAAAATTGTGGCGCGAGCTTTCGTGGCTGGCGAACATCAGCTCGCCAAAGCCGCGCACATCGCCGCACCGCAGGTATTCGATCCCCCGCATCACGCGCTCATTTTCGCCCACCACATGAGCGGCGCGCCGGTAGGAAAGCTCGGGAAGCGACGCTTTGCCCGCCTCCAGTTGAGCGCTGGAAACATCGCGCAGAGCCTTCGCCCCGAGGCGCGCGGCCGCGTCAAAGCATTGCAGACGGCGCTCATTGTATTCGCCGCCGGTCAGCCGGTGGGGAACGCCGCACTGGGTGATGAGCAGCTCCACCCCCTTGGGGAAAGGAATCGTCTCCACCGTCTCCGCGCGGCAATCCAGGAAAATGGCGTGCGCGGCCTTGCCAAAAGCGCTCGAAGCCTGGTCCAGCAGCCCGCAGTTGACCCCCACGAACTCGTTTTCAGCCCGGCGGCACATCTTGGCGATTTGCAGGCGGCTCAAATCCAGGCCGTAGAGCTTTTGCAGCAGCATGGCGGTGGAAACCTCCAGCGCGGCGGAACTGGAAAGCCCGGCCCCTTGCGGCAGGTTGCTCTGGATCTCCGCGTGGAACCCGCTCACGGGCAGCCCGTTTTTCTTGAAAACGTCCAAAACGCCCACCAGGTAGTTCGACCAATCCTGCTCCTTGCTGGGCGCAAGATGGTCCGCGTCGGTTTCGTAACGCAGCCCGGCCTTGGAGTCGCCCACGACGACGCGGCTGGAGCCGGTCTTTTCGCCGGTCAGGGTGACACCGCGGTCAATGGCGGCGGAAAGCACCACGCCTTCGTTATAGTCTGTGTGATTGCCGAGAAGCTCGACCCGCCCGGGGGCATACGCTGTTTGCATCGCTCGATTTGCTACCTTGAGACGGGCGCGGAATCAATAAGGGAAGCGGATAAAAGAAAAAAAAGAGCAATTTCTCCCAAGAAAAGGAGGGCCGGTCCGTAAAAGGGATGGGGATACGGACTCTTTTGCTCGCATTTCCGCCAGTCTTCCAGAATATGATCGCCATCGGTTGCCCCATTTGCCCCCTATGAAAACAGGATTTGTTGTATTGGCTGGGTTGGTCGCGCTTGCCCCCTTGCTGCGAGCCGAAAACGAAGTCGGGTTCCTCGAACGCTACGCCCTGGCCGCCGACCGGGCGCAAGCCCTCGCCGAGCTGACGCCGGGAACGGAGGACTATTACTACTACCACGCCCTCTTCTACGAAAACACGGGCCAAAGCGAAAAACTGGCCGGCGTCCTCGACCTCTGGAAGAAACGCTTCCCCAATTCGGATCGCCGGAAGATCATCGACGCCCGGGAAGCACTCCTCGCCTACCCCGCGGACTCCGGCCGCACGCTTCAGTTCCTGAAACAGCGCTTCGGCCTGCAATTCCACGACGAACAAGAGGCCCGCGATCGGAAACCGAACCTCCCCACGCGGCTCGACCCGGCCCGCGTCGCCCGCTCCGTCTACCTCAAACGCGCGCTGGAAAACGACAGCAACCTGGGGGGCCTCTCGCAAGTGGCCCTGGAGCGCCTGCTGCGCGACAACACGCCGATTTCGCCCGCCCAGCGGCGCGCCCTCCTGGGCAAACTGACCTGGCCCGACGTCCCCGGGCTGGTCGAGGCCGTCGTGGCGGACTTGCAGACCAAGGAAAGCCGGGGCTTTGGCGAATTCCCCATCCACAAGGCCCTGCTTCCCGAGCAACTCGACGCCGTGGCGGCCAAAGTCCCCGAGGTGAAAGAGGCCCGCGCGTACGTCGAAGCCCGCCTGCGCAAGCTCGCCCCGGGAGCCGACGCCGACGCGGAATTCGACCCGGCAACGCGCGACGCGTGGCTGGATCGGCTCTGGACGTATGCCCAGACCCTCCCGCCGGTCTTCAACACCCTCAAGGCGCAAATCCTCGCCCTGCGCCTGGAGAGCGACCGCGCCCGGGGCCTCTACGACAAGGCCCGCTTCCTGGAATACCTGAAATTACCGCGTCCGATGGACTACGTGAACCCGCAAATGCTCGCGCGCCTCGGCGACGGGCGCTGGCGGGTGGACACCGGCAAGGGAGACTTCGGCGACATCATCGGTTCCGAGGGAATCGGCAACGACGAAGCGCTCGTGCGCGACTACTTCCTCCACCTCTTCGCCACCGAAGACGCCTGGGAGCCCTACCGCGACAACGTGCGCGAAAAATGGCTCAAAGCCGTCTTCGCAGAAGCCAAGATCGTCAACGGCGCGGGCGACGCGGAGCGCTGGGCCTCGCTGCTCACCCCGGCGGAATTCCAGGCGCTCAAAGACCGCGTGGACCTCGATTTCGCCCCCGGCAACGCCCTCTTCCCGGCCCCGGGCGACGCCGTGCAGTTGAAGCTCTTCGTCAAAAACGCGCCCAAACTGATCGTCAAAGTCTACGAAATCAACACCGTCAGTTTCTACCTCCAGCAAAAGCGCCCCCTCAACACCGACCTGGCGCTCGACGGCCTGATGGCCAACGCGGAGCAGACCCGGGAATTCCACGAATCCCCCTTCCGGCGCACGGAAGCCGTCTTCGACTTCCCCGAAATGAAGGACAAACGCGGCGCGTGGGTCGTGGAATTCATCGGCGGCGGCAAAAGCAGCCGGGCGCTGATCCGCAAAGGCGAATGGAGAGTGACGCAACAACCGGGCGCGGCGGGCGACTGGGTGAGCGTGCTCGACGAAGCCAACGCGCCGCTCAAAGACGCCGTCATCTGGCTCGACGGCCGCAAATTCACCGCGGACGCGCAGACCGGGCGCGTTTTGCTGCCCTTCGCCGAGAAACAGGGGCGCAAACCGATGGTCGTAATGGACGGCCAACAGACGTTCGCCTCGCTGGCCAACCTGGAGCAGAGCGCGGAGGAATACCAACTCGATGCGCAATTCCACGTCGAGCGCGAACAACTCCTCGCCGGGCGCAAAGCGACGCTGGCCGTACGCACGGCGCTCTGGGCCGGAGAACCGGCCGAGGGAGCGCGCGTGCCGCTGGAATTGCTTAAGGAGCCGAAACTGACCCTCACCTCCACCACGCTGGACGGCATCTCCACCACCCAGGAAATCCCCGCGCCCAAACTCGAAGCGGGCGCGCTCTTCACGCATGAATTCACGGTTCCCGACCGGCTGGCGCGGCTTTCGGCCGTGCTTTCGGGGAAAGTGGAGCAATTGACCAAAGGCGGCGAAAAACGGACGCTGGAAGCGAGCGCCGCCTGGGAACTCAACGGCATCATCAAAACCGAGCAGACGGCGGACGGCCATTTGAGCCGGTTCGGCGGCGAATACGTCTACGAGGCCCTCGGGCGCAACGGCGAGCCGCTGGCGGACCAGACCGTCGTCTTCGAATTCTGGCGGCCCG
>JAQTMF010000050.1:14781-16655 GCA_028714515.1 Chthoniobacteraceae bacterium | reverse complement strand
GCATCATCTCAACCCAGGGCGCGGGGACCGTCCTCAACATCATCGGCAGCAGTTCCATTTCCGCCAGTGTTCTGGACGTCGGTGCAGGCACGCTGATCGATTTGAACTCCACGGGATCGATGAACATCGCCGGGATTTCCGGCAGCGGCGCGATCAAGTTAACGCAAAACAACATCACGATAAACACCGGGACCCCCCAAACCTCCACCAACACCATCACCGGCGGCAAAGGGATCACCTTCGGCAGCGGCAACAACACCGTGACATTCACCGTCAACGGCTCCAACAACTACACGGGCGGAACCACCATCGCCAGCGGCGGAAGCGGCGTCACCACCGTCAAGATCGCCAATGGCAATGCGTTTTCGAACACAGCCTCCCTTTCCGTCGGCACCAATGGCGTGCTGCAGTTGAACGGCAGCAACGAAACAATCGGCACCCTATTGGGAACGGGCGTCAACGCAGCCATCGACAACAGCAGCACCACCTTTTCCACCCTGACGATCAACACCGCGGTGGCGGGCAACGGCAGCTACGCCGGCATCCTGAAAAACACAGGCACCGGCCGTCTCGGCTTGACCAAAACGGGCATCAACACCCAGACACTCACCGGCCTCAGCACCTATACCGGCGCCACCACCGTCAACAACGGCACGCTGCTGCTGGACCTGTCCACCAACACCACCGGCGTTCTCAACAGCGCCGCGGCTCTCCAGCTTGGCGGCGGCACCCTCGCCGTCCAGGGCAAGAGCAGCGGCGTCTCCAGCCAGACGATGGGCGCTCTGGCCCTCACCGCCAACACCGGCAGCGGCCTTGTCCTGAATAGCAACGGCGGCGGCGGCGTCACGCAAACCCTCGGCAACAACTGGACGCGCGGCGCGGGCGCCACCCTCGCCATCGACACCTCCTCCAGCGCCGCGAACGCGCTGATTTCCAACCCTTCCGCCGCGTTGGCCAACGGTATTATCACGTATGCCACGGTAAAGGATGCGAGCGGGATCGGCTTCGCCACCGGCAACGGAACAAACATCGTGCGCTACACCGGGGCAACGCCGCTCCAGGCATCCGGCAACAACGCCTCCACCAACTACTCCACCTCCGGCAACCTCACGCTGGGCGGCAGCGAAACCGTCAACTCCCTGGCCATCGACACCCGTTCCGCGGCGGGAAGCCTCGACCTGAACGGCGGCACCTTCTCCACCAACGCCCTCCTCATGTCCGGCGATGCCAACTACACCATCCGCAACGGGCAGACCGGCCAGAATGACGCCGAACTGATCGTTCACCAGTATGGAACCGGCGCGCTCACCATCGCGGGGCCCGTCAGCGGCGGCTCCGGCAGCCTCACCAAGGCGGGCACCGGCATGCTGATCCTGACCGGCAGTAGCTCCTACACCGGCGCGACTAACCTGAACGGCGGCACCGTGCGCTTCAGCGCCCTTAACAACCTCGGCAACGGCGGGGCCATCAACTTCGGCGGCGGCGCGCTGCAATACGCCAAGGGCAACACCGCCGACATCACCACCCGCGCCGTCACCCTCGCGGGCGCGGGCGGCACCATGGACACGAACGGCAACAACGTCACCTTCGCGGGAGGCATGAGTGGCAACGGCGGCCTCACCAAAACGGGCGAGGGAACACTGACCCTCTCCGGCTCCAACACCTACACCGGCGACACCGCCATCAACAACGGCACGCTGCGCCTGGATTTGTCGAACAACCCCACCGGCGTAGTCTCCCCGGATTCCGCCCTCCTCCTTGGCGGCGGCACGCTCAACGTCAAGGGAGCCTCCACCGGAGCCTCCAGCCAAACCTTGGGAGGCATGGCGGTCATCTCCGGCGGCAACCACGTCGTCGTGGACAGCAACGGCGGC
>JAQTMF010000050.1:0-14771 GCA_028714515.1 Chthoniobacteraceae bacterium | reverse complement strand
GCACCGCCCTGACGATCAACGGCCTGTGGAACCGCAGCGCGGGGGCCACGGTCAACTTCGACCTCTCCTCCTCGGCCAACAACGTGCTGCAAACGCAGACCGTATCCAACACCAACGGAATCGTCGGCGGCTGGATGACAATCACCGACTCCACCGGGACGGGCTTTGCCACCTACGCGAACGTCACGACCAACGTCACAAACCCCGTCGTGCGGTATACCGGAGCCTCCACGCTCGCCGCCAGCACGAATAACGCCACGACGAACTACACCACCTCCGGGGCCGTCGCCTTCGCCTCGGGAGCCCACTCCGTCAACTCGCTCGCGATCGACACCGGCGCCACGGCGGGCAGCCTCGCCATCGTCTCCGGCTCGCCACTCAACATCACCAGCGGCGGTCTGCTCATGACGGGCGGCAACGACTACGCCATCACCGGCGGTCAACTCGGCTCCAGCAATTCCGAACTGATCGTCCACCAATATGGAACCGGCAAACTGACCGTCTCCAGCACGATCAGCAGCGGCACCGGGAGCCTCACCAAGACCGGCGGCGGCACGCTCGCGCTCAACGGCGCGAACACCTACAGCGGCGCGACGAACATCTACGAGGGCACGCTGGCACTGGGCTCCAGCGGGTCCATCGACAACAGCTCGGCCATCAACGTCGCCAAAGGCGCCACCTTCGACGTCCTCAATAAAACCGGCTACACCGTCGGCGGCAGCCAGGTCCTCACCAACAACGGCGCGATCACCGGCAGCGTCACCGTATCCGGCGCGCTCAACGGCACCGGCGCCATCAGCGGCGACCTGACAGTCAACGGCGGCGGCCTGCTCTCTCCCGGCAACAGCCCGGGAACCCAGACCATCGGCGGCGACCTCACCCTCCTGGATAACGCCACCCTCGCCATGCAACTGCGCAAGGACGACACCACCGCGAGCGGCGCTCTGGTTGCGGGAACCGACTTCGATCAGATCATCGTCGGCGGCCAAGTAACCCTCGGCGGCACCCTGGCCCTGCAACTGGGCGGCACGCTCCTGTCCAGCGACGTCTTCACACTCATCCTCGATAACTCGGACACCCTGGGGCTCTCCGGCTCCTTCTCCGCGATCACCATTAACGGCACCGCCGTCACCGGCTACGCCAACAACACCTTCACCTACAACAACCAGCAATACGCGCTCGTCACCGTCAACGCGGACGGCATCGGCACCGCCAACGACCTGGAGTTGATGGCCGTTCCCGAACCGGGCACCTGGGCCATGCTGGTCTCCGGCCTCGGCACACTGGTCGGCATCCAGCGCCTGCGCCGCCGGTCCGCCCGGCTCTCATAGAAAAAGATCCCCCATAAAAGCACGAAGCCACGCAAGGAGAGGCATCTCTTCCCTTCGTGGCTTCGCGTTGTTAAAGCAAATAGAAAAGCCGCTTGAAACGCCCTCCATCGCGGAGGCAGAGTGGCGGTTCATCCCATGAACATTCCCTCCCGCATTGAAATCCCCCGCTTCCCCGGCAACAAACGCATTGCCGTGACGACCAGCTTTGACGACGGCCACACCTTCGACCGGCGCATCGTCGCCGCCTTCAACGCATGGGGGATGAAAGCCACCTTCAATCTCAACTCCGGCAACCTCCGGCACACCGGCAAGCCCACCGTCGAGGGCGACCTGAAGCCCGGCGAACGGGCCTACCTGGACGCCAGCGAAATCGCCGAACTCTACCGGGGCCACGAAGTCGCCATCCACACCGTCACCCACCCGTGGCTGGACCGCCTGGACCCCTCCCAAATCGTGGACGAAGTCCAGCAAGACCGGAAGGCCCTCGAAGACCTCGTCGGCTACCCCGTGCGCGGGATGGCGTATCCTTTCGGCAGCTTCAACCCCCAAATCTGCGCCCTCCTGCGCGGCCTGGGCGTCGTCTACAGCCGCACCTGCGTCAACGCCGAGAACTGCTTTCCCCCCGCCGAACCGCTCGCATGGGCCTCCACCGCCCACCAATACGCCACGGGGCCGACCGTCCCCGAACGCTTCCAGGCGCTCCTCGGTAATCCCCGGTATTCCGGCGTCTTCTACATCTGGGGCCACGGCTTCGAATTCCACGACCGGAACGACTGGGCGGGCTTTGAGCGCATCTACAAGCCGCTCTCCGGCCACGAAGAGGTTTGGTATTGCACCAACATCGAACTCTTCGACTACGAAGCCGCCCGCCAGCGGCTCGTCCTCGCCGCAAACCGCGCCTCCGCATACAACCCAAGCGGCATCCCCGTGTGGGTCAAAGCGGGCGACCGGCTCCTCGCCATCGCGCCCGGGCAAACCGTCTCCCTCCGCTATTGAAAACCATGCAACGTCTCCTCTCCCTCCTCTGCGCCATCCCCCTCCTATTCGCCGCCCCGGCCCAAGCCGTGGAAGTAAAGTGCACGGACCAAGGCTTTGAAATCCAGGCCGGAGCGGCAGGCGTTTACGCGATGAGCTACCCCCGGCTGCACGATCCCAACGACGGATCGCTCGTCCCGCAACAAATCACGCCCAAGGCGGACGGCAGCGGCGCGTCCATGACCTACACGCCCGGAGGCAAACTCACCATTGCGCGCCAGGCCGACGGGAGTTGGCTCTTCGCCATTCACCGAAATCCCCGCCGACCGGATGAAATTCTCCTTCGGCATCCGGCTCCCCTTGAGCATCAGCGCCGAGGGAACCACCTGGGCCGTGGACGGCGCGCAGGCGCATCCCTTTCCCGCCGCCAAAGGCCCGATCAACCTCAACCAGGGAAACCCGAACACCCTCGCCTTGCAAAAAAACGGCGCGGGGGTTGCCTTCACCTTCCCCCAGAAAACCTGGACCCAAGTGCAAGACCAGCGGGCGTGGGGCAAAGAAACCTTTGTCCTCGCCTACTGCTACTATTTCCCCGGGAAAGTCACCGCGCCGGAAATCAACTACCGCCTCATCATCGGCGCGCCGTAAACCGGCCCCGCCGGGCTGTTCACGAATTCAAAGAGGTTTATCCGCAGATTGGAAGGCAGAAGATCCCTTTTTGTCATTCCGAAAATCTGCGGGGATCTGCGTAATCTGCGGACCCTCCTCTGTCTTTTGGAATGTGTGAACACAACCTAATTCGTCTGCGCGCGGCTCCACTTGGCCGCCTTCAGGCTGACATTGGTCGTGAAAACGCAGTAATTGAGCTTCGCGTCCCGCAGGCGATCCCGCAGCTTCTGCACATCTGTCTCGTATTGAGACGCATCGGAAAATAGATCGGAAAAATCGAGCCCCGCGCCGCTGGAATGGCTCTGCAACCGGCCATAGGAAGCCTCGTCCACCGCCACCAGCGTGACCTGCACCACCGGCGGAAGCTGGTTTTTGGGATTCAGAGCGGCATCGGCTTTCGTCAGCGTTGAATCGTAACTATAGTCCTGCGCGAGATCCCACGCATTGTAGGGGTTGTTGCTCGCATCCTTCTCCCCCTGCGGCAGGCGCGGCAAGATCACCAGCGCCACGATGTTCTCCGCCAGCACGCGCACGGGTCTCGGGGAAGCAGCCAGCGGCTTGGTAAACCACGTGGTCTTGTTGTAATTGGCATTCCCCACGGCCGTTTCCTCATCGTAAAGCGTCAGCGATTCCGAAGGCTCCATCAGTTCCATGAGCCGGAAGCGCCAGCGTTCCGGCGGAGCGGGCGAAAGCGTATCCAGGAACGGCGGCCGCGATCCCTTGTCGCTGGCGAACTCGATGAAATATCCCCACGTATTGAGAAGATTATTCAGATCCGCGAAATGGGCTGTATCGTTCACATAGCCGAGCGGCGCCTGGAAAAACACCGCGTGGGTGGATGCCGAGGAAGACCCCGTCAATGTGGCTGCGCTGCCGCTGATAAACCGGAGTTCGGACTGCCGCACATAACGCTTTGGTGGCTGGGTGGTGTCCGGTGCACCACCGGAGGCCGACGGGTATTCATAGTCCCAATAGGTGTTCAGTGTCGCCTGGCTCAACTTCCGGGTGATCGATTCAAACGCCTCGCGCGCGTCGCGGAACTCCTCCACCTTCCCGGTCGTATAGGTCCACGTGCGGCGGGTCGCGTCGGTGATGGACGCCAGCATCAGGAGCAGAAGCGAGAGAATGCCGACGGATACCAGCAACTCCACCAGCGTAAACGCGCTGCCGGTGTGGCGTGGGGAAATCAATGATCTCATCGGCTAAGGCTGCACGGAATTATTGTGGGACACCAGCGCCGCGAACGTCAGGATGGAGAATCGGGCGTCGGCCCAAAGATTCGTGGCCGTATCCTGGTTAATGAGCTGGTTGCCGGGGTTGGTGGCGACCTGCACCTTCACCGTGGCAAGATTCGGATTGCTGGTGGCGGAACCGGAATACGGCGTCACCGTGGACCCCGTCACCACCGTGCGCGCGTGGTAGATCGCCTTGGCGGGCACCGCGCCCTGGCCGGTGGCCGTCAGTTCATTGCCCTGTTCATCAAAGAAACGGAGAACCCCCGTTCCAGTGGTGTCCATATTCACCAGCATGGAGAAGTCCATCTGCTGCGCGTCGTTAATGACCCGCTGGGCAATCTGCGAACCCACCGACGCGTTCATCGCCTGGCGGAACGTGCTCAATCCGGTGGGGATCATCCCCAACACCGAGATGAAAGCGAAGGCGACAATCCCGATCGCCATCACCACCTCGACCAGACTGAAGGCGGCCCGCGCCTTGCCCGGGCGAAAATTACGGACGGTAGGTCTTGATATGTCCATTGGTTGCATCGATTTGGATCGTGAAAAAATTGTGCGGCGGCTTGCCATAGGCATCACTCAACGCGCCATTGGACGGGTCCTTGTCATGCACACTGCGAAGCGTCAGGAACCAGGGATTGGAGGTCAGGCACGAAAGGTTCATGGAGCCGTCCGGCAGGAACCGGAAAGCGACCGATGTATATTGGGTCCCCACGCGCGGCAGCGCCACGCTTTGCCCCCCGGAAGTCACCACCGGCAGTGGTGACGCGTAAGCCGCTGGCGGATTGAGAAGAGACGAGAGCGTGCTCCCCCCGTCGATCACCACACTCGCGGGAAGGCGGCGCAATTTCCCCAGGGCCACCGGCCCGCCCGATTCCGGGATTTCGAAAAGTTGGATGGCGCGGAAATGCCCGGTGGCCGGGTTGCCGGCGACTTCCCCCGCCGCCTCCGCATCGGCGTATTTGTAAAAGCGGACCTCCACGCAATGGTTGGAAGAAATCGCGGTCTGCCGCGCCAGCCCAAGTTGATCGCCGATGTCCTGCGCGCCCTGCGCCAACTGCGACCCCTTCAAAAGCGGATTCACCGCGGGCATGGCGAACATCGCGACGAGCACCATCACCCCCATCACGGCGAGAAGCTCGATCAGGGTGAACCCAAGGCGGGAGGATGGAATGGAGCGCGGGATCAAGGGGAAGGATTTCTTTTCAGGGTAGAGGAAAAGGAGCAGCCGGTCGGCACAACAAAGTGGCTCCGGTGACATGATTAAGCAAACACGACCCCCGGCCGGAAGCAAACGCGGGCTCACTGGACAGTCAAATCCCCTCCCGGCCACGGTTCTTTCCACAGCTTTGAGGGGCCAAATATTGACTGTCAAATATTGGGAATGTGGCGTCCCCTCCCGCTTGCTGCAATCTTCGGGCCAGTGATCGGCGCCGCTCCTTGCGTCGCCGGCCCCTTTTTCTTCTGTCAGCCACACACGCCCGCCACTCTATGTCCCTCATCATCCACAGCGACTGCATCCCCAACCTCCCCTGGCAACCCAAGCCCGCCGGCTGTCCCGACGTCGTCTGGCGTTACGACGGCAACCCGATCACGGACCGCCGCCCCCTGCCCCAGGCCACCGGGATCTACAACAGCGCTGTCGTCCCCTTCCGGGGGAAATTCGTGGGCGTCTTCCGCACCGACTACCGCGACCGGATGCCCCACCTCCATTTCGGGCGCAGCGACGACGGCCTGAAATGGACCTTCTCCCCACAGGAAATCGCCTTCCAATGCGACGACGAGGAAGTGCGCCGCCAGGAATACGGCTACGACCCCCGCATCACCCGCATCGGCGACACCTACTACGTCACCTGGTGCAACGGCTACCACGGCCCCACCATCGGCATCGCGCGCACAAAGGACTTCGAAACCTTCGAACAGCTCGAAAACGCCTTCCTGCCCTACAACCGCAACGGCGTCCTCTTCCCCCGGAAAATCAACGGCAACTACGCCATGTTGAGCCGCCCCAGCGACACCGGCCACACCCCCTTTGGCGACATCTTCTACAGCGAGAGCCCCGACCTCACCTACTGGGGCAAACACCGCCACGTCATGGGCAAAGGGATGCCCTGGTGGCAGGACAAGAAAATCGGCGCGGGCCCCACGCCCATCGAAACCAGCGAAGGCTGGCTGCTCTTCTACCACGGCGTCGTCCAGACCTGCAACGGCTACGTCTACAGCACCGGCGCGGCGCTGCTCGACCTGGAGCAACCCTGGAAAGTCCTCTACCGGACCAACAAAATGATCCTCCAGCCGGAGGCCCCTTACGAGACGACCGGCTACGTCCCCAACGTCGTCTTCCCCGTCACCGCCCTGGTCGACGCCCCCACCGGCCGCATCGCCCTTTACTGCGGCGCGGCCGACACCGTCACCGCCGTCGCCTTCTGCGAAGCCGGGGAGTTGATCGACTTCATCAAAGCCAACTCCACGGTATAGAGCGAAACCGCTCTCCGATTTCGCCCAGAGGGGGGGCGTTCCCAATCTCGATTGAGAACGCCTCCTTCTTTATGTGGAAACCGTCCTACGCGTAGGGGATCAGCCCGCCACGGACCTCCGCCCCGTTCACCGTCACGCGGCAACCGCCGTCGCTCTGGCGCTCCAGGGCAATCTCGTACGTCCGCCCGCGCAGCAAGCGGTGCACCGTCACGCGATCCCACTCCGCGGGCAGGCACGGCTCCACGGTAAAGCCGCGATAGCCCGGCTTCACGCCGCAGAAATACTCCAACACCGAGCGGAACATCCACCCGGCGGTGCCGGTGATCCACCCGCTAATGGAGTCGCCCGCGCGACCGTTGCCCGGCCCGAGATACTGGTTGGTAAAGGCGTAAGGCTCGCACCCGGAGACGCAGGACGGGTGCCCGGCATTGTCCGGCATCACCTTCTTCCAGCTCCGCAGCGCCTCCTCCGGGCGGCCCGCGCTCAAATCGGCCACGATCTTGAACGCCGTGCCGTGGCAATACGGCGTCCCGTTTTCATACATCCCGGGCAGCAGCATCGTCACGCGGCCCACATTCTTATCGGAGCCGGTATAATGCGGCGTCAGCGTCAGCGAACCGTGCTCGGATTCGAGCATCTCATCCACCGCCTGGAGGCATTTGACCTTCCGTTCGCCCGTGGCGAGGCCCGTCAGCACGGCCCACGTCTGCGAATTGAGGAACACGCGCCCCTCCTTGTTCTGGGCGGAACCCACCGGGTTCCCAAAATCGCTCCATCCGGCCAGATACCAGTTTCCATCCCAGCCGTGCTCCTGGATCGCGGCGGCGATCTTCTCGGCCCGCTCGTTCATCTCCGCTTCCAGCGCGGAATCCTTTAGCACCTCGCGCGCCATCTCGGCCACGACGTTGCAGGAATGGAAAAGCGCCATGCTCGTCCAGACGCTCTCGCCCTTGCCCCCGCGGCCCATCCAGTTGAGCGAATCGTTCCAATCCCCCTCGTGCGCCAGCACCAGGCCGTGCGCCCCCAGGTCGCCGCTCAAATGCCGCACGCCCTTGAGCGTGTGGCCCAGCACCGTATCCTCCCCTTCGTCCAAATAAGGCACCACTTCGTCCAGGAAAGCATTGTCGCCGGTCTCCTTCAAATACGCCGCCACCGTCGGCGCGATCCACGCGGGACCGTCCGAATAATGGTGAGGCTGGAGCGGCAGCCACCCGCGCACGCCGTGGCCGTCCTTGTGCTGATGCGCCAGCGTCTCCTTGATCTTTGCCTTGGCCAGCGGCGCGTTGAACGGCGCGATGCCCCAGGCGTCCTGGAGCGTATCGCGGAAGCCCCGCGCGCCGTCGCGGCCGAACTCCACGCAAAGCTGGATCTGCTGCTTGGCCCAAATATTCACCAGGCGGTTCACCTGCGCGTCGGGCGTCTCGATTTTGACCGCCTCCAGCATCCCCTCCTTTTGCTCGATGAGCTGCGTCCAGGCATTCGCCCGGTAGGCGGCGGGGAGCACCTTGGCGATCAGCCGGGCCTTCTCCTCCTCCGTGTCGAAGCTGCCAAGCAGCACCGTCCCGTCGCGCGTCTCGCCCGCGGCGAGGGAAATCTCGATTCCCAGCGCGCCCGCCAGCTCCTCGCACCATGCCTCCTTGCCGGAAAGCGCCCCCGTTACCACCGCCTCGGGCCGCGCGGGGGAACCGTAGGCCCCCAGGAACTCGCGCCGTCCACCGCACCACCCCGTCACCGCGCCGTCCGTCGCCACAAACGCGTTGTAGCGCCCATGGGGCCGCTCGTCCGAAGTATTGTAACTGCACACCGCCTTGTTCGCCGCGTCATACCCGCTGCGCAGATACGAATACGGGCTGCTGAACGTCGCATAGCCGCCCAGGAGCCACTCCACGTAAGGAAAAAGCGTCAACTTGCGCGGCTCGGCCGAAAGATTGCGCAGCGTAAACTCCCAGATCTCCACCGGCTCATCCGGGGCCAGGAACACGCGGCTCTCGCACAAAATCCCCGCCCACTCCATGGAAAAACGGGAATAGCCGAGCCCCACATGCGTCGTGAACTTCGCCCCCGGCGTGTTGACCGGGAAAAGCCCCGTATTCCAGAACTCGCCCGAGGCGTTATCGCGCAGATAGAAATAGCGGCGGCCATCGCGGATCAAGCGCACGCGCCCCTTCGGGTCATTGTACATCAGCGTCTGGTTATTGAAAACCCCGTCGCCGCTGCCGAACTGGTTCAAGCCGGAAATCAGCGTATCATTCCAAAGAAAATTGATCTGCGCCCGGGGCGGCGCGAACGGTTCCGTGATGCAATATTCGCGGCCGTCTTGCGAAAAATGACCAAAGGCGGGACAGTCGAGGTTTTTCATAAAGGAGAGAAAGGTGTGATGGAACGAGCGGAAAAGTCTAGAGCATTTTCGGTTTAGATTGTCGCAATGATTCTGAGAGCGCCGTGCGTTGGTGCGGGGCTTTTGGAGCGCAGCGGCTGTATTTGTAAATACAGCCCAAGCTCAAAAAGACCCGCAACGGCCCGCGCCGCCTCAGAGCATGCGACAAGATGAATAGAAACTGCTCTGGATTACTTTCGCCATTTGAAAAAGATTGTTCACGCGAGGCAACAAGGGGGCTATTTGACAGTCCACACCGCCCCCTCCCCGCGTCTTTTCTTTGGCATGCGGAGCGATTTTATTGGAAACTCAACACCGATGTCCGCCACCAACAGCCCGCGCTCCCTCCACGACCTCCCCTTCCCCGCGTTGGAAGAGGCGCTGACCCGCGCCGACGTCCGCCCCATCCACACCCGGGCGCTCTGGCGGGCGCTCCACCGGGAAGCCGCGCTCGATCTGCAAACCCGCGCCGACTTCCTCCCGCCCCTGCGCCGCTGGGTGGAAGCGCACACCGCCCCGGGCGGCCCCTTCTTCCTCGACACACCCCAGGCCGTGGCCGATCTGCGCAGCACCGACGGCCACACCCGCAAATTCCTCCTGCGACTGCGCGACGGCCAGACCGTCGAAACCGTCCTCATGGCCTACCCGGGCCGCTCCACCGCCTGCGTCAGCACCCAGGCCGGATGCGCCATGGGCTGCACCTTCTGCGCCACCGGCAAAGCCGGGTTCACCCGCCACCTGCGGCCCGGCGAAATCGTCGCCCAGGTCCTCCACTGCCAGCGCATTTTACGGGACGAGGGAAAGCCCGGCCTGCGCAACCTCGTCCTCATGGGCATGGGCGAACCGCTCCACAACTACGACGCCGTCATGACCGCCCTGGAAATCCTCACCGACCGGCGGGGAACCAACATCGGCCCCGCCCACGTCACCCTGAGCACCGTCGGCGTCATCCCCGGCATCCTGCGGCTCGCGCGGGAAAACAGTCCCTACGCCCTCGCGTTAAGCCTCCACGCCGCCACCGACGCCGAACGCCGCGTCCTCATCCCCGCCAGCCGCCGCTGGCCCCTGGCCGACCTGCTCGGCGCGTGCCGCACCTACTGCCACGCCACCGGCCGCCGCATCTTCATCGAGTGGACCCTCATCGCGGGCGTCAACGACACCCCCTCCCACGCGCGCCAGCTCGCCGCCGCCCTGGAAGGCATCGCCGCCCATGTCAACCTGATCCCCCTCAACCCCACCGCCGCCTACGCTGGCGCGCCCACCGCGTCCGCACCCGCGCAAGCCTTCAAGGGCATCCTGCAAGCCGCCGGGTTCCCCAGCACTCTGCGCCAGCGCCGGGGCATCGACATCGCCGCCGGCTGCGGCCAACTGCGCGGAGCGCTCCAGGAATAGGAGCTTATCCCTGCTTCAAGAGCCACGCCGCATTCCAGGCATGGCGGCCCTGCCACGAACGCCAATTCCGCGCATCCAGCGCCCGGCGTTCATTTTTCCTCACCTGTTCCAGCCACCCGCGCACCGATGCCGCCTGGGGATGCCGCGAAGCCGCCACGCGCGAAAGCGCCGTCCAAGCCGGATCGCCGAGGCTCTCCAAATAGCCGACATCCAGCGAACGCTTCGGGTTGCGCTCCCACGCCGCCACATTGTAGCGGGCGACCCACCCCGGGACATTGAGGAACTGCACCGCGAAAAAAAGCGCCAGCACCGCCACCCCATTGGAGAGGATCAGCCCATTCAGGCTCCCGTTGCGCGCGATATGCACCGCCAACAGCACAAACCCCGCCGCCACCAGCGCCACAAAAAGGAGCACGTAGACCCGCTGCGTCGTCAGCAAACACGCCTCGATATAGCGAATCAGCCGGAGCATCACCCCCGCGATGAGGATCCCGTTCTGCGCGATCCAGAGATACCCGAGCCGCTTGAGCGCGGGCGAACCACTCACGGCCGCGTCCTGCTGAAACAACACCGCCAGCACCGCCGCCGAAAGCAACACCGCCGCCACCAGGCTTCCCACGCCGTCATGCACATACTGGCTGTAAGTCACCCCGGCGGGCAAATGCACCTGGGTCCAGAGATAGAGCGCATCCAGCGTATTCACCACAAAGAACAGCCCGTTGAGCACCGCGAGAATCGCCACGCTGCGCCACCAGCCAGTCGAGACATTCCCGGCCGGGAATCGCGGGATCGGGCGCGTCCAGAGCCTCGGCCGCCGCCCCGGGGCAGCGGGCTGCAACACCGCGAGCGCGGCCGCCGCCAGCGCCCCGTAAAAAGCGCAATGCCAGAACGAAAGATCGAAAGAGCAAATCCAGTTCTCAATCGCCTGGAAACTCTCCGTAATCCAAGACCCGAAAATCGCGTTCCCCTCTCCCAGCAGCCCGGCGAACAGAATGCCCAGCATCAACGCGGGCAGCCCGATGCTCACCCCCTGGAGAACGCGCTGCGCCACGCCGCTCCGTTTTCTGGCAAGTTCGGAAATCCGCGCCAGCGCCCACGCCAACCGCCCCGGCGCTTTCGCGAAAGCCAAAAACGCCTCCCAATTGCGCTCCCAGCCCGAACGCAGCCCGGGATAAGAAGTCTCCCCCACCAGCCCCGCGAGCAGAGCCAGCGACACCAGCACATTGCTGAAAGAGATCTCCACCGCGCTCTGCGCCGCGCTCAACAAAAGCAACCCGGCGAAAACAACCGCCGTCCGCGACCACGCCCCGCGCGGACGGTTCACCGCCAGCGCCCCGCCCAGCGCCACCACAAACACCCCCCACGAAAGCCCCGGCGTCGCCCCCCACAGCAGAAAATCGCCCCCGAAAACCATCACGAGGGCCGTCGCGAAAATCCGCCCAAGCGGCGACTGAGGGTCGGCGGAGTCTGGAAACGAAAGCGAGGGAGGAACAGCGGGAAGATCAGGTGGATTCACGGCGTCCAGCGTCGGCCCCGCGTATGAACAGACGATGAAGCCGGGATGAAATCGGCATGAAAAGACTAGAGCATTTTCTGTTTAGGTTGGCGCAATGATCTGAGAGCGCCGTGGGTTGGTGCGGGGCTTTTTGAGCGCAGCGGCTGTATTTGTAAATACAGCCCAAGCTCGAAACGCCACGCAACGGCCCGCGCCGCCGAAGAGCATGCGACAAAATAAGCAGAAACTGCTCTACACCGCCGCCGGAACCGCCCCCTCCGCCTGCCGCTTGAAATCCTGCAAAAGCGCCTTCAGCCGCGCGGGCCCGTGCTCGCGGCGCACCCGGGCGATCGCCTCCCCCGCCAGCGCGTCGCAGCGCTCATTATGGACATGCCCCGCATGCCCCTTCACCCAGCGCCACGCAATCCGGTGCCCGGCCGCCGCCGCGTCCAGCGTCCTCCATAAATCGCCGTTCTTCACCGGCGTCTTGCCCCGCGTCTGCCAGCCGCGCGCCTTCCACCCCTTGATCCACTCCGAGATCCCTTTGCGCAAATACTCGGAGTCCGTGTAAAACTCGATCTCGCACGGCTCCTTCAGCGCGCTCAACCCGGCGATGGCCGCCTGCAACTCCATCCGGTTATTCGTCGTCGCCGCCTCGCCCCCGCTCACCTCCTTCGTGCGTCCGTTCCAAAGCAACACGGCCGCCCAGCCCCCCGGTCCGGGATTCCCCTCGCAACCGCCATCCGTATAAATCGTAACCTTCTTCAAGCGAGCGTCTTTGTCCTTAGGCGTTGCTGGGAGTGTAAGAAAGCGCGACCGGCAGCGCGATGATCGTCACAATGAGCGCCACATACGGGCCGAGTCCAATGGCGATTTCCGATCTATCGCCCGTAAACAGCTCCCCCCAGAAGGAGGCGGCGGCGTAATGGACGCCCGAGAAAAACAGCAGCACGATCGGCCATCCCTTGGAAAGCGTCGTCCAACCCGCGACATTGGCAGCCGAAAAGCCGACCGCGATTCCCGAAAGAAACAGCAGGAACCAAATCGGCAAATCGAAAAAGAGACGGATATGGCCGTTGATCCCCGTGAAAACCATCGGGTCCATCGGCTGAACCTGTCTGGCCCACTGCATCGCCAGCGTGCAGAGAAACGTCAGAAAGACCGCAGCCAGAAGAACGAGGGCATTATTACGCTTCTGCATAAGCCGGGAAGCGTGCCTTCTTCCCCCCTTTTTGTCGAGACCGCATCCGGCCCCCCGTTCCCGATAAAATCTTCACGCCAAACAGGGAGTTTTTTTTCCAAAGACCCGGAGCGGCCACCCCTTGCGAATTGGCAAAGAGCGGCGACATTTCCGCTCCATGTCCGCCTCCCGCCCGCCTTTGCCCCGCTGTTCCGAAACCGCCGCCGCGATGTTCCTCGCCGCCTGCCAACCCCGCCGCCGATGCCTCGCCGCCCGGCTCCTGCCCGCGCTGGTCATCCTGGCCGCCCTCTGGTTCTCCCTCACCGCCCGGGGCGAAGATTGGAACGCGCGCGTCCTGGCCCAGATCGAATCCATGCCCCGGGGCGGCGGCTACCAGGCCGGCCGCGCGGCCTACGACCGGCTCACCGGCGCCATCGGCGTCCGCGGCGGCGTCCTCGCCGTACAACCGGCCCAGGCCGCGCCCAGCTTCTGCTCCGAAGCCACCTACCTCGTTTTCCTCAAAACCATCGCCGCCACCCCCCTTGCCCCCCCCACCCTCGACGCCCTCCCCGTCCAGGGCCAGCCCGACGGCCACGGCGTCTGGGGCCGCTGGAACGCCAACGGGCCCGGCACCGCCCGGCTCTTCCGGGAACTCGGCCTCGGGCGCAACTTCGACGACTTCGCCCAGGCGCGCCCCGGCGACTTCATGAAAATCTTCTGGTCCTCCGAAGTCGGCCGCCGCGAACACGGCCACTCCGTCATCTTCCTCGGGTGCGAAACCCAGGGCGGCGTCGAAAGCGTCCGCTTCTGGTCCAGCAACGCCCCCGGCGGCTACGGCATCAAGAGCGTCCCGCGCACGCGCATCGCCTACGCCATTTTCTCCCGGCTGGAACACCCCGAGGCCCTCAACCGCCTCGCGGAAATGCCCGCCGTCTGCCCCTACCTCGCCCGCCTGGGAGCCATCCGCTCCTCCCGCGCCGAAGCCAAAACCATGGTGGGGATCTAGCCCCCGCCGCAAACGGCTTGCATTCCAGCGGCAGCGCTTCAAGAATGCGGCGCCCTCATGAAAATCCTCGACCGCTACATCGGCAAAGAAGTCCTCGTCACCACGCTCTTCGCGGTGGCGGTCTTAAGCCTCGTATTGGTCCTCGGCAACCTCTTCAAGCAGCTCCTCGATCTCCTCGTCAACCAGGACGCCCCCCTGGAGCTGATTTTGAGCTTTATCGGCTTCATCCTCCCCTTTTCCCTCACCTTCACCATCCCCTGGGGCTTCCTCACCGCCGTCCTCCTCGTCTTCGGGCGGCTCTCGGCCGACAGCGAACTGGTCGCCCTCAAATCCAACGGCGTCAGCATCCCGCGCATCTGCTATCCCCTGGCCTTCCTCGCCGCCGTCGCCTGCCTCACGTGCCTTTGGATCAACGTCTCCGTCGCCCCGCGCGCCCAGGAGAAAATGAAGAACACGATCTGCGAAATCGCCACCAGCAACCCGCTGGCCATGTTCAGCAGCGACCAGGTGATCGACGAATTTCCCGGCAAAAAAATCTACGTCGAACGCAAAGAGGGCGCCAACCTCTACAACATCCTGGTGTATGTGCTCGGCGACCACAGCGAACCCGTTCGCGTGGTTCAGGCACAACGG
>JAQTMF010000049.1 GCA_028714515.1 Chthoniobacteraceae bacterium | reverse complement strand
AGATCGCCATGGATCTCAACGGCATGGAAACGATGCGCGATTACGGCTTCATGGAGGCGCAGACGTTGTACCTGCTCGGCGTCCGCCCCGTGTGGAACCGAAGCAACCTGGTGATCGACGTGGAGCTGATCCCCGCCGAGGAATTGAAGCGGCCCCGCGTGGAGGTCTTCCTCGCGATGGGCGGCCAGTATAAAGAAAACTTCCCCTCGCGCGTGGCGCTGCTGGACAAAGCCGTGCGCATGGCCGCCGCCGCGCCCGAGCCCGCGAACCCGATCCGCGAAAGCGTGGCCTCCATGGAGAGCCGCCTGCTCCAGCGGGGGTTCTCCGCCGAGCGCGCGGCGCAGTTCGCGGCGGCCCGCATCTTCGGAAGCAAACCGGGCAACATGACGGGAACGAACATCCTCTACCTCATCCCGCGCTCCGGCGTCTGGGACAAGGAGGAGGATGTCTCCAGCGTCTACACGGATAACATGAGCTTCGTCTACACCGGCGATGTCTGGGGCGAGAAGGTGAACGGGCTCTACGAGGAGGCGCTGCAAGGCACGGACACGATCCTGCGCGTCTGGGCCTCCAACATGACCAGCCAGCTCTCCAACCACCACGCCTACGAGTATCTCGGCGGCCTGAACATGGCGGTGAAGAAAGTCACCGGCAAAACCCCGCAGGCTTTCATCGCCGACGTCCGCGATCCCAGCGCGGCGCACATGCGCAACTTCGAGGAAGTCCTCGACACCAACCTGCGCTCCGAGTTGCTGAACAAAAAATGGATCGAAGGGCTCAAGGCGCACGGTTACGCGGGCGCGGGGCATATCTCGGAACTCGTCAAGAACACCTTCGGGTGGTCCGTCACCCGCCGCGAGAGCGTTTCGCAGGAAACCTGGAATGAAATCTACCAAGTCTACGTGAAGGATAGTTATCAACTCGGCTTGAGCGAATGGTTTGAAAAAGCCTCCCCGCACGCCATCCAGGAAATCTCCGCCACGCTGCTGGAGGCCAGCCGCAAGGGCCTTTGGAACGCCTCCGCCGAACAGGTCGAGACGCTTTCCAGGCTCTATGCGGACTCCGTGGCGCGGCACGGCGAATCGGGCGGCTTGGTGAGCGGCGGCAATACGCGGCTCGCCGATTACGCCGCGCAGGCGCTCCACACCAGCGGAAAAGCCGGGGACACGCAACTCGCACAGACCATGAAAACCATGATAGAAAAATCCACCGCCGCCGCCCAAGCGGACAAAGTCGCCGGACGGAAGCTGGAAGCCGCGCCGAAGAAAGACGATCCCGGCCGCCAAGACCCGAAGAGCGAGCGCGTCCAGGGCTTCGCCAGCCTGCTGCTTTCCTGGGAGGCCGCCGCGGTGTTGATGATGGGGGTTCTCGTGCTCGCCGGGTTTACCAGAAAGGCGGGATCGCTCTAATGGACGCGCTTCGCCATTGCCTGTATCTGTTCTCCAACGGCCTGCTGCTGCCGACGCTCGTGCTGGTTCTCCTCGTCGCGGCCTGGACGCTCGTCATGACGGGCGGGATTCTCCGCGAGGGATTGACCCGGCGCGAAGTGCGCCGCGCGCTTGGCCAGGCGCTCGCCACCCTCAAAAAAGGAACCGAAGGGCGCCACGCGGCGCTGGCCCACGTATTGGCGTGCAAAAACGGGCTCCCCGCGCTGTTCGGCAAAATCCTGGGCCGCCGTCCCAAGGATCTCCTCGAACGCGAGAAATGCCTGGAGGATCTCGAATCCGCGATCGCCCGTTCGCTTTCCCGGCTCACCTGGACCACGCGGATCGGCCCGATGCTGGGGTTGATGGGCACGCTGATCCCGCTCGGCCCGGCCCTCAACGGCCTCGCCTCCGGCAACGTCGCCGCCCTCTCCAGCAACCTCGTGGTCGCCTTCACCACCACCGTCATCGGCGTGTTCATCGGCTGCGCCGCCTTCACCATGCACCTCATCCGGCGCAACTGGTACGAGCGCGATTTGAGCGACCTCGAATACATCCTGCAACGTATCACGGAACAGCCCGCCTCCTATGCGACACAAGAAGAGAAAGTGGGATGAGAGCGCCGAGGACGACCCGGCGGCGGGGTTGCTGAACCTCTTCGACGTCTGGATCGCCTTTGCCGTGGCGCTTCTCCTGGCCAGCATCAGCTACCAGCAACTGACGAAGGAAGGCTCGCCCGGGATGGCCGTCATCCAAAAGGACCGCCAAAAGATGGAGCATTACCGCGTCAGCGACGAAACCAAGGGCGGCGACGGCCAGCGGCTTGGCGTGGCGTACCGTTTGAAAAACGGCGAAGTAATTTACGTACCGGAAAACAAGCCGTGATCTTGGGGGGCGGGAGGAGGAAGGAATCCGCGAACCCGTCCCCCTTGCGCGGCTTGGGGCGGCTCTACCCCTCCGCGAGGATCTTGCGCAATAGCTCGCACCGCTTGCGCAGCGTCACGCGGTTCATCCTGGTCTCGCGGGCGAGGACCGTCGGCTTGTTGTGGAAGCGCGAAAGCAGATGGCGCAGCGCCAGGGCTTCGAGTTCATCGTGCATCTCCTTGTAGGCGGCCCCGGCGGCAAGCCGGGCGTCGAGCCACGAGGAAAGCGCCAGCCCGAACTCGCGCTCGCTCTGCCGGGGCGACGCGTTGGCCGCCTGAAGTTCGCGGGGAAGATGCTCCGGCAAGAGAGTATTACCGGATGCGACGGTCAGCGCATGTTCCACGGCGTTGCGCAGTTCCCGGATGTTGCCGGGCCAGTCATACCGTTCCAGCAAGCGGAGCGTTTCCGGCGCAAGCTCCACGCTTCGGTTGGGCGCGAGCTGGCCGGCAAAATAGCGGGCGAGCCCGGCAATATCGCTGCGCCGCTCCCGCAAGGCGGGCATCACGATTTCCAGAACGTGCAGCCGGTAGTACAAATCTTCGCGGAAGCGGCCCGCCTTCACCTCCTCCCGCAGATCCTTGTTGGTCGCGGTGATGAGGCGGCAATCGCCGCGCCGTTCCTCGCGGCCGCCCACGCGGTTGAAGGTGCGCTCCTCGCCAAGGCGCAGCAATTTCGCCTGGATGCCGAGGGAGATGTCCGCGATCTCGTCGAGAAACAGCGTGCCGCCCTCGGCGCGTTCGATATGGCCGCAACGCTCGGTGGCGGCTCCGGTAAAGGCGTTTTTCTCGTGCCCGAAAAGCTCGGCCTCCAGCAGCGACTCGGGCAAGGCGGAGCAGTGCAGGGCGACGAACGGCCCGGCGTGGCGCGGGCTGTTGCTGTGGATGATGCGGGAGGTCAGCGTTTTCCCCGTGCCCGTGGGGCCCGTGATGATGATCGGCGCGTCGCTGGTGCAGGCATGGGCGATTTCGGTAAAGCTCTGCTGCAAAGCGGGCGCCGCGCCGACCAAAAGCGAAACGGGCTGGCTGGCCCCCGCCGGAGTCGCCGGAGCGACGGCCAGCGCCTGGCGAAGCGTCTCCTGCACCTCGCTCAAATCGAGCGGCTTGACGAGGTAAAACGCCGCGCCCAGCTTTCGCGCCGCCACGGCGTTGTCGAGGCTCCCGTGCGCCGTGATGATGACGACGGGAAGATCGGGCGCGTGCGCGCGAAGGGTTTTCAATACGTCCAGCCCGCTGATATCCGGCAGCCCGATATCGAGGATGGCGAGCGAAAACGCCTCGTGGGACGCCGCTTCGAGCCCGCGCTGGCCCGAAAAACAAAGGCGCGCGTCGCAACCCATGCGGCGGCAGATGGAGCCGAGCGTGGCGGCCAGGGCTTGTTCGTCTTCGATAATCAGGATCGGTTTCATGCGGGGAGAGTGGAAAGGGGAAGGATGAGGGTGACTTTCGCGCCGACGCCCGGCGTGTTCTCGGCGAGAAGCGCCCCTCCGTGCGCCTTGAGGATCTCCGAGGAGACGCTCAGCCCGATCCCCATCCCGCCTTCTTTCTCGGAGAAGAACAACTCGGCATGGCGGGCGAGCGCGGCGGCGGAAAAACCGCTCCCGGTATCTTGAAAGACCAAGCGCGCGTCCTTCCCGGCCTCGCCCGCAATGGTGAGCCGCCCGCCGCCGGGCATAGCCTGGATCGCGTTCACGACAATGTTGCACACGGCCTGCGTGAAGCGCCGCCGGTCCACGTCGGCATACAAATCGCGCGGCACCGTCTCCTCGATTTCCACCCCGGCGTGCCGTGCCAGCGCGGCCTGCATCCGCACGATGTTTGCGACGGCTTCCCCCAGGCCCGTGCGCGCAACCTGCGGCGGCGCGGGGCGCGCCAGGAACATCCACTGGTTCACGAGACTCTCGATCCGCGCCGCCTCCGAAAGCAGCACCGGCACGGACTCGGCGTTCGCCGCCGCCAGTTCCCCCGGCGCGGCGGTGCTGAGCAACTGCGCGTGCAGCCGGATGGCGGAAAGCGGGTTGTGGATCTCATGCGCCAGCCCCGTCGCCATCCGCCCGAGCAAGGCAAAGCGTTCGGCGGCGATCCGCCGTTCGCGTTCGCTGGCGAGCTGCGCGCGCGTGGCGAGGTAGGCGCGCGCGACTTCGCCGATTTCGTCGTGCCGCTCCGCACCGGGCAGCGTGGCCTCCGCGTCTTTCTCGATCAGCGGGAGCCGCGAAGCCAGGAGCCGCAGCGGCCGGACGACGCCCCGCGTCACGCTCCACGCCAGCGCCAGCGAGAGCAGCCAAAAGGAGCCGAGGATGGCGTGCGTCGAGGGGCGGCGCAGAAACTCCTGTTTCGGTTCCACGGGGCGCACCAGCAGTAGATCGAGCCCCGGCTCGACCGGCATCGCGATCGCCTCGGCATCCCGCCCCAGGTGTACAATCCCGCGCTCCGGGACAACCTTCGACAACGCGGCCTCCAGGGAAGGGTCCGGCGAAGGAACGAGCGGCCCGGCATTCCGCCGGAAAAACATCTGCATCCCGAGCACCCGCCCGAGCGGCTCCGCCACGCGGCTGACGGGAGCCAGCCGGGCGCTCTTGATGAACTGCGCATTGGTCCGCGCCAACGCCGTAAAAACGTGTTCGGACTCCCGTTGCGCCATGCTTTGCAGCCAAAACACAAGCGCCGTCGATCCCATCGCCACAAACAGCGCAAACGACACGGCGATGCGGGACCAGAAAGCGGAAAAGGGGCGGAAGGTCATGGCAAAGGGATGGATAGGAAATATCCATCCCCCAATTTATTACGAGGATAAAATTTGTCCTCGCAAACGCGAGCTGCCGGAAGCAAAACTGTTGCGCACATCGAGTAACCTATGATGCAGATTTTCCTTAAGGGCGGCCCCGTCATGTGGCCGCTGCTCCTCACGTCGCTGGTCGCGTTGACCGTCGTTTTCGAGCGGATTTTTTTCACCCTGCGCGAACGCAGCCGCCGCGATTCCGTGGCGGTGGCGGGCATTTTCGCGGAAACCGAGCGGGGCAACCCGGCCGCCGCCCAGGCGGCTGGCGCGCGCTCGCGGGACTACGTGGCGAGGGTGCTCACCTACGCCCTGGCGCACCGCGATGTCTCCTTCAGCAACGCCCTGCTGCAAGCGGCGGCCCGCGAACTGCAACGCTTCAACCGGGGCATCTCGATCCTCGACACCATCGTCACGCTCGCGCCGCTCCTGGGATTATTCGGCACCGTCACCGGCATGATCCACGCCTTCGGTCTGCTGGGCGCCAGTGAACTCGGCGCGCCCACCGCGATCACCGGGGGCATCGCCGAAGCGCTCGTCGCCACGGCCTTCGGCCTCTTGATCGCCATGGTCTCGCTGCTCCCGTTCAACTTTCTCAACACCCAACTGGAACAGGCGCGGCAGGAGATCGAAACGGCCGGCGCTCACCTCGAAATGCTTCTCTTGCGCGCGGGTAAAGCCGCCGCTTTGCAGCCATGACGCCCATCCCCTCCCCGCGCGGCAGGAAGCGGGCCCGGCTCGAGATCATCCCGCTCATCGACATCGTCTTCTTCCTGCTCGCCACCTTCGTGATGGTCTCGCTCTCGATGGTGAAAAACCGGGGCATCGCGGTGAACCTGCCCGCCGCCGCCACGGGAGCGGCGCAGGAGCAGGCGCACGCCACCACGCTCTCCCTGCGCGCCGACGGCCAGCTCTTTTGGGACAAGCAACCGATCGACGCGGCCCAGCTTGAACCGGCGCTGCGCCAGTTGCTCGCGGAGCAGGGCGATCCCCGCATCTTCATCAACGGCGACACGAAGGCCGAATTCGGGCAAGCCGTCGCGGTGCTCGACACCGTCCGCAAACTCGGGATTTCCAAAGTGGCGATTCAAACCCAGCCCGGCGCCACTCCGCCGCCCGCGCCCTGATTTCCCCCCATGAGAGCCTCCGTTGTTCTCAGCTTCCTCGCCGCGCTCCTCTTTCACGCCTTCCTGCTCTTCGGGCTCCGGCTTGGAACCCTCGCGCGGCCGCTCCCGATGGGCGACGGGCCCTCGGTCCTGGAGGTCGGCCTTGCCGGTGCGCCGGGAGGAGCGGAAGCGGCCGGAGCCGAAGCCCCCGCTTCCCCCGAACCGGAGCCCACGCAGACGCCTCCTCCCCCGCCCGCCGAACCCGCGCCGTCGTTTACTCCGGAGCCCACGCCCGCGCCTGAACTCATCGCTCCAACTTCCCCCGAACCGCTTCCAGCACCCGCCCCGGCCTCCACCCCAAAAGCGGCACCCAGCCCGAACCCGCAAGCCAATCCCCCGGCGCACCCCACCCGCCGGACGGGCGCGGGAACCCCAAAGGCACACGCAGGCGGCAGCGCCAGCGGAAGCACGGGCAACGGCACCGGTGGAGGAGGCGGGGGAACCAGCGCCCTCCCGCGGTACCGGACCAACCCGAAACCCGTCTACCCGCCGGAGGCCCGGCGCAACCACCAGGAAGGCGTCGTCCTGCTGAGCGTGGAAATCGGCGCGGACGGCCAGCCCAAGAGCGTCGCCATCAAGCGGACCAGCGGCTTCCCCCTGCTCGACCAGTCGGCGGTGCAGGCCGTCCGGCGCTGGACCTTTGAGCCCGCAACGACCGCCGGTTTGCCGGTGGCAACGCGCGCGGAC
Organism: Chthoniobacteraceae bacterium; assembly: GCA_028714515.1. Taxonomy (GTDB): domain Bacteria; phylum Verrucomicrobiota; class Verrucomicrobiia; order Chthoniobacterales; family Chthoniobacteraceae; genus UBA695. The sequence continues at coordinate 10,203 of JAQTMF010000049.1, read as the reverse complement.
ATCCCCGTGCGCTTCAGCCTCGCTGGCGGCTCCGCAAGGTAGAATGCCTGCGCCCCAGGCCTTTCCCGGGGCACTTGCGCGCCGGAGAACCTGTGTTACATTGTTTTCAGGAAGACGCCGCTGGTTCTTTCAGGAGCCTTAGAAATACACTGAAAGGATTAGCTCTCCCAGGGGAAACTCCAAAGAGGTACTCCGAAGAGAAAAAACAACGACGCCTTCCAATTTTTTTTGTACGAAGGCCGCGAAGATCCCCCCTACGCTCCCGTGAGCTGGCGGCAGGCTTTCACGGTGTTCGCCATCAGCATGGCGATGGTCATCGGGCCCACGCCTCCGGGGACCGGCGTGATCGCCGAACACTTCGGGGCCACCTCGTCAAACGCCACGTCGCCCACGATCCGGTAGCCTTTGGCCGCCGAGGGGTCTTCCACGCGGTTGATGCCGACGTCGATGACCACCGCTCCCTCGCGCACGTGCCCCGCCTTTACAAAGCCGGGCCGCCCGATGGCGGCGATGAGGATATCCGCCTGGCGGGTGATTTCCTCCAGGTTGCGCGAGCGCGAATGGACGACCGTGACCGTGGCGTCGCCCCCCTTGCCCTTGGCCATCAGGAGGAGCGCCATCGGTTTGCCGACAATCATGGAGCGGCCGAGCACCACCGCGTGTTTCCCGGCGGGGTCGATCCCGCTGGCCAAAAGCAACCGCTGGCAGCCGAGCGGCGTGCAGGGGACGAAGCCGGAGGGGTCGTCCAGCGCGAGCTTGGCGACGTTGATCGGGTGGAAGCCGTCCACGTCTTTGCGCGGGTCGATGGCCGCGATCACCGCCGCCTCGTCGATGTGGGGCGGGGGGGGCGACTGGACCAGGATGCCGTGGATGGCGGGGTCGGCGTTGAGCCGGAGGACGAGCGCGATCAGTTCCTCTTGCGTCGTCGTGGCCGGGAGTTCGTGCTTCACCGAGTGGAGCCCGAGTTCCTTGGACATCTTGTCCTTGGAGCGGACGTAGGAGCGGGAAGCGGGGTCGTCCCCCACCAGCACCACCGCCAGGCCGGGCGTGATCCCCTTGGCTTTGAGCGCCTCCACGGCCGCGCGGGTTTCGCCGTGGACTTGCTGTGCGATCTGTTTGCCGTCAATCAATTGCATGGCGGTTGTTCTAGAGGGCGGATGGAAAAACCGCGAGCCATTTTCGCGATTGTTCCAGGGAGCGGAATCGGGCATTCTTGGCGCGCTTTCCGTTTTCGCATCCATGCAACAACAACCTCCTCTCCAACTCGGCGTCCTCGGTTCCGGCAAGGGCTCCAACTTCCGGGCCATCGCCGAAGCCATCGACGCGGGCCGGCTCAACGCCCAAGTGCGCATCGTGATCGCCGATGTCGAAGACGCGGGCATCCTGGATTACGCCCGCGCGCGGGGCATCCGCGCCGAATACTTACCTCCGGGCCGCTTCCGCACGAAGCTGGAGCCGGAGGCCGAGGCACGGCTCGTGGCGCTGTTGCGGGAGGCCGGGGTGGACCTCGTGGTGCTGGCCGGGTATATGCGGATCGTCAAAGCCCCGCTGCTGGAGGCGTTCCCCAACCGGATCGTCAACATTCACCCCGCGCTGCTGCCGAAATTCCCCGGCCTGGAAGCGTGGAAACAGGCGCTGGAAGCCGGGGCGGCCGTCGCGGGCTGCACGGTGCACTATGTGGACAGCGGCGTCGATTCGGGCCCCATCCTCGGGCAAAGCGAAGTGCCCGTGCTCCCCGGCGACACGGCGGAAACGCTCCACGCCCGCATCCAGGTGGCCGAGCACGCCCTTTACCCGGCGGTGCTTGCCCGGCTGGCCGCGGAGCGGTAATGCGGAAACCCGGCGCGAGCCTCCTCTACGGTTTCTTGGCCGGTTGGAGGAGCTTCGCGCCGCCCAATTCGCCCAGGTTCGCCTTTTGCAGGTCGGTCCAGAGGGTGCCGGGGCCGCTGTGCAGGATGTTGACTTTGATCTTGTTGTCCAGCGATGTGGCCAGCGTCCAGAGGTTGTAGGCCACGGGATCTCCAAAGGCTTTGATCTTCATCTGGTAGCCTTGCGCCTTTTCGCCTTCCACGAGGCGGATCACCTGCGCCTGGGCTTTGCCCAGGGTCGTGGTTTTCTCGGCCCGGATGGCGGCGGTTTGCTTCTGGATCTCGGCGGCCTGGCGCAGGGTTTCGCCGCCGATCTCGGCGACTTTCTTGGTCTGGTCGGCCTTGATGTTCGCTTTGAGTTTCTCGGTTTCCTGCCCCACTTGCTGGCCCGCCTGGTCGATGAGGCTTAGTTGCGTGTTCAGCTCGGCCTGCTTTTTCGCGGTGTTCTGTTTCTCCTGGTTGGTGAGGTCCTGTTCCTGCGCGATGCTGGCTTGCTGGATCGGGTCGAGGATCTGCATCGGCACGTTGACATGGCGGATCAAGGCGTTGTGGATGACGATTTTCTTTTCGCCCAGCACCTTGGCGAGCGCGTCGGTGAGGTCGGTTTGGAATTTCTCGCGTCCCTCGCCGACGATGAAGTCGCGCGCGCCGTAGGCCGAGCCTTTGAGACGCGAGATGGAGAGGATCTGCGGCATGATCACCTTGTCCACGGCGGCGGGAAGGTCGCCGTAGTTGCGGAAGATCCAGGCGATGTTCTCGGGGAGCAGCTCGAACTCGACGGTCATATCGAGGCTGATCTCGAAGCCGTCCTTGGAGGGGAACTCGACGAACTGGTTGAGGACGAAGGCGGCCTGGACGGGCGAACTGCCCGCGGCGGGCGCGTTGGACTGCTGCGGCACGGGCTTGGCGGAGGACATCTCCTTCTGCGGCCGGGGCTTCTTTTTGGTATCCGGTTTGATGGAGCCAGTGGCGGAGAAGCTGCTATCGGGGCTGATCAGGCTGTTGACGCCCAGGTTCAGCTTGTTTTCCTTGGCGTATTCCCGGCGCTGCTCTTGTTGTTGAACGAGGGCGTTGCGCTGGAGTTCGTCCATGGCGGCGTTGGTGGTGGTGATCTGGCCTTTGGTGATGACGTTGCCGCCGCTCTTGCCCAGCAGCATGACCTGGTTGACGCCCACTTCCACCACGTCCACTTTGAACGCGGCGGGGTTCACGTAGTAAAGGCCCGGCTGGAGGATGTCGGCGCGGATCCCTTTTTCGCCCGTCCTGGCGAACTCGCCTTCCGGGGCCTGCTTGCCGGAAAGGGAAGTGACGACGCCGACGTAGCCGATGGGGATGCTGATGGCGTCCACGATGCGGACTTCATAGCCGACGGGGTTGAGCCGGTATTTGCCCGGCCCGAGCGCCTGCCGCCAGATGCCCTTCTGCCCGGCGGAGGCGAGGAATTCGCCCGGGGGCAGATTCGTGCCGCCCTTGGAGGTGATGATCCCGACTTTCCCGGGCGGGACGAGGGTCGCGGGGACGATCTGGTATTCGTAGGCCACGGGGTTGAGGAAGTGGCGGCCTTCGGCCAGCACATCTTCCTGCACGCCCTTCTGGCCGGACTTGGCGAGGATCTGGCCGGGGGGCAGCGGCGTTCCGTTCTTGGCGGTGACGACGGCGATTTCGCCCGGCCCCACGTAAAAGCGGCAGAAGCCCCATTGCCAGACTTCCCAGATTCCGAAGAACACGGCCGCGACGGCGGCGAGCATTGCGAGGGATGTTTTGTTCATTTGGACTCCTTGGAGGGGATGGTGAGGAAGGGGCGAAAGAGCGCGCCGAGACCGCTCTCGTCGTCGCTGGTGAGGATGGTTTGAATTTGCGGCCCCATCTTCTGGTAGAAGGCGTAACGGGCGAAGTTCATGCCGCCGGAGAACGCCTGCGTCTGGTTGGAGATAACGCTGGCCTGCGCCTCGTTGTCGAGGGCGATGACTTTCTTCTCCGCCTCGGCCTGGAGCAGGAGCGCGTCGGCCTGGGCGGCGGCGGCGGCGGTTTCGAGCTTGGCGACTTCCAATTCCTGGCGCGCCGCGATGAGCCGCACCTCCTGGTCCTGCTGAGCGGCGATGATGGCCCGGATGGCGACGGTGTCGGCTTCCACCTTTTCCTTGTTCTGCTGGGCCAGCATTTCCTGGCGGGTCAGCTCGGCCTGCGACTTGGCCTGGGTGATTTGCTGCTCGATTTTGTGAGCGTTCTGGACCGCCACCTCGCGGTCGCGGATCACGCTGGCGATCTGGTCGGGCGGCGTGATGTTGCGGATCAGGACGGAGCGGATGGCGACGCCGGATTCGAGGCACTTCGCCTTGAGATGGGATTCCAGGTTATCCTGGAAGCGCTGGCGGGTCTCGCCGGTGATGTAATTTTTCGCCGGGTTTTTGCTGCCTTCGATGCGGCTGAACCCGCGCGCCGGGGGCATGATGATCTTCTTGATCACGTCGTCCATGTCGCCCACCTGTTGGGTGAGTTGGGCGACTTTACCCGGGATGAGCGCGTATTCGATAGTCCCCTCCACGTGCACGGTGAAGCCGTCCACGGTGAGGAAGTTGATGGCGTCCTCGCCGCTCATTTCGAAGCGCTGGCTTTGCAGGTTCACCTCGGCCACGCTGTACATGTAGGGGTTTTTGTCGTAGTAAGTGCCGGGTTCCAGGATGCTGGGCTGCACGCCTTTGTAGCCGGGGGCGGCGATAAAGGCGTTGCGCATCGCGGTGGGGATGTCCTTGCCGAAAAGGTCGTCGCCCACCAGGGACGTCACCACGCCGCCGTGGCCGGGCCGGATGGAGATGGCGTCGAAAAGCTCCACCTTGGAGGCGTAGGGGTTGATCCGGTATTTGCCGGGCTGGAGCACTTCGGGGACGATCCCCTTGGTGCCGGGACCGGCCAGGATACGGCCTTCGGGGAGATCCTCGCCGTAAAGCCGGGTCACGACGCCGAATTTCCCTTCCGGGATGTCGGTAATGCGGGCGATCTTCCACTCCCAGGAATACGGGTTGCGGAAGTAGCGGCCCTCGGGCAGAACGTCGAACTGGATCCCCTTTTGGCGGGAATCGGTGGCGATGATCTGGTTTGGCGGGAGGTCCTTGCCGGTTTTGTGGATCAGAATGGCGATCTCCTCGGAGCCGGGCTCGATCCGGCAGAACACCCAGACGAACAGGGAGAGGAAAACCGCCCCGCCCACGAGGACCAGCGGAAGACCTCCGGCCAGGACCGCGAGGAGTTTGGGAGAATACGGGGGAAGGGCGCCGCCGCCGGGAGAGGTCGTGGTCATATAGAAAAAGACGTGAAAAACCGGGAATCCTTGGATGTTTTTATCGCTTTCCCGCGAAAAGGAAACAGGGAAAGGAAGGTTGCTTCAAAAGAGATTTCGCGTCGTTCGTGAGTGCGAGCGGCAAAAGGGAGGGACGGCACTCCGTGCCGGTATCTGTTTAGCCAGGAGGTAGGAAGCGCGAATCAAGAGAAAGAACCCCGAAGGGGTTCCAGACGTTAGCCGGTGGTTGAGGCGTGGCCACGCGCCGACACCACCGGAACAGGTTCGCAATGAAAATCACCCCGGAAGGGGTGAGATAAACGTCTCAAGCATACCGGGGGTGTCGCTTCGCTCGACCCCCGGCTACCCTCTTTCAATCCTTCGGATTGATTGCTTTTTTGCGCGCTAAACGGATACCCGTGCCGTCCGGCCGGAACGTAATTTTCACTCGGGCGCGCCGACCAATGGCAAACGCGCGGGCGGCACGGAGTGCCGCCCCTACCGCAGGAGCTGGGTCTTCTTTTTATTCAGCTCCTGGGGCACGTTGCCCACCACGCGAGGCTTCAGATTCAGCCGTTCGAAAGCCGCCAGGATATCCTGGACGTTGAACTTGGGCTGATCGACCTCGAAGTAAACAATATCGTGGTTGCGGTCGACTTTGTAACGAAGCTCGGGAATGCCTTCCAACACATGGTCGAGCTCCAGAATCACTTTTGTGTCACGAACACCGGCGGCGTAGATTTCGAGTTCGATCATAACGCTGATGGGGTGGGGGGTTGCCTAGTTCTTACGGCATAACAAACTCCAAAGGAGCGTGCTGGTCAAGTGCGGAAAGCGGGGAAGCAGCAAAGAACTCCGCTCCGCGCTATTCACTCTGGCTCAAGCGCTTGAGGGGAGCGTCGCCCAGCAGGGCGTGCGCGTCGCGCAAGATACCCGGGATCCGGTCGGCAAAGGGGCTTGCGGCGAGCGCCCGGCGCAGGGCGGCTTCGTCGAATTCCGCGGCGTTGCGGCCCGGGAACCAGTGCCCGGCGTTGCCGAGAAGGTTGTAGCGCATTTTGCCGAACTCGACCATGCCAAGGCCCTTGGCATAGGTCCACAGACGCAGGATCTCGTGGATGTTCACCTCGCCGGGGACCTGTTCCCACGGCGGGATGCCCTGCCACCAGCCGTCCGCCCAGTCCGCGCCCAACGCGGCGCGCAGTTCGTCTTCCAACTGCGTGGCGATGGGGGCCGCCATCTCGGCGGCGCAGTCGTAGTGGGCCAGCGCGGCAACGTGCTCGTCGAAGTCGGAGGGGCGGGCCGCGCCGATGCTCAAAGTGTGGACCTCGGGCCGCGCCAGGCAGAAGAGGGCGTTGAACTGCATCGGCGTGAGCGGGCGGCAGGCCTCCACCCATTGGGGCGTCGGCTCGTAAAGTTTCCCCCCCTTGTCGTTGGGGCTAATGACGAGCACGCCCATGTCGTGGCGGGCGGCCGCCTCCAGCGCGGGGGTGTTGAACTCGTTGACGAAATACCAGTGCAGGTTGACGTAATCAAACGCGCCGGTTTCGATCGCCCGGAGGGTGATCGCGCCGGTGTCGTGCGTGGAAAAACCGACGTGGCGGACGCGCCCCTCGCGCTGGAGCTGGCGCGCGGCCTCCAGGCAGCCCCCCTTGCGCAGGCTCTGGTCGAGCGTCTCGGCGTTGTTGATGCCGTGCAGGGAAAAGAGATCGACGGTCTCGATCCCCAGGGAGCGGATGGATTTCTCGAACTTCTCCAGAAACGCCGCGGGCGAGTCTTCGGGGGCTACCTTGGTCTGGATGATCAACTTCTCGCGCGGCAGCTTGGGCAGAATCCGGCCGAGCTGGACTTCGGAGGTGCCGTAGCCGCGCGCGGTTTCGATATGGTTGATGCCCAGTTCCAGCGCGTGGCGGACGGTGCGCTCCAGGTTTTCCTGGGCATCGGCGGGAACCGTGGAGAAAGGGTCGTCGCTCCACTTGTGCTGGAAGCGCATCCCGCCGCAAGTGAGGACGGGCATTTGAAGTTCGGTGCGGCCAAATCGGCGGGTTTTCATGGAGAGAAACGGAAGAGGTTTATCCGCAGATTACGCAGATTGCGCAGATTGGGGAAGGAGAAGGTGTCATTGCCGGATCATCGGCGGAAATCCGCGGATGCTTCCTCTGCCTTTTATTTTTTCTTCAAGTGCGCCAGGACCTCGATTTCCGCGGTCTGCGGGAACATGTCGAGCGGCGTCACGCTTTCCAGCCGGAAGGTGCGGCACAGGGTGGAAAGATCGCGGGCCAGCGTCCCGGGGTTGCAGGAGACGTAGAGGATCTCGCGCGGGGCGGCGGCTAGGATCGCATCGCTGACGCGGGCGGTGATCCCGGCGGCGGGCGGGTCCAAAACAACGGAGGTGTCGCCCGTTTCCGCCAGCACTTCGCCCAGGAATTGCCCCACGTCCCCGGCCAGGTACCGCTCGTTGGGCCCGGCGTGGGAACGGGCGTGGGCGATGGCGAATTCGTTTTCCTCGATCCCCACCACCTGCTCGAAGCGCTCCCGCAAGTGCTGGGCAAAAAAGCCCGCGCCACAGTAGGCGTCCACCAGCGAGCCGCCGGGGGTGATCCGCTCCGCCACGAGATCCAGGAGGGCCTGGGCCACGGCGTTGTTGGTTTGTTCAAAGAAGCCTTTTTTGCGGGCTTCGGAAAGGGTGTAGTCGCCGTCGGGCATCCGGCGGGCGCGGAGGCCCGTGAGGCGCTCGTTCACCTCGTCCGACGCGATGGGGCAGCGGGTAACGTCGAGCAGCGAGACGCCGTCGGCGGCGTAAAACCCGGTGACGCCTTCGGCCACGTGGACGCGGATCCGGTTCCGGTAGCCGTAGGGCTTGGGCGACGGGACGATGGGGCGCATGGGGACTTCCGCCAGCTTGCCGACGCGCCGCAGGGTTTGCTCCACCTGGGCGGACTTGAGGGCGAGCTGCGCCGGGTAGGCGATGTGCTGGTAGGCGCAGCCGCCGCAACGCCCAAAGTAAGGGCACTCCGGCGTCACCCGGTCGGGCGAAGGTGTTTCCACGGAAATCAACTCCGCCTCGGCGTAGTTTTTCTTTTTCCGCGTAATCTCCACGGTGATGGATTCTCCGGGAATCGTGTAGGGAACGAAGACCACGAGGCCCTCGCTGCGGCCCACGCCCTTGCCTCCGAAAGCGATGTCATGAACGGTCAATTGCATAAAAGGAGTGAAAAAAGGGCGTAGGTGGGAGGAAAAAAGAGGCTTCCGTCGAGAAACGGAAGCCTCTTCCAAAAATTCAACTATGGAAATCTAATTTTGGCCGCGAGCCCAAAGGGGCTAGTAATCGTAGCGGGATTCCCAGCCGAGTTCCGGCGGGAATTCGTCATAGGTTCCCAGCTTCCACGGCGTATAGGCGTTATACGGCGGGCGATAGGAACTCTTGTAGCAAGGCGCGGCAAAGGTGAAGATCTCATACCACCCCGCCCCGAAACGGAAGAGGGAGCGGCCCATGCCTTTGACAATGCCGTAACCGAAGGCGGCGCTATTGCCTTCCGATTCGTTAATAACGCACATCGTGTGCGGAAGCTCGGTGAAGCCCCACAGAACGTTCGCGACGCCACGCCCGAGCTTACGGGTGGGCCCCATGTCCGTCATAGGAGGGGCTTGAATATCAGCAAAGGCGGCGGTGCCAAACGCGGCCAGGGAAACGGCGGCAACCAGAATCTTGGGAAAAGACTTCATACGCAGTAATGCAAGCTAGCGCTTCTTTTTGACGGAAAGCAATCCCGATTTTTGCCGCCGCCCATATATTTTTGAGCGGCTTTCAGGTTAAAGAGTTTCCAAAAACCGCTTCAAATCTTCCAATCGCGGGCTCTTGGCCTGCCGGACGTAGTAACCGGAGGTGGCGACGCCGACTTGCAGGCTGCCCGCGAGGTCGCAGCCGACCAGCCGCCCGATGCAGAACCCGGCGTTGAAGTGGTCCCCGGCTCCCGTGGTGATCTTCGGCTTGGCGGTGAACGGCCCGGCCACGTGGGTGGCTCCGGTGGCGTCGGCGGCGGCGGCGAAGGCGGTGGGGTGGACGACGACGGTGTCGATCTGCAATTTTTGCAGGATGGCGGCGGCGTGGGCGGTCACGTGGTCGGGGGAATCGTCCGGCGCGGAGAGGCCGAGCACGTTGCCGATTTGCCGGCTTTCCTGGAGGTTCAGGCCCAGGATGACGCGGAAGTGCTTCTGGAATTTGGAGATCGAGGCAAGCGCGGAGGCAATGTCTTCCGGGGTCCGTTTGGCCGGATCGGCGAGGTCCAGGAAGAGCCAGCGTTTTTCGCCGGTCAGTTGCGGAGCCACGCGGCTTTGGATTTTCTGCCAGATGGCGCCCATGGCGGGGAGCATGGTCCAGTTGACCAGCGCGATGAGGGAGGATTCCTGGAAAAGGGCAATCAGATCTTCCTCGGGGATGTGTTTGAGGAGGTTCGCCCAGTTGATCTCGCGCAGGCTCTCGTGCTTGCCGCACATCAGCTTGCCGTCTTCAAATTCGATGGCGTCGGTGTAACCGGGCTCCGCGATGGAGATGACGCGGGCGTGCTGGGCGAAGTCGGCGAAAACCGGGTGGATCGCCGGGGCGCCGAGGTTGCCCACGTAAGTGACGGGGGTGCCGTAGCTTCCCAGGGCGTTGGCCATGATCGGGCCGTTGCCGCCCAGCTTCACCATCTGCGTGACAAATTCGAAGTTGGCGCTCAAGCCCGCGGCCGCCTGGATGCGCTTGCCAAACTCGCACATCGCCCCCATCCGGGTGTATTGCGTGGCCGACTCGCGCTGGGCGACCACGTGGATGATGGTATCCACAAATCCGTCGAGCCCGACGAGCACTTTCGCTTTGCTCAGCTTATTGCGGGCGCCGGAGAGTTGATCCAGAACAAGTTGGGGAAGTTTGCGAGACATGGGGGCGGATGATGCCCGCCTTGCCTGGAAAATGCAAATCCGTTCTCTGGAGTTCCTAAGGCCTGTTCGCGAATTTAAAGAGGTTTATCCGCAGATTTCGCAGAGGGACGCAGATTGGAAGGCAGAAGATCCCTTTTT
>JAQTMF010000048.1 GCA_028714515.1 Chthoniobacteraceae bacterium | reverse complement strand
GTGCCGGTGATTCAAACTGGCGTAAGTCCCTGATCTGAGGGCTATTTCACGCTATTTCGGCGTGATTCAATGTTTCCCAAACCCCATGAGAGGTTTCTGTGTCAGGCTGCAAGCGGAATCCTCTCAATCCTCAAAATCCTGTCAATCCTGTTATCAAAAGACGGCGGCCCGGATTCAAACCTGCAGGTTTCTTCCGGCCCGCGCCTATCCCCAAAAAAGGTGTTCATCCTATCTTACTCCACTTTGCGCCTCCAGAGGCTCGCGGGGCGAGCTATTTCAAAAGCCGTGCGCCGCGCGACTTCGCCGGGCAGGTATATTTCGTAGCCGCGCGAGAACCCCCGGCGCGCGTCTTTCCAGAGCCGCCGCAGCGTGTTGGCCTTCTGGATGCACCGGGCGAACCGGGCGAACCGCCCGCCGTATTCCCGGCCAAACCGGACGCACTCTTCCTTGTGGCCCGGGCTGATGGCCAGGTTCTCGCCGCTGTCGACAAACACGGAAGTCGGCCGGTTGCAGAGGCTCACGCGCACGCCGCGCCGGATCAGTTGATGGTAAAAGACCATGTCGCCGGCGATGCGCCAGGAGGGGTCGAAGCGCACCCCCGCTTGCGCCAAAAACCGGCGGCGGTAAAAGGCGGTGCAAGTGAGGACGACGCAGAAATACCGCGACATCCACGGCCACGGCTTCACGCTGCTTTGGTGGCAGATATACGCTCCCCGGCCGTCCACCACCAAGGCGTCGCCCAGGACAAGATCCGCCTCCGGTTGCGCCGCCACGGCCTGGAGCGCCCCGGGGAGATACTGCTCGTCGCTGTTCAGGTGGGCCAGGTAATCGGCCTCTTGCGGGGCTTTGTCCCAGCCTTTGTTGATGGCGTCGTACATGCCCCGGTCGGGGGCGCTTTCAAAAGAAAAAGTGTAGCCTACGCGCGGGGACTCGGCGCATTGGCGCGCATACGCCTCCAGCCACTCGCGCGTGCCGTCAGTGGAGCCGCCGTCCTGGACGTGATGGTGCACGGCGATGCCGTTCCCCGCCTGATCGGCCACGGAAGCGGCGGCGCAGGGCAGCCAGCGCAGGCTGTTGAAGGCGGGGGTTACGATCCAGAAGCGGGTGGAGGGCATGGGGATTTCGCGCGTTTTGCCCCGAGGGCAGCCAAGGTGTTGGTGATCGTCGCCGCCACTTTTGTCCAGGGATGGGTTTCCAGCAATTCCCGGCTCCAGGCTTCGACCACGGCCCGCTCGCAACGCAACGCGGTTTCCATCGCCTTGGCAAAGGAGGCGTAATCGCCGTTTTCAAAAGCTCCGCCCCTGCCGCCCATCGCTTCGCTCACGGCGGGAATATTGGAGTAAACGGGGTAGGTGAGGTTGATCGCGGCTTCCACGGGCGGCATCCCGAATCCCTCGTAGTCGGAGAAGAACACCAGCACGCGGCTCTCCCGCAGCATGTTGTGGAACGGTTCCTCGGGCAGCCTGGGGAAATGCCGCCAGCCGGGATGGGACGGGAGCCGGGAAGACCAGTCGATCATGCCGACCCAGAGGATTTCCCCGTCGTAGTTTGTTTCCCTCTGCCAGCGGTCGGCATATTGGATCGCCAGCGAGGTCAGCTTGTGCGGCCACTTGCTCACCAGGATCATCACCTGGTTCTTTTTCGCGGGAGCCGGGCCCGGGAGCGCCGAAAAGCCGATCCCCGCCACGACGACGGGGGGCGGCGGGAGCCGGAGCGATTCGGCCAGCCGCAGCACTTCGCCCCGCGTGAAGGCCGAGTTGGTGAAGATCACGTCCGCCGATTTGATCGTGGCTTTCAGCGCCGTCTTGAAATAGACGCTCTCAAAGCGCGGCATCTGCCGGGGGTAGTGAGCCCCGTAATACATGAAAATCGTATAGTGAACGTAGGCGGCGAGCCTGCACGGCGGCTTTCTTAAAAAGGAGGCAAAGCCTTTGGGCAAAAAGAGCCATTCCCCGGGCGCCGTGGGCACCGCGCCGTAGACGCCCCATTGGTCCCACAGCAACCGCGCGACTTTATTTTTGATCACCTTATCAAAGATCAAGACCCGGGCGGATGCGCCGGGCAGCGCGCACTGGATCGTCGAGTTTGAGAGAACGGTCAAAGAATCGATGCGGCCGCTCGCCGCCAAGGCTTCCGCAAGGGCCGTCGAGAGGTTGAGGATGCCGATGGATTTCGTGGTCGCGAAGTTCTGATCGGCCAGGGAATAAACAAGGCGGATCTTGTCCGGCGGCGCGGGACTGGCGGCGGAAGCGCCCACGGGCTGCCCCCCGACGGCTCCCCGCCAGTAGGCTTTGAGCCCTTCCCAAATTCCTCCCGCCCCCCAGTTCTTGGTGTGCCGCCAAAGGTTGCCTGGAAGACAGCGCAGGATGCGCCGGCCGTATGGCAGACGGCAGGCGATGTAGGCGGTGTTGTGCAGCATGGCCACCTGCTTGCGCCGTTCCGCGGCGATAGCTTCGGGGGTTTGCAGCACCCCAAAGCAATGATGGCGCACGAGGGTATCGGGCACGAAAATGCCGTCGCCTTGGGCGGTGACGCGCAGGCTGAATTCGAAGTCCTCGCCCCGAAGCCAGAAATCCGTGCGGTGGAGCCCGGCCCGCTCCAGCGCCTCCCGCGTCACCATGAGGCAGGCCCCCGTCGCCCAGGAAAACCGGATCGGGCGGGAGCCGAATTGCGCGAGATAATGCTCCGGCGTCCGCACCCGCACCTTGCGCAGCGCGTCGAACGGGGCGGCTTCCAGCAGGCCCGGGAACCACCCGATGATGCCGTCCGGCCAGGTGATCATGGGGCAGGCCAGCGACGCCCGCTCCTGGCGCAGGGCCTCCACCAGCCGGTCCAGCGTGCCGGGGGCCGTCTCCACGTCGTCGTCGGACAGAAGAAAGTGCGTCGCCCGGCCCGCGAAGTGTTCCAGCGCAAAACGCTCGCCATACGCCAGGCCGCCGCCGCAACTGAGGTTCTCGCCGGGCACGAGCCGGATGACTTCCATCCGCTTCCCCTCGGCTTCCGTCACGGCCGCGGTCTGCGGGTCGTCCGCGTTGTCCACCACCACGGCGGCCACGGTTGCCGACGCGCTTTGCAGGGAGCGGAGCATTCTCTCCAGGGCTTCCGGGCGGCGGTAGGTGGCGACGACGGCGACGATAAGCGGCGTTACGGATTCCATCTGCGGCCGGGATGATTCGGAAAGGACAAATTCTTCCTTGGGTAAAACGTTCAGTGAGACCAGCCGGAGGATATGCCCGCGCACTTCGGGCCATATGTTTTCTGGCAGAAGTTTGGTCATACAATACGGCTCGGGGAAATGGCAATAATCAAAGCACGGTCGATAGGAGCAGATATCGCGCCGGATGATTTTTTGAAAAGGTCCCCACGGGTGAAACCAGTCGGCATGGCCGGGTCCGAAAAACGTGATGGCGGGCCGCCCGCACGCGGCGGCAAGGTGCGCCGGGCCGGAATCGTTGCAGAGCAGCAGACTGGCGCGGCCGATCACATCGATCAACTCGGAAAGGCTCAGCGTCTCGAAGACGGTGTCCGCCAGGGGGGCTAGGCCGGAGCCATAGCCGTCCGGGTCGGGGATCAGCACCAGGTGAAAATCGAAGGTCCGCCGCAGCCGCCCGATCAAGTCGCGGAAATACGGTTCCGGCCAGCGCCGCACCGGGATGCGCGCCCCCGCGTGCAAAACGATCACCGGCTTGCGGGCCGCCTCAAAAAGAGCGTCCCCGCGAGCCGACCGGTAGGCCGGGAGAGCGAGGCCCGGCTGGGCTTCCTCCATCCCGGGAAACCCCATCGCCATGCCGAGATCCCGCCAGTCTTCCACCTTGTGCTGCCGGTGCCCGCGGGCGCGGACCACGGGGTGGGTCAGGAGAATGCCGCTCCCATGATGGGAGAATCCATAGCGCTCGCGCGCGCCGATGAGCGCCATCAAGAGGTGGTCGCGGGGATCATCCCGGGCGCTTACCGCCGCGTCATAGTGTTCCTTGCGGAGCTGCGCGAGCAGCCGGAAGAACGCCTCCCAGTTCCAGCGCCAGAGGTGGTATTTTTGGTGGAATTTCGTCCACCCGGCGTCGAATAAGATGAAGCGCAGGCCGGGAAAGGTCGGCTCCAGCAGCAGCGCGCTGTGCCGTTTGCCGAGCACATGCACCTCGTCCCCCGCCTCGACGGCCTTGCGGATCAAAACCGTGGAAAGCGCAAGATCCCCGATTCCCCACAATTCGAGAACGAGGATTTTTCGATTCATGCGCCGGAATCCTAATTTGGCCCCCGGGCCTCCGCAAGTGCGGAAACAATTGCCCACCAGAGAGCGGCGTGGGGCCGCGCCCGCCTATGAACGAATCGTAGGACCAGACCGGAGCGGCGGTCCGAAACCACGCATAGGAGGAAACTATGAAACAAAGAACGCAATGGATCGCGGCCCTCTTCACGGCGGCTTCGGCTTGCCTGGCGGTGGCCGGTCCAGGTTCGGGTCTCTATGGCCCCTTCGGCGCCGAAGGAGCTTATGGAGGATTCGGGCCCTATTCACAACAAGTCATCGAGCCGGTAGGCGAACGCATCATTCAAACCAACGCCTGCGATACGGGGCGCGTGGTGCTCATGAAGCGCTCCACCTACGTCATGCGGTCGTCCCCGGCGGTTGTCTGGAGCGAACCCGCAAACCCCGCCCAGGTGGTCGGCAATGTCATCACGGCTCCCTTCCGCCTGATCGGCGGCGGGTTGGCGTGGACGGGCCGCACGCTCAGCGGGCAGCCTGATATCGTCGCATCGCGGACGATTCTTGAGCCCGTGGGCGAGAGAGTCACCACGGTCACGACGAAAACGACCAAGCACATGAAATGCGGCAAGAAAGTGACGCTTAAAAAAGTCACCTTCTTGAGCCAACCGGCCCTCATGCCGGTGGGTGAGCGGTTCACGACCGTCAAGGTCTTCCGCAGCTCCCCCATGCTGGAGCCTGTCGGCGAGCGGATCATCACCACCCGGAGCTTCCGCAGCACCCCGATGCTGGAACCCGTGGGCGAGCGGCTCATTACCGTGAAAACCTACCGCAGCCACCGGCTGCTGGCTCCCGTCGGTGAGAAAATCACCACCGTGAAATACTATCGCGGGCATCGGATGCTGGCTCCCGTTGGTGAGAAAATCACCACGGTGAAGGTCATTCACGGCAAACGGTTCCTTGCCCCCGTGGGCGAGAGGATCACCACCGTGAAAACCTACCGCAGCCACCGGCTGCTGGCTCCCGTTGGCGAGAGGACATGGATTCGGACCACCCGCGTCATGTCCGCCCCGTCCTGCGGATGCTGGTAAGCGAAACAGGGCCAATAGGCCTGTAGAATAGCCTTCCAAGCGAACCGTAGCGGCCGGAGAAGCCCTGATCTTCTCCGGCCGCCGCGTTTTTTGCTTGGTTTCAGCTCCGGCGGCCATTACGACTGCCTTTTAAGCGAAACCGTTCCGTCTCCGCCGGCCCTCCCCCTTTAGAGAGATTCTTCTAGGATACAGCCGGGAAAAAGGCGTTCAGCGTTTTCTCCAACACCACGCCATAAAACAAACTATGAAAATCGCATCCAACGCCGGGCTCGCCCTGACGCTCGCCGGGATTCTTTTCTTCCAACCCGGTTGCAAAGCGGAACAAAAAGCCGCCGCCGGCCAGAAACCCCAGGAAACCCGCGACAAAGTCAGCTACTCCATCGGAGCGGACATCGGCAATAACCTGAGCCACTCCGACCTCGACTTGAACCCCACCTTCCTCGTCCAAGGCATCCAAGACGCCTTCGCCGGCAAAACCGTTCTGACCGACGACGAGATGAAAGCCACGCTGGACAAATTCCGCGCGGACATGCAGGCCAAAATGCAGGCCAAGCAGAAAGTCGCCGCCGAGAAGAACAAGGCCGACGCCGATAAGTTCCTGGAAGAGAACAAGAAACAGGAAGGCGTTGTGACCACCGCCAGCGGCCTCCAATACAAAGTCATCAAAGCGGGCAACGGCCCCAAGCCCAAAGCGAGCGACACCGTCTCTGTGAACTACAAAGGCACGCTCCCCAACGGCCAGACTTTTGACGAAAGCAAGGAACCCGTCACCTTCCCCGTGGAAGGCGTGATCCCCGGCTGGGTGGAAGCCCTCCAGCTCATGCCCGTCGGCTCCAAATGGCAGCTCGTCGTTCCGCCGAACCTCGCCTATGGCGAAGCCGGAATGCCTCCCACCATCGCGCCGAACCAGGTCCTCGTCTTCGAGGTTGAACTGCTCGACGCGAAGCCGACCGAAAAAGCCGCCGCTCCCAAGGCCGCCGACGAGGCCGCCCCGGCCGCTTCCGCGACCCCCGCGCCGACCGCGACTCCGGCCGCGACCGCCGCTCCCAAGGGCAAGTCCAAGAAATAGCCTTTCTTCTTTCCGCCGCAGCCGGGGCGCCTTGAGTGCCCCGGCTGTTTTTTTAGGCATTTGCGGATGCTATAGCCGCCGCGCCTGCCTTGTGGTAGATTGAGCCTTTCATGATCGAAATCAAAACAAGCGAGAAAATGGCCGAGCGCGCCCTGCTCGTCGGCGCGTATGTGGATGCCTCCGCGAAAAGCGAGGCCATCAGCCTGCTCGAAGAGTTGGAAGAACTGGTGCACACCCTCGGCATCCCGGTCGTGGAGCGCTGCCTCGTCCACCACCGCGAGCCCCATCCCCGCTATTTGATCGGCTCCGGCAAAGCCGAGGAAATCGCCGCCCTCCTGAAGGAAAAGGAGTGCGACGTGCTCATTTTCGACAACGACCTGACCCCCGCCCAGCAACGCAACTGGGAGGAATTGACCCACGTGACCGTGGCCGACCGCGAGGAGATCATCCTCGACATCTTCGGCGCGCGCGCCCGCACCCGCGAAGCCCGGCTCCAGGTGGAGGTGGCCCGCATGGAATACTCGCTGCCCCGGCTCACCGGCGCGTGGAGCCACCTGGGCCAGCAAGGCGGCGGCATCGGGGCCAAGGGCGAAGGCGAAAGCCAGCTTGAACAGGACAAACGGCGCATCCGCGGCCAGATCGACCGCCTGAAACGCGAACTGGAGGCCGTCCGCCGTGCGCGGGCCACCCAGCGCAAGGACCGCAAGCGCGCCCCCGTTCCCAACGCCGCCATCGTCGGCTACACCAACGTCGGCAAATCGTCCCTTTTGCGGCGGCTCACCGGCGCGGATGTGCTCGTGGAAGACAAACTCTTCGCCACGCTCGACACCACGACCCGGAAAATCGCGCTGCCCAACAAGCAGCCCCTTCTGCTCACCGACACCGTCGGCTTTGTCCGGCGGCTGCCGCACGAACTGGTGGAATCCTTCAACGCCACGCTGGAGGAAGCCGCGCTTTCCGACTTCATCATCCATGTCCTGGACGCCTCGCAACCGCGCGTGCTGGAGTTTTACGAAACCACCCTGCACGTGCTCACCGACCTCGGGGCGAACACGAAGCAAATGCTCGTGGTCTTCAATAAAACCGACAAAGTGGGCGATCCCGCCATCCTCGCCGGGCTGCGGCGGCATTTCCCCGATTCCGTCTTCGTCTCCGTCCACACCGGGGAGGGGCTCGACAAGCTGGTGGAGCGCATCGGCGATTTCGTCAGCAACGGCACGCTGACCGTGGAGCTGCACATCCCCGCCGCGCGCGCGGACCTCCTCGCCCGCGTTCACCGCGACGGCACCATCAGCAGCCTCGCCTACGAAGGCGAGACGGCCCATGTCGTCGCCACGCTCTCCAAGCGGGCCCTGGAGCCGCTCGCCGCATTCATCGTCGAACCGGCCACCGCTTAGAGCGTGTTCACGCATTCAAACCAGAAGAAAAGAGAAACGTTGGAAACGTTTAAACAGGATTGGCGGGATTTCTAAAGATGAACGGGATTTTGCTCAGATGCCGCAACAACGCCCCTTCATCTTATCCCGTAAATCCTCCTTAATCTTGTTAATCCTGTTAGAAATTCACGAGGTCCTAACCGACACGCTTGCCTGTAATTTCCCTTCCTGCCAAGTCGTGAACAGCATACTAGGTCCGAAAAAATAGGCTCGCCTGGACCTGGCAACCGCTGGAATCTGTGGGGCGAGATGCATCAGCCCCCCTTTGTCCTCGCCCTTGCCGCGGCCTTGCTGCTTGCGGGAAATGCCCATGCCGCGGACTGGCCCCAGTGGGGCGGTTCGGCCTCGAAAAACATGGTTTCGGAAGAAATCAACCTCCCCGAGACCTTCACCCCGGGCGAAAAGAAGCCGCAAGGGGGAGGCATTGACTTGGCAACGGCAAAGAACGTGAAATGGGCGGTGCCGATGGGGACCTTCACGTGCTCCGCGCCCGCCGTCGCGGGTGGCAAGGTGTTCATGGGCGGCCTCGCCGGGAAAAACGGCGTGTTGTATTGCTTTGAGGAGGCCACCGGCAAGCTGCTCTGGCAGTGGACCAAGCCGTGCCGCAAGGACATCACGGAAGACCCGGCGCAGTTCCTCTTTTTCCGAACGCCGGAGCAACTGGGAGTGTGCTCCACCCCGGCGGTCGATGGCGACCGGCTCTATTTTGTGGACCAGAACTGCGCGGTGGTCTGCCTGGATGTCAACGGCCAGCCGCCCGCGCCCGGCGCAACGGCGGGCGAAGCCAGGGAACTCTGGACTTTCGACCTGTTCGCGGACCCGAATGTCGGATCGCGCCCCGCCGATGTCTGCAACGGCTCCCCGGTGATCGACGGCGATTTTCTCTACGTGCCGACCTCCAATGGCGTGGACCGCTTCCCCTCCAAACCGATCGAGGTGGACGGCGCGCGCCGGGGCTTTGCCCCCAACGCCCCGTCGCTGGTCGTGCTCGACAAGAACACGGGGCGTCTCCTGGCCAAAGACGACGCCCCCATCGGAAACCAAACGTTCCACGGGCAGTGGTCCTCCCCGTCCGTGGGCCTCATCAAAAAGCGCCCGCTGGTGTTTTTCGGCGGCGGCGATGGGATTTGCTACGCGTTCCAGGCGCTCGTCAAAGCTCCCAAGAAGCCGCCCGTCCCGCTCGTCATGGCGTGGTGGATGGATTGCGTCCCGCCCGAATACCGCTCCTTGAGCGGCAAGGACCGGATCACCGATTACGCCCTTGGCGACCGGCGGCGCGCGGACACCCTCAACAAAAAGAACGACGGGACCTTCGAAGGGCCGAGCGAGATCATCGGCACCCCGGTTTTCTACAACAACCGCGTATACGTGGCCATCGGGCGCGATCCCCAGCATGGGCGCGGGCGGGGCGCGCTGGTGTGCGCCGACGCCACGAAGAGCGGGGATATTACCCAGACGGGCAAGATCTGGACCTACCAGGGCCTCGACCGCACGCTCTCCACGGTCTCCATCGCCAACGGCCTGCTTTACATCGCCGACGTGGCGGGGCGGGTCCACTGCCTGGATGCCGAAACCGGCGCGGTCCAGTGGGTCTACGAAACCAACAGCAAGACCCTCGGCTCCACGCTGGTGGCGGACGGAAAGGTCTACCTGCAGACGGAAAAATATCTCTTCATCCTGGCCGCGGGGAAGGAGACGAAGCTCCTCGGCAAGGTCAACCTGGGCGCGCCCTCCTGGATCACGCCCGTGGCGGCCAACGGCACCGTTTATGTCGCCTCCGAGAAATATCTCTGGGCGCTCAAACCGTAGGCCGTGTTCACGAATTCCAAAAGACAGAGGAGGGTCCGCAGATTACGCAGATTTTCGCAGATTCCCGGAATGACAAAAAGGGATCTTCTGCCTTTCAATCTGCGTCCCTCTGCGAAATCTGCGGATAAACCTCTTTGAATTCGTAAACATGACCTGGATTTACCCTTGGCCCGCTTCGGCGACGGCCGCCACCGCCTGGGGCAGCCGGCGCGTGGTGATCTGCACCCGCGTCCCAAGTCCCACCCGTCCAAACAGCTCCGCCACGTCGCGCGAGCGCATCCGGATGCAGCCGTAGCTGACGGGGCGGCCGATCAGCCGCTCTACCGGCGTGCCGTGGATGTAAATGCCGCGCTCATAGGCGTTGCGGTTCGTATATTCCAGGCCGCGCAGCCAGAGAATGCGCGTCACGATGGGGTCGCGCCCCGGCGCGTTGGGCCGCAGGACTTCTCCCGTGGGCCGGCGGTCGTGAAATACCGCCCCCAGCGGCCGGCCGTCGCCGATTTTTTGGGCGACCTCCATCCAGCCAAGCGGCGTCGCGTAGCTTCCAAAACGGTCCCCCACGCCGTAGCGGGAAGTGGAAACGGGGTATTCGGCCAGACGCACCCCGCCTTGCACCACGGCCAGCTTTTGGTCGGGGATGCTAATCAAAAGTGAGAAGGCGGGGCTCGCCTCTGCCGCGAAGGCGGAGGGCACCCCTCCCAGAAAACCCGCAAACAGAAGCCCGGCAAGGAGGAAACGGAAACGCATGTTTCACAAGAGAGCAACCTCTGTACCGGGGAATCCCCGGCGGCGAACATTCCGCTTTTTCCTCCGGCACGGGCAAAGAAAGCCCTATGCCGTCACGGCTTCGTCGGCCGTGCGCGTCTCCCAGCGGGGCAGCCATTGGGAAATGGAAGTCCAGGCCACGTAGGAGAAACCGCCCTGGAACAGCGCCAAGAACGGGAGCGAGAACCACTGGCCTTCCAGCGCCGCGCTCACCATGAAGTAGGTGAAATAGATCGCAAAGCCGAGTTCCACGAACGGCAGCGCGCTCTTGAGGGCCCGGTATTTTTTGGGGCTCCAGCGCTGCTTTTTCCGCTCGATGCCGTACTTGGGCGTGCGGGTGAACTCGCTCTCGTGGTTGAAAACGGCCTCCAGCACCGCCTTGGCGTTGCTGATGGACATCCCGATGCCGAGAGCCAGGAGCAGCGGCATGTAGGGCAGCTCCCGCATCCAGCGCTTCGGGTTGTTCTCGCGCTGGGCGACGGCGTAGAAGATCACGGCCGAAAGGCAGGCGAAGAGGAACACGGGGATGTCGAAGAGCACCGCCCGCCACGGCCCGGCCAGCAGATCGCTGCACTTGGGCGCTTCCTGCAAGAGGATGCAGAGGAAAACGAGGAGCAGGTAGGCGAAGTTGGAGGTCAAATGCACGGTGGCCTCCACTTTCACGAGCAGCGGCAACTGGCTGCGCCACACGGTGCCGAGGATTTTCTTGCAGGTCTGGATGGAGCCCTTGGTCCAGCGGTGCTGCTGGGAGCGGAAGCCGTTCATGTCCACCGGCAGTTCGGCTGGCGTCACCAAGTCTTTGAGGAAGAGGAACTTCCACCCGCCCAACTGGGCGCGGTAGCTCAGGTCGAGGTCTTCGGTCAGCGTGTCGTGCTGCCAGCCGCCCGAGGCGACGATGCAGGAGCGCCGCCAGAGCCCGCCGGTCCCGTTGAAGTTGATGAACCGCCCGGCGCGGCTGCGGGCCGTCTGCTCCAGGACAAGGTGGCCGTCCAGGAACATCGCCTGGATGCGCGTCAACATGGAATAGTCCCGGTTGATATGCCCCCAGCGGCTCTGCACCATGCCGACTTTCGGGTTGGTGAAATAATGGATCGTATCCCGCAGCAGGTTCGGTTTCGGGACGAAGTCGGCGTCGAGGATGAGGATGAACTCCCCGTCGCAGGTTTGCAGGCCGTTCTCCAGGGCGCCCGCCTTGAAGCCGGTGCGGTCCGTGCGGTGGATGTATTGGACGTTGAAGCCTTGTTCGCGGAGCTGTTTGACGCCCGTTTCGGCCAGCAGGCAGGTCTCGTCGGTGGAGTCGTCAAGCACCTGGATTTGCAGGAGATCGCGAGGGTAATCCAGCGCGGCGACGGCGTTGAGAAGGCGCTCGACAACGTACAGCTCGTTGAAAACGGGAAGCTGAACCGTCACCTTGGGGAGCGTTTCAAAACGCCCCTGGGGCACGGGAATGTCTTTCCGATGCTTTAGGTACAGAAAGAGGATGCAGTAACGGTGAAAACCGTACAGAGCAAGAACTCCAACCACCAACAAGTAGGATATTGCCAAAAAAATCGCGCCGGAGCCTGCGTGCATAACGAAAATTACTTCCAGACATCTTTGCCGCTGGAGAGGGCAGAATCATGCCCGAATCACCCCCCCCGTCAAGTTGTTTCCTGTATGGGTTACGCAAGAGGCTTCCGTATCCCCAAAACGCGGGGCGCTGAGACGGTGGCGCGGGAGGTTTGCCAGAGAAAAAGCGCCCCATGCGACGGGGGATATCTGCGCGATGGGCATCGGATGCGCCCTCAAAACCGGATGCTCCGCGCCCCCCGGAAACGCTTCCCGGCAGAATATTCCGCGAGCGAAGGGAAGCGTCTCCGTTCTTTTCCGCAGATTTCGCAGAGGAACGCAGATTTGAAGGCAGAAGATCCCTTTTTTGCCATTCCGAGAAGAATGCCGCTTGCCTGAACAAACGCAAAATGGCCAAAACCTCCATGTTAATGGCCATGCTGTGTATTTCTACAGGCGTTTTGTGATGATATAAATGGCCATTATCTACCACCCGTTCTGCCGATGATCGAACGCCCGGCAGCACCACCAAGAGTTCCCATGCAGCTCTCGCCCTATGATTGATTTGCGCTCCAACCTGCGCCTGAAGGAAATCCTCTCCGAAAAGGACCGCTTCCCGATCGGCGTCGAGCTGGTTTCCACCCGGGGAACCATCAAGCAAAACCAGACGCCGAAAGCCCACGCGTTTTCGGAAAGCCTGACGCACAGCCCAAGGGTCGATTGGGTATCCATCACCGACAACGCGGGCGGGAACCCCCAGCTCGCCCCCCTTGCTTTGGGCACGCCGATTCTTTACGCGGGAAAAGAAGTCGTCATCCACCTCACCTGCAAGGACCTGAACCGTTACGCCCTGGAAAGCCAGCTTTGGCTCCTGGCAAGCCAGGGATTTCACAACATCCTGGCGCTCACGGGAGACTACCCCATCGAAAGTTTTGAAGGCCGCGCAAAGCCCGTGTTCGACATCGATTCCGTCGCGCTGCTGACGATGATCAAGAAACTGAACGGCGGGCTGGAAGTCACCGCGGGCGGCGCCAAAACCAAAAAGAAGCTCGATTCGACGCATTTCTTCGCCGGCGCGGTGACGAGTAATTTCAAGCTCCACGAGAACACCTTGCTGCCGCAGTATGACAAGCTGGAGCGGAAGATTCAGAGCGGCGCGCAGTACATCATCAACCAGATCGGGTTTGACGCACGCAAGAGCCATGAATTGATCGAGTATCTCCGCATGCGCGGCCTCGGCCGGACGCCGCTGATCGGCAATGTCTATGTGTTGAGCCCCTTCGTGGCGCGCCTGTTTCACGAGATGAAGATCCCGGGGGTGGTTCTCACGGATGAACTCCATGCGATCTGCGAAAAACAGGGATCTTCACCCGACAAAGGCAAAAAGTTCTTCCGCGAATTCGCCGCGAAGCAACTCGCGATCTATCGCGGGCTTGGCTACAAGGCGGGCTACCTCGGCGGCGTTCATAGTTATCGCGAGGTCGAGGAAATCCTCGATATCGAGAAATCCTTCGCGCCCGGCGACTGGAAGCAATTCGCCAAGGAAATCCTCTTCTCCCGAAAGGGCGAATTCTTTCTCTTTGAACAAGACGAAGATTCGCGCCTGGCCCGTCCCGGCGAGGTGAACCGCCAATGGGCGGCGACATTGCACGCGAAGAAGAGCAATAAAAACGTCACCTTCCTCTACCACCTCTCGAAGCTGTCCCACGCGCTGGCTTTTACCCAAGGGAAGGGCGTGGCCCCCCTTGCCGAAAAGATCTGCCGGAAAGCGAAGGACCCCAGCCACGGCCCGGTGTGGCTGCGCCCCATCGAGCATCTCGCAAAGGCCGTCCTCTTTTCCTGCCACGAATGCGGCGACTGCTCGCTTTGCGAAACCGCCTTCCTCTGCCCGGAATCCCAATGCGCGAAGAACCAGCGCAACGGCCCGTGCGGCGGCACGCGGGACGGGAAGTGCGAGGTCTACGAGAAAGAGTGCATCTGGGCCAGAGCCTACGACCGCATGAAATACGAGGGAAAATCCGAACACCTTTTGGATCACGCCCCCGTCATCCAGAACCAGGGTCTGCGCGGGACATCGAGCTGGGCAAACTTTTGGCTGGGGAAAGATCACACCGCAACCAAGGCAACCAAGAAACCATCATGAATTCACCAAAACTCACCGTCATCGGAGAACTGATGAACAACTCCTACGGGCGGGCCCGAAAGGCTTGGCAGGCCCGCAGAATCGAAGGCTACCAGGAGCTTGCCCAGATCCAGGCAAACCTGGGAGCCTCTTACCTCACGCTCAATCTCGACGGCACACAGAAGCTCTCCGTGACCCTCGACGAGATGCTCGACTTTCTCCCGGCGGTCATCCCCGCCATCCAGGAAGTCACCGATGTGCCGATCAGCTTTGATAATCCGAACGCCGCCTTCCATCGGAAGTGCCTCGAACACTTCGACCCGGCAAAGTCCAGGGGCCCCGCGATCCTCAATTCCCTCTCCGTCTCGCGGCAACACATCGACGAGATGATCGGGATCGTGCGGGATTTTGACATGAACGTCATCATCATGGCCTCCGAATGCCGGAAAGCGGACGGCTCCCACGGTCCCGCCACCAGCGTCGAGGACATTCTGGGTACTATCCGCTATTTCGTCCGCATGTTGCGCGACAAGGCCGGGCTCTCCAACGACCGCATCATCATCGACCCCGGCCTGGCTCCGGTCGCGTCGGATACATCGGGGCTCATCAATCTCTGCCTGGACTCCGTCCGCGCGATCCGGTCGGAAAGCGATCTGGCGGGCATCCATGTCTCCGTGGGCTTGTCGAACTTCGCGATCGGCGCACCCAAGTCGCTGCACATTCCGCTGGAACGCGCCTTCCTGGCCCTGGCGACGGAGGCAGGCATGGACTTTGTGCTCGCCAATCCCGAGAAGAACGTCGAGCCGATGCCCAAGGAGGAACCGCTCGTGCAAAAATTGGCCTGCATTCTTGAAAAAGGGAAAGTTCAACCAGGCGAAAGCCAGGAAGACGCCGGCTTCCGGCAGCTCGATGAACTCATGGAACTCTGGAGCGAGGCGAACTGATCCAACATGCTATCTTCTTTAGCGATCACCGACGCCGATCCTCTCCGATGGATCGTGGCGGGGCAGTTATTGGACGCGAAAAACCGGCGCGTCCTCCAGAACGCTCACCTGGTCTATACCCGGGAGCGGATCGTCTACGTGGGAGCGGAAGCGCCTTCGGCTGCCGTCGTGAACGGAAAAAAGACCCCGGATCTAGCCCTGCCGGACTACACCGCGATGCCCGGGTTGATCGAAGGGCATTCCCATGTATTTCTCGAAGGGGCGGAACTGGACATCGAACGGCGCACGGCCTACCTAAAACAAGATTCCCAAACACTCTACCAACGCGCCGAAAACCGGGTCCGCACCCTGGCGCGCTTGGGGATTATCGCGATGCGCGACGGCGGAGACAATGAACGGGTCGGCCTCCGTTTGAGCAGACTGAGCGCGTCCAAAAACCGCCCGCCATATATGGCGAACGTCTTCAGCCCGGGCGCCGCCATCCATCGCCGCGGGCGCTACGGCAGTTTTTTTGGGAAGCCATTGGAAGACCATCCCGATATCGAAAGCTGCGTGCAGGCGCGCGTTTCGGAAGGAGCGGATCATATCAAGATCGTCCCCACCGGGATCATCAATTTCGCCAAAGGCGCCGTCGTCGCCAAGCCCCAGTTCAGCGTGGAAGAAATCCAACAATTTAAGCGCGCGGCCTGCGCCCATGGGAAACATCTCATGGCCCACGCCTCGGGCGAGCTGGGGGTGGACTATGCGATCGACGGCGGGGTCGATACCCTGGAACACGGCTTCTTCATCACCGACGGCCAACTCGCGAAAATGCGCGACCGCGCGATTTCATGGCTGCCCACCTTGACGCCCGTGCAGGCCCAGGTGGACAACGCCGAGGTGATGGGATGGGAGGGCCAGACGCTCGACAACCTCAAGCGCATCCTCGAAAATCACGCCCGGAGCATTCAAGAAGCCCTGGCGCTGGGCGTCAACGTGCTCGTCGGCAGCGACGCGGGATCGTGCGGGGTTGCCCATGGAACAGGCTTGCTTCGTGAGATGGAACTGCTGGAGGCGGCCGGGATGTCCACGGCCGATATCCTCTACCAGGCTACCTATGGAAACCATCGCGCGCTGACCAACCAGCACCCCGTGGGATCACTGGAGGAAACGTTCAAACCGCGCTTTCTCCTCACAAAAAACAATCCCCTGGAAACGGTCAAAAATCTCGCTCTCGAACGCGTTGTTCTCTTTGACGGAGCGGCCGAAAGCAACGCGGGGATCGGTCTTGGCGATTTGTAAGTCTGGCAACGCTGTATCTGTATAGCCGGGGAATAGGAGGCGCGAATCAAGAGAAAGAAACCCGGAGGGTTTCCAGACGTTAGCCGGTGGTCGAGGCGCGTTCACGCGCCGACACCACCGGAACTCACCCCGCCATACATTCACCCCGGGAGGGGTGGCAGCGGTTTTACCACCCCAACCGGGGATGTCGCTGCGCTTGATCCCCGGCTAGCCTCTTTCAATCCTTCGGATTGATTCCTCTAGAAGCGGGAAGACCCCGGTTCACTCTTTCGACGAACCCTCTTTGGGTTCCGCCTGGTTCGGCTCCTGAACATTGAGCACGGCTCCCTCGGTCAAGTCGTCGGTGGGAGTGGTGACGACCCGGTCTTCCATGCCGATGCCGGAGGTGATCTCCACCCGCGAGCCCAGGTCGCGGCCAAGCTGGACCTTGCGATACGCATACCGCCCCCCGGCATCCACGATGGCGACCATCGGCCCGGACGCGCGGACGACCAGCGCGCTGGCGGGAACCATCACCGCCGGTTCCGCGTTTTTGAGTTTGAAGTGGATCTGCGCATACATCCCCGGCAGCAGCGCGCCGTCTTTGTTGGGCGTCGTGACCTCGGCGAGAAGCGTGCGCGATTGCGGGTCGATCGCCTTGGCCGTCCGCGTCACCGTGCCGGGGAAGCGGCGGTTCTGGTATTCGCGGGCGACGAGATCGGCGGCCAGGTTGGGAACCACGGAGCGCATGTAGGCTTGCGGGACATTGACCATGACGCGCATCTTGTCGGTTTGCGCAATGTGGAAAAGCTCGGTGGGGCTCGATCCTACCGAAATAAGCGCCCCGATTTC
Source organism: Chthoniobacteraceae bacterium (assembly GCA_028714515.1). Lineage (GTDB taxonomy): Bacteria > Verrucomicrobiota > Verrucomicrobiia > Chthoniobacterales > Chthoniobacteraceae > UBA695. Next base: position 194 of record JAQTMF010000048.1, on the reverse strand, counting down.
CACAAGCCGGGCGGTGATGACGCCGTCGAACGGCGCGACGATGTGTTTGAAACGCTGCAAGTCCGAAAGCTGCGCCGCGTTGGCCTTCGCGGCGGCGTAGTCCGCGCCCCGGGCCTTTTCCGCGCTGAATTTTTCGTCGGCGTCCTGCAAGGAAACAGCGTGGGTTTTGACCAGTTCTTTCCAGCGGTTGGCCG
>JAQTMF010000047.1 GCA_028714515.1 Chthoniobacteraceae bacterium | reverse complement strand
GGATATCGGCGAGATTCATGGAAAAACAATACCATTCGCGCCTGCGGCCTCAAAGGCAAGCAGGGGTTTAGCAAGCTGTTCAAGAATTCGGAAAGAGGATGAGGAAAAGGCAGGGACGAATGAGGAAACCAGGAAACAGAGCTTTGATTCCCCGGCAACGTCTCTTCTTCCTGGTTTCCTGGATTCCTCATTCTTTTTAGTGAATTCGTGAACAGGCCCTAAGGCATCTACGGTGCCGGGGAAACTTTGGCGCCCTCGGCGGCGGGGCGGCGGGCCCGGATGAAGAGGCTTTCCCCGCTCCATTGGTCCGGCCCGGGAGTTTCGAAAGCGGAGGATTTGCGGAAGGTGTTCCAGTCGGCCTTGCGCATGGTGCAGAGCGCCGAGGGGGTGGTCTCCAACAGTTGAGCCAGCCCCTTTTTGCCGTTGATGATCGTCACCGGGTGATCCGCCCAAAACGGATGCAGGCCGCTCCCGGAGAGCACGGAGACCGGCAGGTTCGTATAGTAAACCACGCCGCGCATGGCGAATTTCCCCGCCAGCAGCGGTTCATCCGCCTGCCGCTGGGCCTTCATTTTAAGCGCCGTGGAGCGGATGGAAACCATCTCCTCCACCGGGCTGAACGAAACCGTGAGCGCACAGCCGATCAGCACGACCGTCGCCATCGCGGTGGCCCCCATCCAGAAGCGGAATCGGCGCAAAGCCAGCGCGACGGCGGCCACGGCGAGCACCGCGCCGAACGCCCAGACCGTCGCCGCAAACGGCTTGGCCACCGGCAGCAACGGCGCGATCAAAGCGGCCGCGGCCTGCACGACGGCTCCGCACAAGACCAACGCCTTTTCCCCGCGCGTCTGGAAACCGTGGGAAAGGAGGGAATCCAGCGCCGCTCCGGCGAGGAATGCCAGCGGGACAAAGAGGTAGTAGCCGTAGGAGGGGAGCTTCGACTGCGCCAGCGTCAGAAACAGCAGGTTGGGCAGCAGCCAGCACGCGGCGAAGAGAATGCCGGTATTGTCCCGCATGCCGAATACCATGCGCCGCAAGGCCAGCAAGACCGCCGGGAGCCACGGGATGGAGCCGAGGAGGAGCAGCCCCGGGTAATACCACCAATGGTTGTTGGCGGGGTGTTCGGCTTTGAAGAAGCGCAGCACGTTGTCGCGGTAGAAAAATTCGTCCATGAACTTCCAGCCGTGTTCGGCCAGCATCAGGCCATACCACGGAACCACGATGGCGGCATGCGCGGCGGCTCCCCACCAGAACGCCCGGCCCCGCAGGATCGACGGGCGTTTCCCAAAGTGGTTGAAGGCCAGCATCGTGAACAGCGGCACCAGCGACCCGATGGGCCCTTTGGTCAATACGGCGAACCCCGTGCAGACCAGGTGCCAGAAGATCCAGCGCCCGCTCCGCTCCGGCTCCTCCAGCGCGCGCCAATAGCAATAGAGGGCGGCGGTGATGAAGAGGGCCAGCGGAATATCCGTGAGCATCAGCCGCCCCATGAGGCAAAGCTCCAGCCCGCCGGTGAGGAAGACCCCCGCGAGCAGCCCGGCCCGGGCATTGAAGACGCGCTTGGCAAAAGCGTAGGTGAGCAGGACCAGCAATGTCGCCGCGACGGCCGCCGGGAGCCGCCCGCTCAGCTCGGATTCTCCGAAAACCCGGTAGGAACCCGCCAGCATCCAGTAGTAGAAGATCGGCTTCTCAAACTGCGGCTGGCCGAAGATGCGCGGCGTCATCCAGTCGCCCGTTTGCACCATTTCCCGGCCGGTCAGCGCGTAGAACGGCTCGTCGGGATCGATCAGGCCCAGTTTGCCCAGGTTCCACCCGAAAGCGGCGTAACAGAGCAGCAGCAAAAGAAGGATGTCCCGGAGAGCGGACCGGCGGCAGGGGTTGGCGAGCGTAGGCAAGGGATGGGTGGGATAAAAAAGAGGACGCGTCAATGCGTCCCAAGCCCCCACCATTCCAGAGGAAAGCGCTTTAGGCGAGGGGAATTTTCGGCCCCCGGAACTTGGGCTGGGTGTGGAAGACGTAGAGATCCAACACGGCTTTCACGCGGGCGAAGGCCTCGCGGATCTGCGTTTTGAACCCCCGGCGCATGCCGACATCGGCGGCGCAAAAGCCGATAGCATCCAGCCCCTCGTGGCGGGCAATGAAGAGCGCCCGCTGATCGTGGAAGCGCTGCGAAATGACGGTGAACCCGGAAAGCCCGAAAACGTCTTTGGCGCGGATCACCGAATCGAGGGTGCGGAACCCGGCGCAATCGACGGTGATCGCCGCGTCCGGGACGCCTTTTGCCAACAGCGCGGCGCGCATGGTGGCCGGTTCGTCGTAATCCTTGCGGCGGTTGTCGCCGCTCACCAGCAGGCGGCGCACTTTGCCCGCTTTATAGAGCGCGGCGGCGGCGGAGATCCGGTGGGTGAAAAACGGGTTGCTCTTCCCGTTCTTGCGCTTCTCCGACGTGCCGAGCAGCAAACCGACCTCCCGCGCGGGCGTCGCGGCGACGTCCGTATAGAGCCGACCCGCGCCGGCGCGCACCACCAGCCATCCGCAACCGGCCACGAGCGCCGCCAGGGCGAGCAAGGAGATTCCTGCAATCACAAGGCGGCGGCGCATGCGGCGGCGTTTCTACTGCGCCGAGGCGATCATCCCGCTTTTGCGGGCGTAGTTGAAGAGGCCGCCCGCGTCGATCACGGGGCGAACGTCTCCCAGCGGCTTGAGCTGGTAGGTCTTGCCGTTGACGGTGAGCGTGTCGTGGTCCAGGTCGAGCGTCGCTTCGTCGCCGGTTTTGACGCTTTCGCACAGGCGCTCGGGCGTGTCGAAGGGATACAATTCCCCGGTCGCCACGCTGTTGCGGAAGAAGATCCGGGCGAACGACTCCGCCACGACGGCTTCCACCCCCGCCGCGCCGAGCGCGATGGGCGCGTGTTCGCGGGAGGAGCCGCAGCCGAAGTTGCGGCCCGCGATGATGATGCCGTAGGGGGTCTTTACCTGGCCTTCCGGGACGAATTTGGTGGGATACTGGTCGTCGGGCAGGCCGGCCATGGCGTAGCTGCCCAGCTTCGCGTATTCCTCGGGAATCGTCGGGATGAGGTTGAGGTAGTGGGCCGGGATGATTTGGTCCGTGTCGATGTTGTCTTGGACAACGAAAACTTTGCTGGTGATGGTCTTGGCCATAGTTTTAGTGAAAAGAAGTTGAGTGTTTAGGGTTGAGAGAAAGAGGCTTTGAGCGGTGCGATCTCTTCACTCTCGTCTTCTTCCTCTCTCAACTTTCTGATTAGCAGAGAAACTCGCGCGGATCGGTGATTTTGCCGGTGAGCGCGGAGGCGGCGACGGTGGCGGGGCTGGCCAGGAAGACTTGCGCTTCCTTGTGCCCCATGCGGCCGGGGAAGTTCCGGTTGGTGGCGCTGATGCACTTGATCCCGGCCGTGTTCACGCGGCCGAAGGTGTCGGCGGGCCCGCCCAGGCAAGCGGCGCAGCCGGGGTTCTCCGTCAGGCGGACGCCGGCGGAAGCCAGGATGTCCCAAACGGATTGGCCGTCCCACTTGGTCGCCTTCAGGTCGTTGAGCACCTCCGTGGTGGAGGGGACGCCGAAGGTGTCGATTTTCACCGACTTGCCCTTCACCACTTCGGCGAAAGCGAGGAAGTCCGACGTTTTGCCGCCGGTGCACGAGCCGATGTAGGCGCGGTCCAGCTTGATGTTCCCCAGCTCCTTGGCGAGCTTGCGCTGGCCCGGGTCGGGATGGCAGGCGACGGTCGGCTCCAGCTTGGAGAGGTCGAACGTCTTGTCGTAGATGACTTTCTGGTCGGCGTCGGGTTCCACCGGCTCGAAGGTGTTCTTGGTGCCGTTGGCGGCGACGCGCGCGTTGACGTAGTCCAGCGTCTTTTGGTCGCACGTGAAGATGCCGTTCTTGCCGCCCGCCTCGATGGCCATGTTGGTGACGGTCATCCGGTCGTCCATGGAGAGCGAGCTGACGCCGGGGCCCTCGAACTGCATCGCGCGGTAGGTCGCGCCGTCGAAGCCGATCTCGCCGATCAAGTGCAGGATCACATCCTTGCCCATCACCCCGCGGGGCAGCGCGCCTTCAAAGAAGAAGCGCATGGTCTCGGGAACCTTGATGAGCAGCTTGCCGGTGCCCAGGATGAACCCGGCGTCGGTGTTGCCGATGCCGGTGGCGAACTGGTTGAACGCGCCGGACTGGCAGGTGTGCGAGTCGGTGCCAAAGAGGACTTCGCCGGGGCGGTTGTGGCCCTTCTGGGCGAGCGAGGAGTGGCAGACGCCGCTGTAGCGGCCGCCGAACTGGCGCACGCCGTTGCCCTTGGCCGTGTCAAAGCGCCACTGGCCCTTCGGGTCGTCGATCACGTCGTAGAAATACTCCAGGCCCTGTTCGTTGGCGAACTCGCGCAGGATATCCACGTTGCGGTTGGACATCGCGTCGGCGGTGAAAATGTAGTGGTCGGGGATAATGACGACCTTCTTGCGGTCCCAAACCTTGGCGTTTTTGCCAAATTCGCGTTTGAACACCCCAATGGTGCCCGGGCCGCAAACGTCGTGAGTCATAAGGACATCGACGTTGACCCATACATTGTCTCCGGGACGCACCCACGGCTTTCCGCTCGCGCGGGCAAGGATCTTTTCGGTCAAGGTCATAGTGGCCAACAGCCTAGGCCAGCCACCCCGGCGAGGCAATCGGTTTTTGAAGGTCCGCCCTGAATGAAAGCGATAGGAGGCATCCGCCGATTTTGCCGATTTACACAGATTGCTTTCGTTAAAATCTGCGCTCTTCCGCGAAATCTGCGGATAACCCCCTAAGATTTCGCCGCGCCGCGCGTTGAACCCCTGAACACCTCGCGCCCATGAACCTGAAAACGCTCCTCGCTTTGCTGGCCTGTCTCCTTGGTTGGATTCTCCCCGCGCGGGGGGACGGCTTTGTCCTCATCACCGGCTGGGACGGCGCCACGGAAGCTCCCGCAAAGCAGCCGCTCACCCCGCTGGAAGTGACCCGCCACCAGGTCTCCGTCCGCATCGAGGGCCCGCTGGCGACGACCACCGTGGAGGAGGAGTTCTACAATCCCCAATCCCGGCGGCTGGAGGGCACGTATCTCTTCCCCATCCCCAAGGAGGCGCACCTGGACCAGTTCCGCATGGATGTGAACGGCAAAATGACCCCCGCCGAACTGCTTCCGGCCGACAAGGCCCGCGAATTGTATGAATCCATCGTCCGCAAAGCGAAGGACCCGGCCCTGCTGGAATACGCGGGGCGCGGCCTCTTCAAGGCGCGGATCTTCCCCATCGAGCCGCACAGCCGCAAGCAGGTGAAGCTCGTCTACACGGAGCTGCTCACCGCCGAGGAGGGGACGCTGCGCTATACGTACCCGCTCGGCACGGAAAAATTCTCGGCCAAGCCGATCCCGACTCTGGGGGTAAAGGTGGAGGTGCTGTCGGAGGAGCCGCTCACCTCCATCTACTCCCCGAGCCACAAGATCGACATCCAGCGCGACGGCCCCCGCAAAGCCGCGATCCGCTACGAGGCCAAAAACGAGAAGCCGGACACCGACTTCCAGCTCGTCCTCGCGCAAGGCAAGGCCGACGTGGGCGTGCATGTGATGACCTGCAAGCAAGGGGACGAGCCGGGCTATTTCCTCCTGCTGGCCGCGCCGTCGCCCGCCGCGCCGGAAGGGGAGCCCGCGCCGAAGGATGTGGTATTCGTTTTTGACAGCTCCGGCTCCATGGCCGGGACGAAGTTGAAGCAAGCCAGGAAAGCCCTGGAATACTGCGTGGAGAGCCTGAACCCCCGCGACCGTTTCGAAATCCTCCGCTTCTCCACCGACGCGGAGCCGCTCTTCTCCAAGCTCGCCGACGCGAACGACGCCAACCGCAAGCGGGCGGGCCAGTTCCTGCGCGGCATCGAGGCCCGGGGCGGAACCGCGATCGCCAACGCGCTGGACGCGGCGTTGAAGCTGCGCCCGGAGGCGGGGGCGCGGCCGTTCGTCGTCATCTTCCTCACCGACGGCCAGCCGACCGTCGGCCCGCGCGCTCCGAAGGAGATCCTGGACCGCGTGGGGAAAACGGCGGGCAACGCGCGGATCTTCTCCTTCGGCGTCGGCTCGGACGTAAACACCCATCTCCTCGATCCGCTCGCCGAGTCCACCCGCGCCTTCAGCCAATACGTGCTGCCGGAGGAGGATATCGAGGAGAAAGTCTCCCGCTTCTTCACCCGCATCAAGGAACCGGCGTTGACGAACCTCAAACTGGAATTCTCCGGCGGCGTCACCACAAGCCAGCTTGCCCCCGCCGCCCTGCCCGACCTCTACAAGGGCGACCAGCTCGTGCTCACCGGCCGCTACCAGGGCTCGGGCGAGGCCAAGGCTGTCCTCACCGGCGAAGCCGGGGGCCGCCCGCAGCGCTTCGAATACACCGTCCGGTTCGCCGACCGCGAAGGGGGCCCCGACTTCATCCCGGCCCTGTGGGCAACGCGCCAAGTCGGCTTCCTGCTCGACGAAATCCGGCTCCACGGCGAGAGCCCGGAATTGCGCGACGAAGTGGCCGCCCTCGCGCGGCGCTACGGCATCGTCACGCCCTACACGGCGTATCTCATCCTGGAAGACGAAGACCGCCGCGCCGTCCCGATGGAACTGCGCTCCATGCAGGAAATGAACAAAGACCGCGCGGCCCGGGCCGGAGCCGCGAGCGCGTGGGCGCAATTCAAGGGAGTGGCGACCGGCGATGCCGCCGTGGCCAACGCGGTGAGCCAGAACGTTTTCAAGCAAGCCGTGCAGGCCGGGTATGCCCGCGCGGAAGGCAACCGGTCCGCGATGACCTCCCTCGCCCCGTCCGCCACCTCCGCTCCCGCGTTCGCGGACAAAGCCGCCACCAGCCGCATCGCGCAATACACCCAGCAAACCAAATACGTGAACGGGCGCGCCTTCTTCCAAAACGGCGCGCAGTGGGTGGACGCGAAGGCGCAAGCGCTCACCAAGCGCCAGCGCGTGCAGTTCAACACCGACGCCTACTTCGCCCTGGTCACCCGCCACCCGGAGGCCGCCCCGTGGCTGGCCCTCGGCTCCAACATGCTCCTCGCCTTGGACGATACGGTTTACGAGATCACCGACTAGCGCGTGTTCACGCATTCAAACCAGAAGAAAAGAGAAACGTTGGAAATTTTAAACAGGATTGGCAGGATTTTTAAAGATGAACGGGATTTTGCTCAGATGCCGCAACAACGCCCCTTCATCTTATCCCGTAAATCCTCCTTAATCTTGTTAATCCTGTTAAAAATCCACGAGGTCCTAACCGACACGCTTGCCTGTAATTTCCCTTCCTGCCAAGTCGTGAACACCGCCTAGAGCGTGTCCCATGATCTTGTTCGCAAGAAGAGAATTCGCAGATGAACGCAGATTCACCCTAATAAAATCTGCGGAAATCTGCGCAATCTGCGGATAACTCTTTTGTCTTTGATGCGAAGCGTTGCGCGTTTTTCATAGAGGGAATTTCCGAGGCAACGGGGAGCCCGCAAAAGCGCCTCCAAAAATTGGAGGAATCGCCAAAAATTTTGATGGGCTGCCGGATACGGCCCGGTATTCTCCACGTTTTATGACTCCTTCCAAACTGAAAATCGGCGTCGTCGGGGCGGGCGGAATGCTCCCCTATCACATCCAAGGATTCCGGCGCGCGGGCGCCGAAGTGGCGGCCGTGGCCGATCCCGCGCCCGGCGCGGCGGCGCGCGCGGCGGCGCAATGGGAGATCCCCCAATCCTTCGAATCGGCCGACGCCATGCTCGCGGCGCTGCCGGAGCTGGACGCCGTCTCCCTCATCGTCCCCAACCGTTTTCATAAGGACTTGGCCGTGTGCTGTCTCCGGGCGGGCAAACACGTCTTTTGCGAAAAACCCCCCGGGCTCAACGCGGGCGAGGTGGAGGAGATGATCGCCGCCGCCGAAGCCTCCGGCAAGCGGCTGCAATTCAACTTCAACAACCGGGCCCGGCCCGAGGCGCGCGCCATGGCGGAGTACCTCGCCAACGGCACCGTGGGCCGCATCCAGTCCGCGCAAGCCAAGTGGATCCGCCGCACCGGCATCCCCGGCTTCGGCGGCTGGTTCACCACCAAAGCCCTCTCCGGCGGCGGCCCGCTCATCGACCTCCTGCACATGGTGGACCTGGCGCTCTACTTCATGGGCTACCCGGAGCCGGCGCACGTCCTGGGCCGCACCTTCAACGACTTCATCACCGACAAACGCTTCAAGGGCCCCTGGGGCATCCCCGACCGGGCCGACGGCGTCACCGATGTGGAAACCGCCGCGCACGGCGTCGTCACCTTCGCCACCGGGCAAATCCTCACCCTGCAAATCTCGTGGGCGGAAATGGTGAAGCGCGAGGAAGTCTCCGTCGTCTTCCAGGGCACCAAGGCGGGCGGGAAAGTGGAGCGCCTCTTTGGCGTGGACGGCATGGACGACACCGCCATCGACGCGTGCGAGCTGTATGTCCAGGAAAACGGCCGTTCCGTGAACCGGACCATCGTGCCCGAGCCGTGCCCCGACATGGGCCGGAGCGCCAGCGCGTCCAACTTCGTGGAGGCGCTAACCGGCCGCGCCGAACCGCTGAACACGCCGCAAGAGGCCCTCAAACTGATGCGCATCATCGACGCGCTCTACGCCTCCGCCGCCAGCGGAAAACCCGTCTCGCTGGGGTAGCGGGCGGGAGAGCGCGTCTTCGCCAATCTCCTCTACTCCGCCGCGGGCGGGACGTATTTCTCCAGCGGCACGACGAGGTTGGCGGGAAGCGGGCGGACGCGCTCGACGATGCGGGGGGCGAGCGCCGTGCCGTTCCGGTAGCCGCCCGCCATCATCTCCAGCTTGGCGTCGAGGTTGTCCAGGTAGTGCAGGGTGATGGCTTCGGGGGTTTTGGGAAAAACGGGCGAGCCGAATTCCATTTCGCCGTGATGGGCGGCGATCAGGTGGATGAGGTGGTTGCGCACGGCTTCGTTGGGGGGCGTCATCCCGCTCCATGCCTCGGCTTCCGGCGTTGCGAGTAATTTGCGCCAGAGGGCGTTGAGGACTTCGATGCCGATGGCGATATGGCCGATCAGTTCGCCGCGTTCGTCGAAGGGCATGACGAATCCGCGCGGTTCCGGGCAGTTTTCCCAGAGCTTGCCGATGTCGTGGAAGAGGACCCCGGCCACGAGCAGGTCGCCGTTGAGGGCGGGGTAGACTTCCGCGATCCGCCGGGCCGCCCGGATCATCCCGGCGGCGTGCTCCACGAGGCCGCCCCGGCGGGCGTGGTGGTAGGTGCGCGCGGCGGCGGTGCGCCGGAAGCGTTCGCCAAATTCCTCCAGGGTGAGCCGGCAAAGCCCGCCCAAGCGAGGGTCGGCGATGGCCGCGACGGCCTCCGCGATGGTCTCGTAATCGCGCGCCTGCTTTTCCCGCAGGGCGTCGGGACCGCCGAGCAGCCGCTCCACTTCCTCCGCCTCCAGGGGGCGGCAGGCCCAGCGCCGGGCCTCCACGCCGAAGGCCGGGTGCGAGGAAAACTCCCCCTCGATCTCCAAAAACGCCCCCGGCGCGAGCCCGGCGCACGCGGCGAAGGCGGGGGAATCGCTCCAGGCGCGCAGGGTCAGCTTCGCCTCGGCATCGGCGGCGGTGAGTTCCCAGAACGGTTTCCCATCCCGGGTTTGCTTTTGCACTACGGCCTCGGCCTGGGCGTGAAAGCGGGCCTCGGCGCGCCCTTGCGCTTCCTGGGCGGCGCGTTTGACTTCGGAGATGGTAAGGAGCGTCATGACGCTCCCTGCTTTATCCCGATCGCCGCCTTTTGGCGACTGGAAAGGCCGCGCCCGGGGGACGAAATCCGCCTCCGGTTACGGCGGCGTGGTAAACGGGGTCCAGAAGGCGGGGTCCGCGATGTCGGAGAGCGCCTCGTAGGTCGCGGAGGGCGGGTAAAGGCGGGACCCGACGGTAAACGTGGGGCCGTAGAGGTTGCCGAACAGGTCCGCCCCCGTCACGTAGAGGGGAGTGGACGCTTTGATGTAGGGCTTGAGCGCGGCAAAATCGAGGACGGTGCCGTTGGCCTTGTTGTTCTCGATGGCGCATTGCGCGAGGGCGTCGTCCAGGAGCTTCAAGTCCGTCTTCACGGCGACGGCCATTGTCCGCTTTCGCGCCCGCTGATAGGAGGGGACGGCGACGATCGCCGCCAAGGCGATGAGCGCGAGCACGATCATGATTTCCACAAGGGTAAATCCATGTGCCGGACGCGGTGCTTTCCAACCATTCTGGAGAGGGGCGCTCACCCCTTTCCATAGAGCATTGTTCGTGCCAGGACGCGCCTTTTTGCGCTTACGCCGCGACGGCTTCGTCGAGCTTGGCTTTCACGGCCGTCTCGATCTCCTCGTACAGCGCCGGGTCTTTTTTCAGCACTTCCTTGGCGGCGTCGCGCCCCTGGGCGAGTTGTGCGCCCTTGTAGCTCATCCACGAGCCGCGCTTCTCGATGATCCCTTGTTCCAGGGCCAGGTCGAGCAGCGAGCCGGTGTGCGAGATCCCCTCGTTGTACATGATGTCGAATTCGCACTCCGTGAAGGGGGGGGCCACCTTGTTTTTCACGATTTTGAGCTTCGTGCGGTTGCCGGTGACGGTGCCGTCGCCCAGCTTGATCGCCCCGATGCGCCGGATGTCGCACCGGACGCTGGCGTAGAATTTGAGAGCCTTGCCGCCGGGCGTCGTCTCCGGGTTGCCGAACATGACGCCGATCTTCTCGCGGATCTGGTTGGTGAAAACGCAGGTGGTGCGGGCTTTGGAAATGAGCGAGGTCAGCTTGCGGAGCGCGGCGCTCATCAGGCGGGCCTGCGCGCCGACGGTGGAATCGCCGATCTCCCCTTCGAGTTCCTGCTTGGTGACGAGCGCGGCCACGGAGTCGATGACGATCACATCCAGCGCGTTGGAGCGCACGAGCGTTTCGCAGATGCGCAGGGCTTCCTCGCCGCTGCTAGGCTGGGAAACCAGGAGGTCGTCCACGTTCACGCCGAGCTTGCGGGCGTAGACGGGGTCGAGGGCGTGTTCCACGTCGATGAAAGCCGCGAGCCCGCCCCGCTTCTGGGCCTGGGCGACGACGGTCAGCGTCAGCGTCGTTTTACCGGAGGATTCCGGCCCGTAGATCTCCACCACGCGGCCGCGCGGGAAGCCGCCGACGCCGAGGGCGCGGTCGATGAGAATGTTGCCCGAGGGGATCACTTCCACCTCCATGGAGGTCTTGTCTCCCAGGCGCATGATGGCTCCCGTTCCGTAGTCCTTTTCGATCTGCTGGATGGCCAGGTCGAGGTTCTTGTTGCGGGCGGCGGTGAGTTTGTCTTCTGCGGGAGCTTCGGTCTTAGCCATAAAAATCCGGATGATTTGGGGTTGGGGGAAAACCGTAGCAGAGGAGGCGCGGATGGAGAAGCCCTTATTCGCGTTTCGGGATGGGAAATAGGGGCGAATCGGTGCGGTGCGCGAGGTCTCGTTCTGTGCGCACCGTTGCAGACGCTTTGATCGACTCGGCGTGCAGATTTCTGGAAATACCGATGACGGGAAAACTAGTTGCGCCTATTTTTTTCTCCAGTAACTGCTTCGTTTTTGGAGAAGTCTGCTGCTTGAGGGGGATTTTCCAAAGTGGGCTTCTGCTTTGCAACAGCGTAGTAGAATTGACACGCACCAAAAGTTACCAAGCTGACTATCAGCGGAATCACTATTTTTTCAATGCGTTCCCATAGCTTTTTCTTGGCATTTCTGCGTTCCCACTCCTGAAAAGCTGGTACTCTGGCGACTGCTCCCCTGCTGATCTCGGCCATTCGAGCTACGCTTGTTGAATATTCATCTAAAACTTGCAGAGTTGAACGGCTCACATCCTTACTCGCCCGATGAGCGGTTATCTGTTCGTCTAGTTTGTCCATTTCGACTACATGATCGAAATATTCGCTATAAACCGCGATTAAAGCCTCATTTGAAAAACCTTCCACTGCCCTTTCCAGCTTTACTTTTGCAGCAACGCCAATTCCATCCAACGAATCAAATGCAGCGCGGTATAAATGGCCGTGCGCTTTGCTAAAGTGATCAGCGATATAGGCCTTATTGCTCTCTACTCCTTTATCGATGTGTTCGCCTATGGCTCGCATCAAGTGATCGAGAGCATCTCTCTGCTCTTTGAAAACTGCTATATTGCTTTTTGTGTCTGGATAGGCTTGCTCTGCTTGTAATACGATCAATTTCGTCCTGGAATAGAGCTGACACAGCTTTGACAACTCCTCCATGAGAATGTCCTTGTCCATCGAACGTCTGGTTTATCGGTTTGCGAAGGCTTTTTTTAGCAAAACAAAGAAACTATCCCGACGCTTCGCTATGAAGCCCGATTGCCCAGGGAGTTTGATGCGAAGGCCTTGATTAATAAAATCACGGTATTCGCTCTCTGTTCTGTAACGGTCGCAGGCCAACCTGACACTCCCACGATGCACTTGGATGAATTGTTGCGCCTCCTCTCGAGAGACTTCACCCGCCAAGTAATCAGAATTCAAGACAACCAGATCGTTAGCGGTCAATTGAATATCCATATTCAGCGCTCCCTGCAATTGGTTCTGTCTGCGAAATATTTCTACTTGAGTTCAGTGCGCAAGATGCGACAAAACCGCCCGTCTGCGGGAAGAAGGGGTATTTGCTGTCCGTTGTCAAGTGGAAAATCACGATTCGTAATAATAGATGAGCTAGCAGGGTTTTAAAGCAAAAAAAGGAATTTTCTTAAAAAAATACTTGCGTCAGTGCGAAAAAAAGCTCTGGGGCGCTGGCGTAACCTCCTGTTGAAAAGCAAGTAGCGCCCGACGGCACCTTTGGGTTCTCTGCTTCCCAAACCGCACAATCTGCGTAATCTGTGGATTATCATGTTTTGGCGTCTGAAAGACCGCACTTTTGACTTCTCCGCGCGCGGCGGGGTGGTGATGGGTATTCTCAATTGCACGCGCGATTCTTTCTCCGACGGCGGCCAGTTCTTTGACCCGGAGGCGGCGGTGGACCACGCCCCCCAGATGGAGGCCGACGGGGCCGAAATCATCGACGTCGGCGGCGAATCGACCCGGCCCGGCGCGCAACCGGTGCCGGAGGCGGAGGAACTCCGGCGGGTCGTCCCCGTGATCGAGCGCCTGGCGGGACGGCTCAAGGCCGCGATTTCCGTGGACACCTTCAAAGCTGCCGTGGCGCGGGCGGCCCTGGACGCCGGGGCGTCGATCCTCAATGACATCACCGCCCTGCGCGGCGACCCGGAGATGCCGCGCGTGGCGGCGGAGACAGGCGCGGGCGTGATCCTGATGCACATGCAGGGGGAGCCCCGGACGATGCAGGCGGCGCCCCAGTACACCGACGTCGTGGCCGAAGTCCGGGATTTCCTTAGACAAAGCGCCGCGCTCGCCCTACGCTGGGGGATCGACCCGACGCGGATCGCCCTCGACCCCGGGCCCGGCTTTGGCAAGACGGTGGAACACAACGTGATGCTCCTGCGGCATGTGGGGGAATTGGGTTTTCCCGAGTTGCCCGGCCGCCCGATGGTTTGGGCTGTCTCGCGCAAGCGGTTTATGGGAACTTTGATCGACGATATGGCCCTGGAACAACGCTTTTGGCCCACGGTAGCCCTCACGAGCCTCGGCCGTGAGCTGGGGGCCCTCGTGTTCCGGGTGCACGATGTCAAAGCCAACGTGGAGGCGCTCCGCATGACGGAGGCGATTCTCAAATCATGATCGCCCTGCCGCTCGCCTTTTCCCTGCTCGACTTCATCGACGCCAACTGGCGCTCGGCCGTGGAGATCGGCATCCTCTGGGTGGTCATCTACTACAGCTACCTCTACTTCCGCGGCACGCGCGGAGCCCGGGTGCTGACGGGGTTACTGGTGTTGCTCCTCACCTTCACGCTTGTCTCCAAGCTGCTCGACTTGCAGGTCATCTATTGGCTGATCCGCTCGTTCACCGCCTTCCTGGCCATCGCGCTGGTGGTCATCTTCCAGCCCGAGCTGCGGCGCGCGCTGGCGGCGCTGGGCAGCCAGCACATCTTCGCCACCGTCACGCAAAAGCGGGAAACCATCGAGGTGCTTGCCGAGGCCGCTTTTGAACTCTCCAACCGCCAGCTCGGCGCGCTGATCGCCCTGGAGCGCGAGTCCAACGTCCACGCCTTCGCCGAAAGCGGCGTGACCATCGACAGCGAGCTTTCCACGGAGCTGATCGTCACCATTTTCCACCCCAAGACGCCCCTGCACGACGGCGGCCTCATCCTCCGCAACGACCGCATCCTCGCGGCGGCCTGCATTTTTCCCGTCAGCCAGCGGCACGACCTGGACCGCAACCTCGGGCTTCGCCACCGCGCGGGCCTCGGCATCACGGAAGAGAGCGACGCCATCGCCATCGTCGTCAGCGAAGAAACCGGCAACGTCTCCATCTGCCACCGGGGGCGCATCGAGCGGGACTTCGATCCCGACGACTTCAAGCGCCGCCTGGGCCAACTCCTCCTGCTCGAAAAGTATGAAGACTCTGATTCTACAGAATTGGGAAGCGAAGCTCCTGGCGCTGGTGGCCGCGAGCATCCTCTGGTTTCTCATCAAAAAGACGATCGATACGACCTCGACGAACCCTAACCCGATTCCCACTCCGTCCCAGGTCCTCCGCTGAGCCGCTCTCCCCGTATTTTCGCGTCCTCTTTGTCCCTTTTTATGTCAGCTCCCAAACCCCGCAAAATCTTTGGCACCGACGGCGTGCGCGGCGTCGCCAACGTGGAACCCGTCACCGCCGAAACGGCGCTCAAACTGGGGCGCGCGGCCGCCCATGTTTTCGCCCAGGCGGAAAAACGCCCCCACGGCCTCGGCGCGCGGCCCAAGATCGTCATCGGCAAGGACACGCGCATTTCCGGCTACATGCTGGAGAACGCGCTCGTGGCCGGGATCACCTCGCTGGGCGTGGATGTGCTCCTCATCGGGCCGCTGCCGACGCCCGGCGTCGCCTACATCACCCGCTCCCTGCGCGCCGACGCCGGGATCGTGCTAAGCGCCTCGCACAACCCCTACGAAGACAACGGCATCAAGTTTTTCCGCCACGACGGCTACAAGCTCGACGACGAGATCGAGGCCCGCATTGAGAACCTCGTCTTCAGCGGCGAGATCGAGTCGATCCGCCCCACCGCCGACAACATCGGCCGCGCCACGCGCATCGACGACGCCCTGGGGCGCTACATCGAGTTCGCCAAATCGAGCTTCCCGCGCGGGCTCACGCTGGAAGGGTTCACCATCGCCCTCGATTGCGCCAACGGCGCTTCGTACAAGTCCTCGCCGTGCATCCTGCGCGAACTGGGGGCCGAACTGCACATCTGCCACAACGCCCCCAACGGCCGCAACATCAACGCCGCGTGCGGCAGCACCCACCCCGAGGAGATCGCCCGCATCGTCAAGAAAACGGGTGCCCGCGTCGGCATCAGCCACGACGGCGACGCCGACCGCGTGCTGCTGTGTGACGAGAACGGCGAGATCGTGGACGGCGACGAGATCATGGCCATCGCCGCGCTCGACTTTTTGAAAGCGGGGCGGCTCGCGGGCGACACCCTCGTGGCCACCGTGATGAGCAACTTCGGCCTCGACGAAACGCTCGCCAAGGCGGGCGGCAAAGTCATCCGCACCAAGGTGGGCGACCGCTACGTCATCGAGGAGATGATGCGCGGCGGCTACAACCTGGGCGGCGAACAGAGCGGCCACATGATCTTTGGCGACTTCGCCACCACCGGCGACGGCGTTGTAAGCGCCTTGCAGATTCTCCGCATCATGGCGGAAACCGGCAAGCCGCTCAGCGAGTTGAAGAAGTGCCTCTCCAAATACCCGCAGGCCCAGCGGAACCTGAAAGTGCGCGAAAAACGCCCTCTGGAGCAGCTCCCCGGCGTGCTGGCGCTCGTCAAGGAGGCCGAAAGCGCGCTGTGCGGCGCGGGGCGCGTTCTGCTGCGCTACTCCGGCACCGAGCCGAAGATCCGCCTCCTCATCGAAGGCCGCGACAGCGCGCAGATCAACGCCCAGGCCGACGGCATCGCCCAGGCGATCCAGGAGCAGATCGGAGTGTAGGAGAGACAACGGCTCTCGTTCCCAATCTCCAGATTGGGAATGCCCTTGTCCCCGAAGCTCCAGCTTCGTAACGCGTGGATGCCATGGCAAGCGTGGGGAAACAGAGTCTCCACGGGTCCTTAGCGATTTTTCATGAACTTATTTGTCACAGGCATTGATACCGACGCGGGCAAGACCTATGTCTCGGCCCTCCTCGTCCGGGCGTTGCGGCGCGCCGGGCTCGATACCGTCCCCATGAAGCCCTTCTGCTGCGGCAGCCGGGGCGACGCCGAGGTTCTCCGCGCGGCTTGCGGCAACGCCCTCCCGCTCGATACGATCAACCCCGTCTCCTACGCCTCCCCCACGGCTCCGTACACCGCCGCCAAGCTGGAGCACCGCCCCGCCGATATGTCCCTCGTCATGGAAACCTTCCGGCGGCTCCGGGCGGAGCACCGCTCCGTTCTCGTCGAAGGCGTGGGCGGCTGGATGGTCCCCCTCACGCGCGATTACTTCGTCGCCGACCTGGCCGCCGAGATGGGCCTGCCGGTCGCCCTGGTCGTCCGCAACCGGCTGGGCGCGCTCAACCACGCGCTCCTCACCGTGCGCGACATCGAGCGCCGGGGGCTCCCTTTCGCCGGGATCATCTTCAACCGCGCCGAGGCCGAGAACGACCCCGCAGCCGCCACCAATCGCGAGTTGCTGGAGGAGCTGCTTGGGCGGCCCGTCCTCTTCGAGGTCGCCCCGGGGCAGACCGAACTCCCCGCGTCCGCTTTGGCGACATTGTTGTCCGGTTTCTAGACAGCGCGGCCGGAGCGGCCCGGCGGAAGTGCCTGGGTTTCAATGCTGGCTTGGCGGGTGCTTTCCTTTTTGTGGGAACCCAGGGGGGAAAGGAAGCCATGCTGATCCAAAAGACGTTTCACCTGCATCTCATGCCCGAGGCGGCGCGCGCCCGGCTGCAAAACCTGGCGGGCTACCGGCACGAACTGGTGCATGTCGAAACGGCGGCCTGCACCCCGGAAGGCAGCGCGCATTTTGTGTTCCGGCTGCCTTGGGGATTCCGCGCCGACGTGGAACTGGTGCGGCTTCCCAGCGAACACCCCGCCCAAACGCTTTTCCGCTCCCGCCGGGGCAACATCGAGGTGCTCGGCGTGCTGGAGTATTTTCAGATCCGGCCATCGCTCACGGAGATTGTGCTGACGCTCGACTACACCATCGGCCCCGTGTGCGCCCGGTGGATCGACCAAATGGCGCACGGCCTCGACCGCTTTCTGAACCGGGAACTGGAGTGCCTGGAGCGCGCCTTTGCCCAGCCGCCGCGAGCCGCCGATTCCGACCCGGGCTGAGCGGGGAAAAACCCGCCCGCCTTTTTCCTACGGGTGGAGCTTGAACTCGATGTTCACCTCGTAGCCGCCGGCGTCGCCCAGCCCCTTGGGGAGCGGTTCCACTTGCGTCACCCGCTTGGCCGCCGTCATCACCGACTCGTCCATCGTGGGGTTGCCGGAGGACTGGGCCAGGCTGACGTTCAGGATCCGTCCATTCCGGTCGATCTTGATCGTGATGAGGGTGGCGTAGTCATTTTGCAGGAGCGAGAGCGGCTGATCCCAATGGGAAGTAAACCGGTCTTGCAACATGTTGCTATACCAGCC
>JAQTMF010000046.1:15775-17971 GCA_028714515.1 Chthoniobacteraceae bacterium | reverse complement strand
GATTCCCGGAATGACAAAAAGGGATCTTCTGCCTTTCAATCTGCGTCCCTCTGCGAAATCTGCGGATACTCTGTTCCGAAGGAATGCACGCTACAGCCGCCTAGTTCTCCGCCGAGTGGAGGCCGCCGGTTCCGGCGCGGAAGGCGATGATCATGCGTTCGGCGTCGCCGGGGCGGGGCTTGGAGCAGTTCCAGAGGCACGCGCCGCAGTGGACGCATTTCTCACGGTCGAATGCCGGGACGCAGCCGCTTTCGCCGGGGGCGATGGCTTGGCCGGAGCAGCCTTCGATGCAGATCCGCTCCTGGCAGGTGGCGCAGACTTCCGGGTGGGTGAAGACGACGTGGTCGGCATACCCCGCCGGGGCTTGCACTTTGCCGCCCAGGAGCAGGGCGTCCTGGTGGGAGACGAGGAGCTGGCCTTCGTAGGGTATGGCGGGCCAGCCCGCCCGTTCCATGAGGGCGTTGTGCAGGGAGACGCCTTTGGCGGCGCATTCCTGGCGGATCGCGGCGATTTCTTCCGCCGGGATGCGCCCGCGATAGTATTCTTCCACGCTCGGGATGCGTTTGTAGGGCTGGACCGGTTCGCCGCCGGGCGTCAGGATGCCGTTGGTGAGGCCGGTGACGGCCATGCCGAGCATGCCGGGGATGAATCCTTTTTGGAAGCCGTTGCGGGCTTTTTCGGCCACGCGGCCCTCGCGTTCCACCCAGCTCGCGCGGCGGCGGGTGATGTAGGCGGCTTCCAGGTTCTCTTTGGTGAACGGTTTGTTGGCTTTGAGGAGTTCGACGACGCCTTCGGCGAGTTGCACGCCGCTGGCCCACGCTTCGTCCACGCCGGAGCCGGTGAGGACGTTTGTGGTGCCGGAGCCTTCGCCGACGCGGGCGAAGCCTTCGCCGACGAGTTGCGGCTCGCCGTGCAGGCCGGATTCGCCCAGTGTCTTGGCTCCCCAGGAGCGGAGCTTGCCGCCTTTGAGGTATTGCCAGAGGTAGGGGTGGAGCATCCAGTGCTGGAGGTAGCGGTAGGCGGTGCGCACGGGGCTGTCGAACCACGTGGGGACGAAGATGCCCAGGGAGGCGACGTTGTCCGGGTGGACGTAGAGGAAGCCGAAGATTTCCGGCTCGGGGTAGCCGAAGGTGTGCAGGATGGTGCCCGGTTTGAGGGGGGTGCCCTCGGGCAGATCGACGACGAATTTCATGCCGATGGCGTATTCGCGCGCCTGGTGCCCGGCGGGGAGGCCGAGGTGGGCGTCGAGCTGTTGGCCGATGGGGCCCACGGGGCCGTCGCCGATGACGGTGAGGGCGGCGTGGATGTCCATGCCGGGCATGAAGGCGGAGGCGTCCGGGTTGCCTTGTTTGTCCACGCCTTGGTCCAGGAGGCGGACGCCGACGACTTTGTTCCCTTCCAGGATGGCTTCGGAGACGGGGGTGCCGGGCCAGATTTGCACGGCGCCGGTCCCTTGCACTTGCGCGCCGACCCATTGCATGAATTGGCCCATGGAGAGGACCATGCCGTGGTGTTTGTGGAGGAAGGAGGGGGTCCAGGGGAGTTCGAAGGCGTCGTGCTTCACCGGGAGCGCCCACTGGAAGGCTTTGATGGCTTGGTCGGCCACGCGCAGGAGGGCGGGGCGACGGCTGGCTCCCACGGGGTCCAGCAGATAGAGGACTTTTTCTTCGCCCACGGGGGTGGCCATGGGGATCCCGGCTTGCTCGATTTCCGGGAAGGAGGCGCGGAGGGCTTTTGCCCGCGTGACGACGCCCGATACGCCAAAGCCGATGTCGTCGGCGCGTTCGTAGCAGACGACTTGGGGGGGCATCCCTGGCATCGCGGCACTTTCCACGGCGGGGGTGCCGTCTTCGTTGACCAGTTGCTTGGCGAGCGTGGAGAGGAAGCCGCCCATGGCCGGGCCGAAGCCGACGCAGGCGATGTCCACGTCCATGCGGGCGCGTTCGATGGGAGTTTCAGGGATCATGCGGGTTGATGCAAAATGGTTGTTCATTCTCACGCAAAGAGGCGGCGGCGCAAAGAGGAAAGTGAGCCGCCCGCAAAAACGCCTCCGGTGCCGCGGGGCGGAGATTGGTGAACGATGGCGTTCCTAAACGGGGGGCGGGGGCGAGGGGATCGAGTGAAAGCTGGAGGCAACTATCGCCCGGTGCTTTTTATGGCGGAGTTGATAACGTTCCCCAAATCGACTTCGAGTGC